>JBBQVN010000033.1:0-30170 GCA_038211475.1 Terriglobales bacterium | reverse complement strand
CAAGGTGACGCCGACGCTAACTACTTTCACTCCCACGAGTGGGCCGGTCGGCACACTGGTAACAATCAACGGCACCGGCCTTACCCAGACCACCGCAGTGACGTTCAACGGCCTTGCCGCCACGTCGTTCACCAAGGTGTCTGACTCGCAGATCACCGCAACTGTGCCGACCGCCGCAGCCACCGGCAAGATCAAGGTCACCACTACCGGGGGCAGCGTCACCAGCGCCACCAGTTTCACCGTGAATCCGGCGATCACCAGCTTTACGCCAGCCAGCGGGCCGGTGGGTACGCTGGTCACCATCAACGGCACCAGCTTCACCGGAGCTACTTCGGTGACATTCAATGGCAAGGCCGCGACGTCTTTCACAGTTGTCTCCGACTCCAAAGTGACGGCGACGGTCCCGACGGGCGCCACGACTGGAAAACTTCAAGTCACAACGGCGGGGGGAACTGCAACGAGTACGACTAACTTTACTGTGATCTAAGTAACTAACTCTAAGCAATGCGGGACGAGTCTACCCGTTCCGCGTTACTTGTTGCTGCTATTCTCTCGGTTGTCGCGATTTTCTTAAGTATATCTTTGAACTCTGGATTGCCCTTCGGGGCATCCAAGTCCGGGTGGTCGTTTAGCAGCAGAACGGCGGACTGAGTGACGGGAGCCGCAGTGATCTTGTTCTGTAGCTCCTGAACGATCTCCACGAGTCGCGGAATCCGCTTGCGATGCGCGTGCGCGGAGCCAAGCTAGATGAAAGCGTCTAGTGGGGTCGAAGTGAAGCGCGGGCTTACGGCTCTACTTACCTGCCGCTGCTACTGCATGGGCACCGTCGCGCAGTAGGTTGCCCGCTCAGCCAAGAGCTTTTTTCCTTTGCACGATGTCAGGAAACAGTTGACAGCCGTCTCCTGACTGACTGAGGAGGTCCTGTAACATCGGAACCGTTTCTACCCACCGTCCCGACTAGGGAGCCGCCAACTTATTTGCCAAATCAACAGCATTTGTCATTGCGCTTCCGAACGCGGTGTTATCGAAAATACACCATACCCGGGCCCCCGTGGAGGCCAGACTGAGCAATTTGACGACCAACGCATCAAGGAATTCGTTTGTATAGGCGGAGTAGTATCGGCGGGGAGAGCCGTGGAGGCGGAAATAGACGAGGTCTGCGAGGCCTGCGGGGTGGGCCGCCGCCGGAACACAGACGGGGTCTGCCGCCACGCGGGCAACCTGGAATTCTTTGAGTAAGCTTTCGGCGCGGTCGTCAAACCAATCACGGTGGCGCGGCTCAACCACAACCTCCCCTGCGTAGTGGTCGCGAAGCAGCGAAAAAAATCGACGAACACTAGCGTTGTCCAGCGCGAGGCTGGGTGGGAGCTGAATCAGCATCGGACCGCGTTTCTTATTGAGAAAACTAATCTGCTGTAGAAATGGCAGCAGGAGGTCCGCGTTACATTCCAACTTAGCCTTGTGAGTAATGGTGCGCGGCATCTTAACCGAGAACTGGAATCCGGGGGGTACAGAGTCCGCCCACCTCGACCAGGTTGTCGGTTGATGCGGGCGATAGAAAGATGAATTAATCTCGCAGCAGTTAAGCACCTGTGAGTAGCGCTCTAAGTGGCTTCCTTCCTTCGGGAAAGAGGGGATCGCCTCTTTCGGGATGCTCCAACCGGCGCATCCGATCGAAAGACGGGGAGGGAAAATACGCTGAAAAAGAGAGGCGCCCCCTCCAACCGCTTCGGCTGCTCGGGGAGCCTCTCTCATGATGGTTTACGGCGATTAAGTGTGCAGGTTCGACTGACCGTTGGAACCGTTGGTACCGCGTGAGCCTTTTGCCTTGTTGAACTCGGTCTCGAAACCAGGAACAAGCTCTTCCACTACTCCCGTCAGCTTCGCAGTAGCTACGCCAATGAGAGCGTTTTTGAATGCGTCCCAGGCTACCAGAGCGTGGCTGGCCTTGCTGTTAGAGGACGAATAAGCCTGCAAGCTGCGACTTGAACTAGCGGCTTCGGGAGCTGTTGCTCCAGAATATTGCCGGTTTGACGAGCGCCCTGAAGGCAAAATCGCCGAACCCAGAGCGCCTGCGCCGAAAGCCAGAGCGATCAGCGTCATGGGACGATCCTGGAACTGAGCGCGCCAGTCTACCGCTGACTTAACTTTCTCTTCAAGCTCGCGGAAGTTACCGGTCAGATCCTGTCGAGTTTCCTGGATGTGCTGTGCTATTTGATTGGTGTCGTCCATTGGACATTCTCCTTCACGTTCACATTTTCCTTCGCGTTTACACTTGAAATGGTTTTATCGAGTACAGATATGTTCTTCAGTTTGTTCTTGCTCGAATTCATTAGGGCAAGAGCGACAATGGCGAGGACAACCCCCACAAGTAAGGCCGCCTGCCATAACGCCATTACCATAGCCAATCCGGTAACAGCCGCGTACAGTACAAAGCCGAAGCCGTAGAAGCCAATGATGGCTCCTACGGCGAAGTTGGTGACCGGTTTGGCCGCATTAGACGCTGCTTCCTTAGCCTCGATCTTGACGAGGCGGACTTCAGACCGCACAATATCCTGCAGGTTGCTTACGATGTCCTGTAACACCTCGGGAATGGACCGCTGCATTTGGGGCGCCGCCATGCTCGATACCTCCACAGAAAAATGATTTAGTCTTGGCCGCGCAGACTGCGTGCGACCAGGAAGCCAAGAACAGTGGCGGCTGCCAGAGCCTGACCAGGATAACGTTTTACCATGTCCTGAACGTCTGCAGCCATGCCTTTCAGGTCAGTCCGGCGGACATAATCGGCAGTCGCTTCCACCGTACCAGCGGCGGAGTGGGCGACTCCAGACAACTTTTCTCCACTGGAATGCAACGACGCAGCTGTCTTATCAAGAGCGCCGGCGGCCGATTCCCGTGAGCTGTCAACTTTGTCAACCGCTTTGCGGCCGAATTCTGCGACCTTGTCCTTGGCGCCTGTCGCTTTGTCGGCTAGCTGATCTTTAAATCCCGTGCCCGTGCTGGAGCTTCCCGTGTTGCTGGAGATTCCCGCATTGCTGGACATTCCCGCATTACTGGATGCCCCGGTATCTCCGTGTGAGGATCCGGACTGCTGATTAAAGTCGTTCACTGTATTCCTCCTTAGTTTGGATCGAGTTGGCTGTGGGTATCGCCTTGAGCGTAATGATTAGTTCAAGTGAAGCCACACACTTCGAGTTTAATCGGCTTACCACAGATGACCATCCGGTGAAAGCCTTATATGGGGGATTTGGCTGACGTACATTTGAGGCGGCGCGAAGGCACTGGAGACTCAGTACTCGGTACCCTGCAAGCCATGTGCCATTGGGACGGCGTGAGCAAGAAAAGTCAGCTCAAATCGTTGCAACCGCTACCGGAACCGTTCCTTCGTGTTTACAGCGTTCGCCTTATGGTATGGGAATGGGAGTGTCGGTAGTCTGGAGTCGTGCCATGACCGGGTCGGGATTGGTGCATGGTTCTGTATGGTTCAGTTTCTTCGGCAACTACCTTACACGTGGTTCGCGGGAGAATGGGCTGACGACGGGACTGATGGAAAATTTCTAGGAGGCTGAAAACATGAGCATTTGGACGATTTTGTTCGTGATTCTCTTGATTGCTTGGATCGGCGGCTTCACCGTGTTCCACGTCGCCGGCGGGATGATTCACCTGCTGTTGGTACTCGCCATCATCTCTCTGGTTCTTCACTTTGTGATGGGGCGAAGGGTCGCGTAAGGGATCGGCGGAGCGCCGGGCCGGACACGAGCTATCGTGTGCGGCTTGGCTGCTCATCCTCCTTTTCAAAATCAGAGGGCGGGGGTACCAGATCTTGTTCCCGCCCCATGTTTTCTGCAGCGCAAGAGTCCGTCTACGCCACACCAGCAGGGCTGGAATAGGGTTGTGGCTCCGCGTGCACAGCCTCGCGGGGATCGATGGCTGCCAGCAGCGGCCACCCACTTCGTAACACATAATCTAACCATGCACCCGCAATCTGTGAGGTGAGCACGGCCGCCAATATCAGCGTGGTGTAGAAACTAGGGCTGATGATGCCCGCATCAAGAGCTACCGTCGCCACGATGATCCCCGGTCCCCCGCGAGCGTTGGTGGTGATGGCAAGATTGATAAGATCCAATCCTCGGAACCCCGCTAACCGCCCCGCCAGGGAGACAGAAAGAATCTTGACCACACAGCTTCCGATCACGAACGCTAAAACCATCTTCAGTGAAAAGCCCCGAATCAGATCGAGCTTGAACCCTACAATCGCGAAGTACGCGGGGATGAAGAATGCGAAAGAAACCCTCCCGATGGAGTCCAGCGCCTCCGCGAATAGTCGACGCTTTTTATGGACTACGGCAAATCCCGCAAGAAACGCGGCAAATACCAGGCTGACGCCGAGTGCCCCTGCGGCCACGCAATAGCCGAGCAATACTGCCATCGCGTACCCCACCGGCGAGTGCTGCGCGAAAACGTTGAATCGCGATTTATTGATGCGCTTGACGATCCTCAGCAGTATGGTCAGCCCCAGCGCAAAAAATCCAACGGTGGTGAGCAGGTGGTAAGACATTTGCCTCGCATTGAGCGCCTTTGCCCCGGCCATCGCTGTGGCCACCGCCAGCGCCAGCCAGAGCACAATGTCTTCGAGCACCGCGACCCCGAGAACTAGTCGGGCGAAGCGAGTGTGAAGTATTTTCAAGTCGGTGAAGATCTTTGCGATGACCGGAACCGAGGTCACGGCGACTCCGACCGCGAGGACGATCATTAAAGAGATACGGTTGCCGTTGGGCCCCGCCAGCGCGGGACCGACGAGCCAGGGACCAGCAATCAGCGCCAGTAGGAACGGTATGCCTGAACCTACGGTTACCAGCCAGCCCACTTCTCGGCGCTCCTCGCGGCCGAACAGGTGCCGGGTCTCCGCACCCGAGAGGAACATGAGCAACAGCAGGCCGAGCCAATAAACAAAGTCGAGGATGACTCGCTGGTGCTGGATGGCGTCCCTGAACCCGGAGGCGACCGGCAACCGGCCCAGTAGCGAGGGTCCAATTAAGACGCCGGCCAGAATTTCGCCGATCACACGCGGTTGCCGAAGCTTGGTCAGGAGGCTCCCGAGCAAGTGGGCGAGCCCCACCAGAATCAGGAGTATGAAAAGGATCGAGATTAGATCTGAATTCGACATTCCGGGCGGACGAGACTGCGGCATTGGATGCCCATGAAGCCCGAGGGTTTGTAGACATTGAGAATCCAATGGCTAAAGGTTGAATTCCCGGGGGGCGACCTCCCGTCGGAGTGGGACTACACCCGTTTTACTTAGCCGGTTCCAATTGGAACGAATCCGCTGCGATCTTCGCCTTGTCCGCGAATAGTTTCAGCGCTTGTTCCGCCGATTCCCGGAACGAAGGCTTGCCGCCCTGGCTCACCTCCGGCAAATACCCTGCGCCGTAGAACAGCTTGCCCTCCGGCGTGATGAACGAAATCAGCGGCAGCCCGGCCGGCAGGTTCAGAATCGCCTGCGCCCGCTGCAGTTGCGCCACCAGCGGCCCCGCGCTGTCGAAGTCCACTTTCACGGCCAGAAAGTGCTGGTTGATGTATTCCGCGCTCGCCGCGTTGGTGTAAGTGTCGCGGTCCATCAGGTTGCACCATGCGCACCACACCGCTCCCACGTCCAGCAAGATTGGGCGGTTCAACTCTTTGGCGAGTTTGAACGCTTCGCTTCCCCACGGATGCCAGTCCACCGGTTGGTCGGCCGACCGCTTAAGGTACTCCGCCCTCTGCCCGGCGAGATGATTGGGTTTGGCCGGCGCTGCCGATGCTCCCACAACTGCGGTCGTCACCAAAATCAGGGCTTGCCATGCCATCCGTCGCATATTCAATCAGATTCCTGCCACTTGGAATAGTTTCGCCGCCCACCTTCTTCGTCCCTCACCGATACGACACCCTTCCCCCAAGCGGTTACAATATTGCCTGCTAACTTCGATTTCATTCGCCAAGGAGAATACTTCTGCCATGCCTCGAACCGTCGCTGCTTTAGCTTTTGCCGCACTTCTGTCAGTCACCGCCGCCACTGCGCAGGATGCATGGCAGATTGATCCCATGCACACTGCCGCGCAGTTTTCCGTCCGCCACATGGGAATCTCCACCGTCCGAGGCGCCTTCACCAAGGTCAGCGGCTCGGCCAACTACAATCCCTCCGATCTGTCCAAGACCTCCGTTGACGTCACGATTGACGCGGCTTCTATCGATACTCGCGTTTCCATGCGGGATCAAGACCTACGCAGCCCCAACTTCTTCGACGTGCAGAAGTTTCCCAATATCACCTTCAAATCCAAGCGCGTCGAACCAGCAGGAACTGGCAAAATGAAAATCACCGGCGACCTCACCATGCATGGTGTGACCAAGGAAGCTGTGCTCGACGTGGACGGGCCAACCGCTCCCATGACCGATCCGCGCGGCGCTATGCACATGGGCGCATCCGCTACCACCAAGGTGAATCGAAAGGATTTCGGGATCAACGGTGCTCCGAGCATGGCGGGGGACGAAATCCAGATCACTCTCGATGTGGAGATGGTCAAGCCTGCTGCAGCGAAGTAGCCGCACTGGGGTGGCGCGCTGGCGGAAAGCCTGGTTGTTGTTGGAGTTTCTGTGTCTGCAGTGACGACGCTAGCTCAGCCAGCACCTCGGGCCGCTGTTCAAATGCAGAACGGAGGATGCGAATGCGTAAAAGCCTGTTTGTCATTGTATTCCTTTTGGTTCTGATAGCTGCGGTCCCGGCCCGGGCGCAGGGGCCTGCCGGCGTTGAAAAACGTGTGGAGTCACTCCTCTCCCAGATGACTCTGGAAGAAAAAATCGACATGATCGGAGGAGGTAGCTTTTTCGGCACCCATCCCATTCCCCGATTGGGCATTCCCGCCTTCCACATGACCGATGGTCCGGTCGGCGCACACGTTCCTCCCCCGTCCACTGCTTTTGCCGCCGGCATCGGCCTTGCGGCCTCTTGGAACCCGGCCCTCGCGGAACGGATCGGCCACCAGTTGGGTCGCGATGCGAAATCCCGCGGCGCTGCCTTTTTGCTCGGCCCGGGCGTCAATATCTATCGCACTCCCCTCAACGGTCGCAATTATGAGTACTTCGGCGAAGACCCCGTCCTGGCTTCGCGCATCGCGGTTGGCTACATCAACGGCGTGCAGAGCGAAGGAGTCAGCGCCACAATCAAGCATTATGCCGGTAACAATTCGGAGTTCGCCCGCTTCACTTCTGACTCGATCATCGATGAGCGCACTCTGCGCGAAATCTATCTTCCCGTGTTCGAAACCGCCGTCAAAGAGGCCCACGTCGGCGCGGTCATGGATTCCTACAATCTGACCAATGGCAAGCACATGACGCAGAACGGCTACCTTAACAATCAGGTCTTGAAGCAGCAGTGGGGGTTCGCGGGCGTGCTCATGTCCGATTGGATTTCCACCCACGACGGTGTGGCCGCGGCCAACGGCGGTCTTGACTTGGAGATGCCTTTCGGCGATCACATGGACCGCAACACTCTTCTCCCCGCGGTGAAGGACGCCAAGGTGACCGTCTCCACGATTGACGACAAAGTGCGCCGCCTGTTGCGCACCAGCATAATGTTTGGGTGGTTTGACCACGACCCGGTTGATCTTTCGATCTCCCGCTATAACCAGCAGGCCCGTGCCGCCGCTCTGGAGGGCGCGCGCGAGGGGATGGTGCTGCTGAAGAACGATGGCAATATGCTGCCGCTTGATTCGACAAAGATCAAGACCATGGCCGTCATTGGGCCGGATGCATTTCCTGCCGTCGCCACGGCCGGCGGCAGCGGCGAAGTAGAATCCTTTGCCCGCGTCAGCTTTCTGCAGGGCCTCAGTGACTCGCTGGGCGAAGCAGTGAATGTCACCTACGCTCGCGGCTTGCCCTCGTTGGGACGGCTGGCCAAAATGACTCCCTTCTTCACCGATGCCTCCGGGGGTAAACGAGGCCTGACAGTGGAAACCTTTAGCGACCTGAATGTTTCGGGCAAACCGGTTTCCACCCGCATCGAGCAATCTGCAGTAAGCGGCTATCTCCGTGGGGACGATCCTGATGGAGTCGAGACTCTGCTGAGTTCGCCCCACGAAAATTTTCCGTCCAATTTCGGGCAGGAAAAACAAAAGGCGACCCGGTGGACGGGATACTTTACGCCGCAAGCGGCCGGCACCTTCGATGTTTTTGTCCAATACTCCGGCAAGTTCCGTCTCTTCGTGGACGACAAGGTCATCGTGGACTGCTCGGCGGTGCCGCTGGCCGCTCTCAACCAGACCAGCCGCGTGCTTGGCGTCAGCCCTCACAAGTTCGTTCTGGAAGCGCTCGACGTACCCATGTTTGTGCAACCTTCCCTGCGGATGGGAGTCGTCGCGCAGGGCCATTACGTAAGTGGAATCGCCAAGGCGTTGGCCGCGAAAGCGGATGTGGTGGTGATTGCGGCAGGCTACACAGCCGAAACCGAGACCGAAGGCGCCGACCGCGAGTTCCGGCTTCCCTCTGGCCAGGATGAACTTATCCGCGAGATTTCCGAGGTCAACCCCAGGACGATTGTGGTGGTGACTTCCGGTGGCAGCGTCGATACCTTGGGATGGTTGGATCGGGTGCCGGCGCTGATTGAAGCCTGGTACCCAGGACAGGAAGGCGGCACTGCGCTCAGCGAGCTTCTGTTCGGCAAAATCAATCCGTCCGGACGGCTGCCCATCTCGTGGGAACGCCGCCTCACCGACAATCCCTCATATCCCTACTACCACTACACCATCCCCGGCAGCAACAAGATCGAATACAAGGAAGGGATTTTCGTGGGTTACCGCGGCTACGAACACAACAAGACCGCGCCTTTGTTCCCCTTTGGATTTGGTCTCTCGTACACCACCTTCAAGTACGCCAATTTAGCCATTCGTGCGGTGGAGACTGCCACCGGGGCGGGGCCGCATTATGAAGTGGCGTTTGAGGTGACCAACACCGGATCTCGCGCAGGTGCCGACGTCGCGCAGGTCTACGTCGCGCCTCCCACGGGCAAGACGCCGCGACCAGCCAAAGAACTGAAGGGCTTCGCGAGGGTCGAACTGAAGCCGGGCGAGACTCGCCGCGTGCAGGTAGTGCTGAACGGCCGCGCCTTTACCTATTACGACGTAGATCGCAAGCGCTGGCACGCCGACACCGGCCACTTTGAGGTGCTCGTCGGCCAGTCCTCGCGGCGGGCCGACCTCACCGGTACCATTGACCTACCACGGCCGGTTGACCTTGGAGTAGGAGACTGATGCGTCGCGCGGTTGCGTTCGCCGCTCGAGTGCGG
Organism: Terriglobales bacterium; assembly: GCA_038211475.1. Lineage (GTDB taxonomy): Bacteria > Acidobacteriota > Terriglobia > Terriglobales > Acidobacteriaceae > JANYBT01. Next base: position 20,854 of record JBBQVN010000033.1, on the reverse strand, counting down.
CATACTTGTTGAATTCAATCCAACTCCAAGGAGCTCACTACTTCATGAAATCGAAATTTGCTGCCATCCTTCTCACCCTTTCGCTAGGCGCATTTGCCTTCGGCCAGGACATGAAGGAAGACGCCAAAGACATGGGCCACGACGCCAAGAATGTGGCCAAAGACGTTGGTCACGGCACCAAGAAAGTCGCCAAAAAGACCGGACACGCCACCAAGCACGCTGCCAAAGCAACGGCCAACGCGACGGACGAGGCAGCTGATAACACCGCAGACGCGGCGAAGAAAGCTGGACACGCCACCAAGAAGGGCGCCAAGAAAGTCGGCCACGCCACTAAGAAAGCGGCGGAGAAGACTGAAGACGCCGTAAAATAAGGTCGGCTTCTATACGTCGTGCCAGCAAGAAATTTTCTAGCTCACTCGAAGTTGCTGCTCAGGCTCAGCGCGGTTCTCGCGTTGAGCCTGACTGCAGTCCAGCCCTCCGCCAGTGCCAAGCCGCATCCCGCTTCCTGGGTCGTCCATCGCCACCCAAAAAAATTAGTCAACGGTTCCCCTGTCCTGTTCGAGGCGACTTCGCCCGTGCCCCTGGAATCGCTTCAAGGCTCCTGGCTCGGACATGAAGTCGTGTTCAGCCCAGCATTGTCGAGATCCGGATCGGCGAAAGTCCGGTCGTCTAAGTCCCAGTCGTCGAGATCTCGCTGGTTCGCTCTGGCCGGAGTCGATCTGGAGACTAAGCCGGGCAAGTATCCGCTCTCTCTGACCGGTCTCAGCCGCGGTCGAACTCTTGCCTTCGAGTCCCGATTCTCCGTCGGCAAGGAACTCTATAAAACTGTGACCATCAGCGTCCCCAAAAGATTCACAGAGCCGAGCCCCGAAGAGTTGCAAGACATCGCGCGCAGCAAGGAAATCAAGACCAAGGCCTTCGGTCACATGGAACCGCAGCGCCTGTGGGATGGCTCGTTTCGCGCCCCGGCCCACGCGCGCATCTCCGACGTGTTCGGCGTTCATCGAATGACCAACGGCGTAGTGCAGAGCATTCACCAGGGTCTAGACTATGCCGTCCCCGCCGGAACTGTCGTCACCGCACTCAATCGCGGCACCGTCATCCTGGCCCAGCCGCTTTACTACGAGGGCAACTTCATTGTCATTGACCACGGCCAGGGCTTGATGACGCTTTACCTGCACTTGTCTGAGTTCAAAATCAAAGAAGGCGATAGCGTAGAAGCCGGTCAGGCCATCGCTCTCAGTGGTGGCACCGGACAAGCCACCGGCCCGCACCTGCACTTGGCGGTGCGCTGGCAGGGAATTTACCTGAACCCGGCGATGCTTCTGACGATGCAATTACCGTAGCTTTTGCCCTGCCCGGGGCCCTCGGTGGTGAAAACGCTTGGGCTCCGTTCGTCCAACCGGCTTTTACTCCGGTCCAAACAGCGACAAAGTGTGCCCGTTAGGATCGCGGAAGTTGGCGGCGAATATAGGGCCGTTGACCTGGAAGGGCGGCGCAATGAATTCCACGCCGCGCGCCCGCAGCGTATCGTAATGCGCTCGCACACGATCCACAGTGAAGACCAATTCCATCGCTCCCGCCGTGTTCGCCAAAGCCCGTGCCAGCGATTCGCTCAGCACCAGCGTGATGGGTCCCGCCTCGAAAAATGCGAAGCCCTCGAATTGCTGCTTCGCTGTCATGCCCAGCACATCGCGATAAAACGGTACCGACTCTGCCAGTTGCTTCACTCCCAGCATCAGAATGCTGACCGGAGGAATCTTGTAATTCGGCTCGACCATGGTGTTGTCTCCAAACAAAATTTGTCGCCGTTCGCTCACCTATCAGCCAGACAGCTTAATTCCATAAGCGCGATTGTGCAATGCGATTCGCCACGACCCGCCACTTTGACCTCGTCGCACTCTCGTTTTTGAACGGGGACTCACGGTCAGCGACTCGAAGCTCGAATTTTCCCACGGCACTCGTTCCGGTTCTTTGGCGCGGGCGTGTTCTATACTCGTGGACGGCAAATCGCCCGCTTCGCCGGAACGAGCTGTGCGTGGCCAGCCGCGACCGCATCCACGTTGCCACTACAGGAGACGGGTATGCATGAGTTTAGTTCGCCGGGAGTCTACCTCGAGGAGTTTCCCGGTCAGCCCAAGCCTATTCAGGGTGTCAGCACATCCACCGCCGGATTCGTGGGTCCTACGCACACGGGCCCTCTGGCATTGCCTCCGGACGCTCTTACCAGTCTCGCGGAGTTCGAACGAACCTATGGCGACGGGCAGCCCTTGCAGTTTGACGGTGCGCCTCCTGCACCCAACTTTATGTGGCATGCCGCGAGGGTTTTTTTTGAAAACGGAGGGGCGCGCCTCTATGTCGCGCGCGTATTTTCTCCCCGCATCCCCGGCGGCGGTCCGAACCAAGGCAACGATGGGCGCCGTCCCACCACTGTCGACTTCGCTGGCACGATCGCCCCCGCGACCAACCAACCGACGGGGCTCAAAGCGTTCGAGAGCGTGGACGAGATCTCCACAGTCGCCGCACCCGGCGCTACTTTCGGTTACAAAGACAACTCGGCTGATGCCAACTCGACCCTCGCTCTGCTCATCTCTCATGCCGCCCAGATGCGCTATCGAATTGCGGTGCTGGATTCAGCCGATGGCCAGAGCGTGGACGACGTCCGCACCCTCCGTTCCACCCTCGACTCCAGCCATGCCGCACTGCACTACCCGTGGGTGACCGTTCTCGACCCCGTGACCGGCGCTCCTCTGAACCTGCCGCCGTCAGGGTTCGTCGCTGGAATTTACGCGCGCAACGACGCCGTCCGAGGCGTTTCCAAGTCTCCCGCCAACCTCGCTTTGAATTTGGCCATCGGCCTCGAAACGACTCTCGATCGGGCGCAGCAGAGTGAACTCAGCCGTCGGGGTATCAACTCTATTCGTTTCTTCGCTGGCCGTGGCTGCCGGGCGTGGGGAGCGCGTACCACTAGTTCTGATCCCGAGTGGAAGTACGTTGGCGTGCGCCGTTACATTGCCTATCTGGAGCACTCTATCGCCCAGGGGACGCAGTGGACGGTATTCGAGCCCAACGGAGAAGCGCTATGGGCCGTGGTACACCGGACGATTTCCAGTTTTCTATTCAACGAATGGGCGAATGGCGCATTGCAGGGAACCAAGCCAGATGACGCTTACTTCGTTCGTTGTGACCGCACCACCATGACCGAGGAAGACATAGAAAACGGGCGGCTTGTTGTTTTGGTTGGCGTTGCTCCGCTGCGTCCCGCGGAGTTTGTGATTTTGCGCATCGGCCAATGGACTGCCGATCGTTCCTAGCCTCAGCAAACATCGGCAGCGAAACCGCACCGCATACTCCAGTCCATCGCTAGCGCAACTGACAGGCGGTTGCCAACCAAGCTGGCGGCGATGGGAAACCGGCAGCACCGCGCCCGCGGTCAGGTCACCGTCGTGAAGTAGCGATGATTCGTTCAAGAAACTTGATGCGCCGTATGAATTCTTGAACAGCGATGCCCGAGATTCTCGCCTGCCGATCCTTCCCGATCGCTTGTGTCATGCGTACTGCCAGAGATTTGAGCGCCCGCGAGTGGCGCGTCGAAACCATAACTCCGTTCAATTCGGTGTGGAACAACCAGCCGGGATTTCCTTGCTTTTCCCGTACCGCAATCTGGCCCTTCAGTTGCGCCACACCTGATGAACCACGTCAGCGCTTGTAATGTTGTTTTCCCAATTCGGGACGGAGCCCAACGAATGCAGAAGAATCGTTGTGTCGTCACAAAATTTTCGTGCCCGTTTAGGGCCTAATGAAGGTGCGACGCGGATACGTCCTTCCGCGAGCTGCCAGTACCTACAAGACTTTTTGTTGCCCAATTTTCCAGGAGGATTTTCATGAAACGATCGCTTTCTTTCCTGCTGTTGTTGCTAAGCGTGAGCGCGGCAACAATGCAAGCCCAAACTTGGAGCCCGGCCGGAACTCTGCGCTATGACGCCGCCGAAGCTTTCGTCCTGAGCGATGGCAGGGTTTTCGTGCCGCCGACCTCTTTTAGTACCGTATACGTGGGCACCCAGATCTGGGACCCCAAGACCAACCTGTGGACCTCGCTTCCTGCGGCTAGCGCCTACCGCTGGGAATCGGCATCCGTGCTGCTCAATGACGGGCGCATCTTGGTAATCGGCGGTCAGACCGCTATGAATTCAGCCGAGATCTACAATCCCACCACCAACTCCTGGCAGCTCACCGCCGGAACAATGGCAGTCGGTCGCTATTTGCATCGCGCGGTGAAACTCCTGGATGGCAGGGTACTCATCACCGGCGGCTGCAGCGCATTGGGTTGCGCCACGGCGACTGTCACAGCAGAAATTTACGATCCAGTCGCCGATAAATTCACTCTGACTGGCTCCCTTTCCGTAGCCCGCACCCTGCACACCGCAACTCTGCTGAATAATGGCAAGGTGCTGGTGACCGGCGGCTACACATCGACGGGAACTGGCGTCACCAATGTAGCCGAGCTGTACGACCCAGCCACCGGTGCATGGACCAGTGCTCGGTTCATGACCGCCACTCGTTCCGAACATACCGCTACCCTACTGGCCGATGGCCGCGTTCTGGTCACCGGGGGGAGCACCGACTACGGGGCCGTCTCCAGGACTGCCGATGTTTACACTCCTTCGACTAATAAATGGAGCAGGGCCGGCGCCATGACCAAGGTTCGGTATGAGCACTCTGCGATCTTGCTGCCTAGCGGAAAGGTGCTGGTGGCAGGAGGATATTCCACAACCCGGTACAGCTACGTCGTGCTCGCGGCCGCGGAACTCTATGATCCCGCGACGGGACAGTTCAGCGCCACCAAAGCCATGGCTCACCCGCGCCTTCAGTTCGGCCTTGCCCTGTTGAAGGATGGAAGAACGATCGCTGTGGGTGGCGATGGCTACTTAAGCGGACCGGGGAAATACTATCCAGGCGATGCTGAAACTTACCGATAACACGTAAGCGGACACCTGGCCCTATCGCCATCCGTGACCGTCATCACCACCCCCCGGGGCTCCCAGCCCCGGGCATTCCCCCCCCCAAAATTCTTCGAAGCAACTCCGCCACACCCGGTGGAATCGTAAAGCTGCTCCACCCACCCGAATTCAGGAGCCAGGAGTACAGTGTGTCCCATCGATTCTTTCGTTCACCCAGTGACTGTCGGATCAATTCCGCAGTCTGCACAACCAGTTTCGGCGCCTTCACGATGGTGATGGCCATCGCCACAGCACTGATCGCCACGCCCTCTCTTTCGGCGCAAACTCTGAAGACTCTCCACACCTTCAATGGTCCTGACGGGTCCCTTCCGACCCAGGGACTGATCCAGGATTCCACCGGAAATCTTTATGGAGCCACGGCATACGGCGGCGATCTCGGCTGCAATACCCAAGCCCCGCCCCATGGGTGCGGCACAATTTTTAAGCTAGATCGCACCGGCACCCTGACTGTCTTGCACGCTTTCACCGGCGCCCCGGACGGTCGTAATCCCAATCTCCCCACCCTCGGCTCTGGCAATATCTATGGCACCACCTCCGAAGGCGGCATCGTTGCCAACTGCTCGTTCGGCGGTGCCGGTTGCGGCACCGTTTTCGAGCTGAGCACAGCGGGTCAGACTCTAGCCCAATACAGCTTCCAGGGCGGAAGCGATTTGGCAGTGCCGTTTACCGCTCCCACCTATGTCAAGGGCACCGTCTTCGGCACAGCCTACTACGGCGGTACTTATAACAAGGGCGGGTTGTTTAAGGTCAATTTTGACTCTCAGGGCAACGGCACCGAAGTCATCCTGCACAATTTCGCTGGAGGTCCCAGCGATGGAGGCCACCCCAACTTCCCACTTGTGCCTCTCGGCGGTGCGTTCTATGGAACGACTGTCTACGGCGGCACTGGCTCTTGCAATAACGGCTTCGATACTGGTTGTGGCACTATCTACAAATTGACTTCTACTGGCGTAACCATTCTTTACAATTTCACCGGCGGAGCCGACGGCAGCTATCCGGGCACTTTGATTCCCGACGGAATAGGCGGCTTTTATGGCGTCACCTATGCCAATAATGGCACCGTGTTTCAGGTCACCACCGCAGGAACCCTCATTACCATCTACACCTTCGCGGGCGGTACAGATGGCTCCGGTGGAGGCGGCTTGGTTCGCGATTCCTCGGGCAACTTGTTTGGCACTACCAATGTCGGCGGCTTATATGGCTACGGAACCATTTACGAGCTGTCTCCCAATGGGTCGGGCGGCTGGAACGAAACCGTGCTATACAGCTTTACCGGCGGCAAAGACGGTAGCTACCCTCAGGCTGCAATTATTCTTCACGAGAAAACACGCCAGATTTTCGGCACGACCGTCGAAGGCGGCAACACTACGAGTTGTTATCCGCCTTATGGTTGCGGGACGGCATTCGAATTGTCGTATTAGAGAGGTGGGCTTTGCGCCGCCACGAGCAGAACGGACGCCCTCCAGCTCTGATCCTGTCGCTGGAGGGCGTTCCATATCGTGACCACATTGCCCGTTCGATCAGCGCTTGGGCGCGAGATCGTCTAGCGCAATATTCAATTCCACAACGTTTACTCGTGGTTCCCCGAGCAGCCCGAGATCGCGCTGATGCGTGTGAGGTTGGACCAAGTTGCGAAGCGTCTCCTGCGGGATGCCGCGTTCGCGAGCCACGCGTGCGATTTGAAATTCTGCGGCCGCGGGAGAAATATCCGGATCCAGCCCTGACGCGGAAGATGTAATCAGGTCCACAGGAATGAGTTGGTTGGGGTTTCCCGCATGCAAGGTGTTCGCATCGGCGCGAACGCGGTCAATCAATCTCTGGTTCGAGGGGGCGAGGTTGGTGCCGCCAGAGTTCGCAGCATCGTAACCGTTTCCAGCGGCAGAGGGACGGGATTGGAAGTACTTGGCAGAGGTGAACTGCTGGCCGATGATGCGCGAGGCGATGGCTTCGCCGTTGCGATGCAGAATCTGGCCGTTCGCCTTATCGCGGAACAACACTTGCGCCAAGCCGGTGATCAGAAGCGGATAGACAAGGCCCAGTAGGATCGTGGTGGCAATGGTCATCAGGAAAGCGGTAAGCAGATGCTTTTTCATAAGAGTCCTCAGGCCAGGCGCGCTGCCGTGATGAGCATGTCAATCAGCTTGATGCCGGCGAAGGGCGCGAGCAGTCCGCCTACGCCGTAAAGAAGGAGGTTGCGGCGCAGAAGCGCCTCGGCGCTCATGGCCTGGTACTTCACTCCCCGCAACGCGAGAGGAATAAGAGCGATGATGATGAGTGCGTTGAAAATGACCGCGGAGAGCACTGCCGACTGTGGCGTCTTGAGGTGCATGACGTTTAGCGCATTCAGAACCGGGAAGGTAGCCGCAAACATCGCCGGTAAGATCGCGAAGTATTTCGCTACATCGTTTGCGATGGAGAAGGTGGTAAGCGCGCCGCGGGTCATCAGCAACTGTTTACCAATTTCGACAATCTCAATGAGCTTGGTGGGATTGGAATCGAGATCGACCATGTTTCCTGCTTCTTTGGCCGCTTGGGTACCGGTGTTCATCGCTACACCGACATCGGCTTGAGCAAGCGCCGGCGCGTCGTTGGTGCCGTCGCCGGTCATCGCAACCAGTTTTCCGCCCGCCTGTTCGCTGCGAATCAGTTTCAACTTCTCCTCGGGAGTGGCCTCGGCGAGGAAGTCGTCCACCCCGGCCTCGCGGGCGATGGCGGCCGCCGTGAGCGGGTTGTCGCCGGTAATCATCACGGTACGAATGCCCATGGAGCGAAGCTGCGCAAAGCGGTCTCGAATCCCTCCCTTGACGACGTCCTTCAGATGAATCACGCCCATGGCGCGGCGGTTCTCCGCTACGACAAGGGGCGTGGCGCCCGAAGAGGCGATCCGCTCGACCGCAGCGCGCACGTCCTCGGGCATGGCTGTGTGGTTCTGTTCAAGATACCGCGCAATGGCGTCGGCCGCGCCTTTCCGGATTTCTCGACCATCCAGATTGACTCCCGACATGCGAGTCTGCGCGGTGAACGGGATGAATTCCGCTTCGTGGGCTGCGAACTCGCGTCCGCGAAGTTTGTATTTCTCTTTCGCCAGCACGACGATGGACCGCCCCTCTGGAGTTTCGTCGGCTAGCGAAGACAACTGAGCGGCGTCCGCCATGGCTGCTTCAGCCACTCCCAAGGCGGGAATGAATTCTGTGGCTTGGCGGTTGCCGAAGGTGATCGTGCCAGTCTTGTCGAGTAGCAGAGTGTTGACGTCACCGGCAGCTTCGACAGCGCGTCCCGACATCGCCAGGACATTATGCTGGACCAAGCGGTCCATGCCAGCGATGCCGATGGCCGATAGCAAACCGCCGATGGTGGTGGGTATTAGGCACACGAGCAGCGAGACCAGCACGAAAACGGTCTGCGGGGCACCGGAATAAACAGCAAAGGGCTGGAGAGTGACCACGGCCAGCAAGAAGATGATGGTCAAGCCCGCCAGCAGAATATTGAGAGCGATTTCGTTGGGGGTTTTCTGGCGCGCCGCCCCCTCGACGAGTGCAATCATGCGGTCGAGAAATGTCTCGCCCGGGTTGGAGGTGATCTTAACGGTGATGTGATCGCTGAGGACACGGGTGCCGCCGGTGACCGCCGAGCGATCGCCGCCTGCTTCACGAATCACGGGTGCCGACTCGCCAGTGATGGCCGATTCGTCCACTGACGCCACACCCTCCACAATTTCTCCGTCGCCGGGAATCAACTCACCCGCCGAGACGGAAACCAAATCGCCAACGCGCAAGTTGGCGCTCGGAATCTCCTTGAGGGTGCCGTCAGATGCCATACGCTTGGCGATCGTTTCCGACTTGGCCCGTCGCAAGGTTTCCGCTTGCGCTTTTCCCCGCCCTTCCGCCATGGCTTCCGCGAAGTTTGCGAATAGCACGGTAAACCATAACCACAAAGTGATCTGGAGGTTGAAGCGAAACGCCTGGTGAGGGTTGCGAATCAACAGAACAGTTGTGATCACGCTGCCGACTTCGACAACAAACATCACGGGATTTCCCATCATGTTGCGCGGGTCGAGCTTGAGCAGCGCATTCCCGGCGGCGCTACGTACCAGCTTCAGGTCCCAAACGGATTTGCGAGGAGTGCTGCGGCTTGCCATAAGATTCCTACAAAGTCTTCCCTGCGTGCAGCAGAAGGTGCTCAAGAATCGGCCCCAGACTGAGGGCTGGGAAGAAGGTGAGCGCGCCCAGAATCAGGATGACCCCGATCAGGAGCACGGTGAACAGCGGCGTGGTCACCGGAAACGTGCCCAGCGAAGGCGGCACGTATTTTTTCTGGGCGAGATTGCCGGCAATAGCCAGCATGGGGACGATCATGAAGAAGCGACCCAACAACATTGTGATCGCGGTGGCGGTGTCATACCAGAGTGTGTTGACTGTCAGGCCTCCGAAAGCGGAGCCATTGTTACCGGCTGCCGAGGTAAAGGCATAGAGAACCTGGCTGAGCCCGTGAGGACCGGGATTCGAGATGCCGAAAGTGCCAAACCCCTTCACCAACGAGATCCCAGTCAACGACAAAATCATGAGTGGGAAAACCAGTGAGACCAGCATCGCCATCTTGACGTCGTAGGCCTCGATCTTTTTGCCCAGATACTCTGGAGTGCGGCCAACCATCAGCCCTGCAATGAATACTGCCAGCACGACATAAATAAGCATTCCGTACATGCCGGAGCCAACCCCACCGAAGATGACTTCGCTCAACATGATGTTGACCAGCGGAACCATGCCGCCCAGTGGGGTAAAGGAGTCATGCCAGCCATTGATGGCACCGCAACTGGCGTCGGTCGTCACGGTCGCGAACAGAGCGGAAGTCGCGATCCCAAAGCGGACCTCCTTGCCCTCCATGTTGCCGCCCGGCTGCGAGACCCCGGCGCGCTGGTCCACTGTGGGAGGGTAGAGCGGATTGCCTTGTGACTCTGCCCAGTAGGCGACAGTGACGCCTGCGAGAAACAGGATTGCCATCGCCGCCCACACCGCCCATCCATGGCCGGGGGATCCGGTCATGCGACCCAGGGTATAGGTGAGTCCGGCGGATACCGCGAAGATGGAAAACATTTCGATGAGATTCGAGAGCGGCGTCGGGTTTTCGAAGGGATGCGAACTATTGGCATTAAAGAAGCCGCCCCCGTTCGTGCCCCACTCTTTGATGATTTCCTGCGATGCTACGGGACCCTGGGCAATTGTCTGCGTGGTAACGGAATCCATCACCTGCTTACCGTTGGCATCGACCACCAGTTTGCCGTCGGGACCCACTCGCTGGACTAGTTGGGGCTCGACCAGCTTTATGGTGTCATAGGGTTTGAGGTTCTGGACTACACCTTGAGAGACCAGGAGCAAAGCTCCCACGATGCAAAAAGGCAAGAGCACCCAAAGGCTGGCGCGCACCATGTCTACCCAGAAATTTCCGATGGTCTGCATCTGACGGCGCGCGATGCCGCGAATGAACGCGATGGCCAACGCAAGTCCCACAGCCGCGGAAACGAAGTTGTGATAGGCGAGGCCAGCCATTTGAGTGAAGTAACTCATGGTGGTCTCCCCCGAGTACGCCTGCCAATTGGTGTTGGTGGTGAACGACGCGGCGGTATTGAAAGCAAGGTGCTCGGGCGCAACCGCTCCCAGATGCTGCGGATTCAACGGCAATACGCCCTGGATTCGCTGGATCAGGTAGAGGACGAGCATCGAGACCACGCTGAACAAAAGCATGGTGGTGGCGTATTCGGTCCAGCGCATCTCGTGGGTTTCGTCCACCCCGGTCACACGGTAAAGCAAGCGCTCGATCGGTCGCAGCACGGGGTCAAGGAAAGTGCGCTCCCGAGCGAATACCCGCGTCATGAAGACGCCCAGCGGCTTGGTGACGGCGAAGATCAGCGCCAGAAACACAATGATCTGCAACCAACCATTGAAGGTCATTTCAGAAGTTCTCCGGTCGAAGCAACGCGTAAAACAGATACGCGATCATCAACGCACTGATGATGAGCATAATGAGAGATTGTGCGTCCATAACGTCCTCCTATTTCACGCGATCGCAGAATCGCACATAGCCTAACGCCATAGCGAAGAATGCGATGGTGAGCAAAACATAAACTAAATCCTGCATGGCGCTATCTCCTGGACAACTCTAACGATCCCAACGGCTCCATTAGAACTTGACCAACATCGCAAAGTTGATGCGGCTCTCGTCTTTTCGAAGATCTGGGGTAAAGCCGGTGACTAGCGAACCCGGGGCGCCGGTATTGCCGCCCGGAGGTGTGAGGCCCCCTCGGCCCGTGAAATACGGAACATTCGCTGCCCGGTAGTTGTACTCGTAACGGAACGTGATGTACTGGCTCGGCATGTAATCGAAAGTAGCCGACGTGTCCCAAGCCTTGTAAGGATCGCCGGGGTTTTGCGTGAAGTAGGGAGTTCCCGAAGCTGCGGTTGCGCCATTGATGGGAGGCAGAAGAACCAAGTAGCGTCCTGGATTATTAATTTTTCCACCCCCGAGAGTGACCGCATACAGATCTTTCTTGAACCAGAAACGGTTGTAGGCCATGAAGCCGAGGAAGCTCTGCTTCACGCCGCTGCGACTATTGCCCAGGCAATTGACGCCTCCTCCGGTTTCGCATCCCGCGTCGCCGGTTAGGGTAAAGGCCATTTTGTCGATGAAATGGTCGGGGCGGTCGAAGTATTTAACCTGGATGCTGTTGTCAGTATGGAGCCGAGTGCGGTTCGGAACACCCAGGGTATCGGCCCCCACGCCATAGTTGTTGGACACGATGGAAATGTTGCCATTCGGACGCCACAAAATCTGACCGCCTACACCAGGACGGCTGTTGAATCGTCCATAGGATTGCCAGCCGTTGATGAACCACGGTTCAATCTTCAGCTTATCGGTGACAAAGATTTGGGCTCGCACGCCATTAAAGAACCACGGTGTGTTCGACGACACATACGAGGGCTGATACGCCCAGTTGTCAAAGTTGTAGTAGCTGAACAGGCCGATATAAGACATGAAAATGCCGGCATCGACATTGACGCCGTGCAACGCGTTGAAGTGGTAGCCGCCATAGGCCTCGGACAAGTACCGGTAGGCCCCATCGAGATTCCACTGGCCGCGGGCGGGGCTGGCGTCATTGCGGGGCTGAGTCTGCGAGTACAGGCCAAACTGCGTCATCAACCGGGCGCGTACGTTGTCGAAGTGGAAATCTCCGCCGACTCCGAGCTGCGTGAGTTGCACCTCGCTGGAGCGAAAGACTTCGCTGGATCCGCCGATGGTGTCGTCCTTGGGATGGTTGAAGTCGACGACATAGTCGACGTCGGCACGGATCTCTGGGGTGAAGAACTTGGAGTCGAATGCAGCCTCTTTGGTGCGCGGGTTGCCCGTCAGCCAGGTCCAATCGGCAAACGCAAAGGGCTCGGACTTCGCAGCCTTGGGGTTTAGGAGTGGAGGGGCTGGGTTCTCCTGGCTTGGAACCATTGATTGGACGGGGACCGCTGCGGCATTCCCTGAGGCGCTGACGTCCGCGGACGGACCTCCATGACCTGGCACTTGCGATTGTTTTTCGATCGCGTCAATTCGGGCCTCAAGGGCTCTGATTTGCTGGCGTAATTGGGAGAGCTCATCCGAGGAGGCGCCTTGTTGTGCAGCGGCAACTGGCGTGAAGGCGAAAAGAGAGCTGAGCAAGAAGACCGGTAGTGCGGTAGCGAACCGGCCCGCAGGACGATTGGGTTCAGACTTGCTGGAAGAAAGGCGAATCATGGTTTGCATAGCTTTCCAATCCGAAGGACTAGTTGAGTAGTGAGCGGGCGTCATAACATCACGCGCGGACGAGCGCGTCCGACTTTCTGATCACAACACGGGCAGGCTAAAGGCTAGATAAAGCAGAGATAAAATGTTCGTAAAGAAGATTCGTAAAGAAGATCAGTCGCCTGGCTCAAAGCGATAGCCCACCCAGCGTTCGGTGAGCAGATAACGCGGCGAGGAGGAGTCTGGCTCAATCTTTTTTCGCAACTGGCGAACGAAAACGCGGAGATACTCCGGTTGCTCCGTGCTGTTCGAGCCCCAAACTGCACTGAGGATAGTACGGTGCGGGATAACACGGCGAGGATGCGAAGCCAGAAATAGCAACAAGTCGAATTCTTTCGGTGTCAGCTTCAAATCCTTGCCAATGACCGTCACCACTCGGGTGGCAAGATCAATCCGGAAATCGCCAATTCCCGTGATCTCCTGGCCGGTTTCTTCCGTCACAGGGAGGCGACGCAAGTGTGCCCGAGTTCGCGCCAGAAGTTCATTCATGCTGAAAGGCTTGGTGACGTAGTCGTCGGCCCCGGCGTCGAGGGCCTCCACCTTCTGTTGCTCCTTATCACGAACCGAAAGAACGAGAATGGGAACCTGTGAAAAAGCACGTACGGCTCGGCAAAGCTGTACTCCGTCGATGGATGGCATCGACAAATCCGTAATGATCAGGTTGGGTGTCCAGTCCTTCATGATTTCGAGCGCCATTTCGCCGCTATTGGCTACGCGGATGTCGTAGCCCTGCGCAGACAAACTGGTACGCAACACCCGAGTAATCTGCGGTTCATCATCTACCACGAGAACGTGAGGGCGGTCGGTCATTCGCGCGCCTCTTGCGTCACAATGTGCACATCAACAGATGGGGAGTCACGGAGAAACCGATGAATGGATAACAAGTAGAGGTAACGTTGCCAACCCGAGCGTGCGGAACGGCCAAAAATTACCTGCGTGATGTGATGTTCGCGTACCAGTTGGGCGACGCCCCGGGCCACGATTCTATCCGAGGCTCGAACCACGTGAGCGCCCAAGTTCTCGGCAAAGCGGATATTCTCAGCCAAGGTTTTTTGGTCTTCCGGACGCGTATCGTGTCCTACATCGACATAGAACACGTACAGCTCACCGCCAATGGCCTGGGCCATGCGGGACCCGCGAGCGATCAGATATTGAGCCGCCGGGTTGGAACTGATACAAACGCCGATGCGCTCACGGACAGTGTGCGCCGCCTGCGTTCCATCATTTTCAAGATAAGCGTCCAGATTGCGGTCCACCACTCGTGTGACCTGGCGAAGCGCCAACTCGCGAAGCGCGATCAGATTGCCGGGCCGGAAGAAATGCGAGAGTGCGCGCGGGGCACGGTCCACGGGATAGATGTCACCCCGCGACATCCTGTGTTGCAGGGCCTGCGGAGTTAGGTCTGCAAGCACGATCTCATCGATCCGCTGCATCACCCAATCCGGAACGGTTTCGCGAACATGCACACCGGTGATTTGCAGGACAGTCGGGCCAAGGCTCTCAATGTGTTGCACGTTCATTGTTGAAAGCACATCAATCTTGGCCTCCAGCAGCGCCATAACGTCTTCATAGCGCTTGGAGTACTTGCTGCCTTCGATATTGGTGTGGGCCAATTCGTCGACCAGGACGACGCGCGGCTTGCGGGCAAGGATGGCGTCCACATCCATCTCTTCAAAACCGGTGCCCCTGTACTCAAGGTGACGAAGGGGAATGCGATCGAGTTTGCTCGCGAGTTCCGCAGTCGCCTTGCGGCCATGGCTCTCCACCACGCCAATGGAAACATCTTCCCCACGGCTAGCCCGCCGAATGGCCTCACTCAGCATGCTGTAAGTCTTGCCCACACCCGGGGCGTAGCCAAGGAAGAGTTTGAACGTGCCTAAGGCTTTCTCCGGAGAAATCTCGTTCAGCCACTCATCGGGTGTTTTAGCCATCGTCGCGATTGTCTTCCCTATCCTCGGGATTGTGCCTCCATCGTACAATGCAAGGGTGAATGGCGGCACTCGAACGCAAGCCGTGCGATACGGAGTAGCAGTCGCGGCGCTCGGCATCATTACGCTGGTCGATTTCAGGCTGCATGTCAATCCCACCACAGTCGCACTGACGTTTCTAGTGGCGGTGCTGCTGGCTTCCGCCTACTGGGGCCTGCGTTATGCTCTGGTGCTGGCGCTCGGAGCCACTGCTTCCTTCAATTTCTTTTTTCTGCCACCAGTCGGAACCTTTACCATCGCGGATCCGCAGAATTGGATGGCATTGTTCGCGTTTCTCGTAACCGCGCTGGTGGCAAGCAATCTGGCCGAACGCGCTCGTCGTGAGGCGGAACGCGCAAAGCAACGCCGGCTCGAAGTGGAGCGACTCTACAGTCTGAGTCAAAGGTTTCTGGCCTCGGAAAATGTGCTCGATCTTTTGACTGCTTTACCGCTTTATGTGAAGGAAACATTCGCCGTCCGCAGCGTGGCTGTGGTGACTGCGGACCAATCCTCGGTTTACCGTTCATCGCCGGACGCTGCAGTGGACGAAAATGCGTTGCGCTCCATCCTCCTGCGCGGAGAGCCTATTTCGCAAGGCGGAGTGTCGTACGTTCCGCTCCGCCTCGGAGTGCGCACCGTAGGAGCCTTGGGGGTCGCCGGATATGAGCTTTCACGAGAGACTCTTGATGCCCTGGGAGGCTTGGCAGGACTGGCGATCGAGCGCGCCCGCGCTCTTGAGGCCCTCAGTAAGAACCGGGCCATGCAGGAGAATGAGCGATTGCGATCTGCTTTGCTTGATTCCGTAACGCATGAGTTTCGTACACCCCTCACTTCCATCAAAGCCAGCGTGACGACGTTGTTGTCCAGTACCCCTCTGGACGACCATTCAAAAAAAGAGTTGATGACGGTCATCGACGAGGAAACCGACCGCCTGAACCGCTTGGTGGGCGAGGCGGCAGAGATGGCGCAACTCGATGCCGGCATGTTCAAACTCGATCTACAACCTCATTTCATTCCAGAAGCACTTCACCCGGCGCTCGAGGATGCGAAGGCCTCGCTGGAGGGACATCCGGTAACGATCGATCTCGCACTGGGCTTGCCCGCGGTGCGCATGGACGTGCAACGCATCCGCGAAGTGTTGATGCACCTGCTGGAGAATGCCGGCACGTATTCCGATTCGGGAGTTTCTGTCACTATCACGGGTGAGGTTCAGGCCGACAAATTGGTGACCAGTGTAGCCGACCGCGGCCCTGGGATCGATTCGTTCGAGCAGTCACTTATCTTCGAAAAGTTTTATCGGGGCCAGCGCCAGCGAACCATTGCGCCAGGAACGGGCATGGGCTTGGCCATCGCAAAGGTTATCGTCGAGGCTCACGGGGGGACGATCGGAGTGGTCAGCCAGGCCGGCAGCGGCTCGGTGTTCTCTTTCACGCTCCCGATTGAGCGCGAAGCCCGGGCCGCCAAAGACACGGGGAATCCTCGGCCAGCGATGCCGGTGGGCGAATAGCCACCACATCAGGACGGTGGAATCTATTAGAGGTTGCCGTGAACACACGAAAAGTGTGTACACCGAACGATCATGGGCAAACGAGAGGTGTGAATTCCCTCGCTATGAATCCTTCGAACAGTTGATAGGCCGATATATCTCTCTCGCGATCCAACCGATATCACGAGAAAGCGGCAGCGGCCGGCCGGGGACGGCATGACCTCACCGCGGCCTCCAATGGCCGTTTAATGCACGCGTGTACAACTCCGCCGATTGCAGCGTGGCCGCCGCGGTTTGACTTCCGACGCTTCGAGGCAAACAATGTTCTTTAGTTTCGGAGTCCCGCCGTGAACGCCAGAGCTACATTCCTACTGTTAGTCAGCCTCGCCCCCTCTTCGCTGTTGGCCGGAACGGTGACCGTAAAACCGTCTTCGCTTTCTTTTGGCAATCAGGTGCAGAAAACTTCCAGCGCCACAAAACTTGTTAGGCTCACCAACGGGCTCACCACGCCACTCACGATCACCTCCATCAGCAGCAACTTGGCGGACTATGCGCAAACCAATACTTGCCCTCTCAGCCCCGCCACGCTTGGCGCGGGGGCGAGTTGCACTATTTCCGTTACGTTCACCCCGTCGGCCTTAGGCTCTCGCGTCGCGACCCTCAGCGTCACCGACAACGCCAGCAACAGCCCGCAGAAAGTGAGTCTCAGCGGAACGGGTGTTGCTCCGGTAACTGCGACTCCATCGAGTCTGGCGTTTGGCGGCCAGGCCGTTGGAGTGAAGAGCGCCGCACGGATGGTCACGGTAAAGAACAATCAAAAGACTAGTCTCACCATTACCAGCATAGCCAGCAATGTGACGGACTACTCGACCACGACCACCTGCCCCCTCAACCCGAGAACCTTGGCCGCAGGTGCGAGCTGTAGCGTCTCGGTGTTTTTTGCTCCTGCTACGATTGGCTTGCGAAGCGCTGTGCTCACCGTCGCGGACAACGCGGCCGTTAGCCCAACTGTGAGCCTTAGCGGAACCGGCATCAGTGTGACAGCAGTCTCGATCACGCCGGAATCGCCTTCTATATGCCCAGGCCAGTCACAGCAATTCACCGCCACCGCTACTTTCAACGACGGCTCGACGCAAGACATCACCAGCTCTGCAGCCTGGACTTCCTCCAAAACCGCAATTGCTACCGTGAACTCCGGCGGACTGGCTGCGAGCAGTATTTCCACTGGAAGTACTACCATCAGCGCAAGCTACTCCGGCGTCTCCAACTCGGCCCCGCTCAGCGTAGTTCTAGGACAGCAGTTCACCTATGTGTTCGCAGTCTTCCCTCCGGTTAGCGGAAGCAACAACACCCACTTCATGGATCATGTGATCAACCAGCCGTCGATTGATGGAGTGACGGTCATCAGCAACTGGACCAAAGCTGAAACCGGTACCCCCGGCCCTAATACTTGTTCGCCCGTCGGCACCGATACTTGCCAGATGGACGCCTACGGCTGGACCCATAAGTACAACTGGAGCAGCATCGATAGCACCAACGCGCAGTTTTTTGCGGCTGCGGGCGGCACGAAGAAGGTCAACATCCTGCTGTTTGGCATTAGCGGGCCTGGCCCCAATTGCATGCTGAACAATTCATGCATCAACGCCAGCACCCCGTATTACGTGACCACTCCAAGCTGGACCAGCCATGTGGCCGCCACTGGCCAAGACGTGATCAATGCCAACAAAGACAATTGCCCCAACTGGTATGGATTATTTCCCACCAAAATGTCGCGCGATGCCAATGGCCTGGTGACCGTGACTGAAGGGCAACATGGGTACAACAATGGTGACACCATTTGGATCGGCGGGACAACGCCCAACGACTTCAATATCGCGCAGGCGAGCGTAACGGCGGTGCAGCAAGTGGGCGCCACTTCAATCCTCACTATCACCGCGGCCAACAGCTATCCAGCGGGAATGACTGTAACCTTCAACGGACTACAGAACGCGACCTTCCTCAACGGGCAGACGGTTACGGTTAGCAGTTCAACTCCGACCCAGTTCACCGCAAGCTTTGCTCATGCCGATTACGGACCGACCAGTGAGAGTGCAGCAACCGCCTCGCCTGGCGGCGTGCAGGTTCAGGGGGTCACCTCGTCCACGTTCCAATACCAATCGGGAACGCACTCGGCGGGAGCGGCAACATCCGTCGGCACGATTCAGAGTATCGCGCAGTCCTGGCCCGTTCCTTACGAGCTTCCTTACAAAGAAGCCTGGAAGCCATTCGTCGCTGCCGGCATTTTGCACTACGCCAACAATCCCCAGGTCGCCTATATGCGGATCGGCAAGTCCGCGGGCGCTGAGGCCTATCCATATTGCACTTCGACCCTACAGAAACTACCCGCACCCAACGCCTACACCAAGCAAGGATGGCTCAACTATTACACCGAGATCGACGACTTCGTGCAGGCGCAGAATCCAACCATGCAAATCATGGAACCTCTCAACGAGGCCGAGGATCCGAAGGACGTCACGTACGGCACTTCCGAGGCCGCGATCGCGGTCGGACATGTGAATTCGTTAGGCAATCCCAATGGCTTTGGCGCCCAAGGCTTGCAAGCGAGCGACATTTCCAACTATACGAATCAAGTCCTCTGTACCTCAGACTGGTGCGGAACTTTTAACACCTACAGCACTACCCTGTATCCGCTGGAGTTGCAGCAGTACGACATCTCCGACCCTACTGGACTTAATTCCAGTAGCCACACTCAGGATTTACGTCCTTTGCTTCCCTTCGCGGTAGGGCGGCACATGACGATTCTCGAACTCTACAGCTACGATGCGCTGCTGGCATTTGATCCAAACTACTGCGTCCTGACGGTCCCAGACACCGGCGTGTGCACCACGGGCAGCGTCAGCATTCCGGCGGTGGTGTTTCCAGCGGCCAACCAGTATCCGTATTTCCAGGCCGTCGGACAACCCGGACAGCAAGGCGCCACTGGTGACGGTTCGTATGCGACGTCCGTCAATGCAACCCGGGGGCCTCATTGACGAACTGGCGGCAGAAAATTTCCACCATTGACCTCATTCAGCAGTTCGGCACGCCGACTCGTATCTGTCCCCCACCCAGGCGGCAAACTCTCGGCTATGTAACGACACAGCGTCGCTGTTTTGCGCAGCTTGCGGACTCCAAGCAGCAAGACACTACCGTTTCCCCTCGCGACGTTCCCCCTCACAACAGGCTTCTAGCCAACGTGTCAGAAAATCCCTCAGGCCTTCTGGCGGCCTGATCCATAGGGCCGCCGCAGTTTTGCGCCATTCGGGGCGAACGAGCACGCTTAAGCCCAGGGGGCCCAAGGCAAGGAACGCCCGCTCGTCGGTAAAGTCATCCCCCAGGTAGGCGACGGGAGTAGCCGGACCCATTTCATCCAGGATGGTGCGGACTGCATCCCCTTTATCATGGCCCGGCATGCGCATTTCAATACCGCCGTCGAACTCCAGCAGTTCCATTGGCGTGCTTTGAGCAATTGGAATCCAACCCAGCAAAACCCGGCTGCGAATTTCCTCTGCCGCCGCTTCGTCCAACCCGCGCAAATGGAATGCCACCGCACCTGTCTTGAACTCAGCCCGCTCGCGCAGTCCCTGACCCATTAACCAACGGTCTGCGTCCGCCAGTGCGTTCCGAACCCGCTCCTTAATGCGCGGCGTCTCGTAGGTTCCATCCGGCCTCAGCCGTTCCAATCCATGGCATCCCCAGATCTCGAGGGTAGGACGAACCGCAAGTAGCGAGACCGCGTCGTGGGCGCTCCTGCCCGTGATGATGACCACACGGGTGCGGCCACAGTTGATGATCTCCTGCAGGATGGCAGTAATGCCCGGATAGGGTCGAGCCTTGTTGCGATCGAGGCAGAACTGCGCGAGAGTACCGTCATAGTCGAGCAGAAGCGCGGAAAGCGGCGACTCTGCCACTCTGGTCATGAACTGATCGACATCGACTGAATCGACTCCGCGGGTCCCCGACATGCGCCTTATCCTCGGGCGGCAGTACTCGCCCGAGACTTCTCCTTGGCTTCCTTCGGGACGTCCAGGCGCAATTCGCAGAGTGCGGCGATAAGGCTACCTGCCCAGCGATAGACGTTGTTTTGCCTGACGATTTTCCGCATGCGTTGCATGCGCGATTCCACTTCCGCCGCGTCCATGACCAGAGCGGAATGAATTGCCTCCGCTGTCTGCTCAATGTCGTAGGGGTTTATCTGCAACGCATCGCGCAACTCACGGGCGGCGCCGGTGAAACAACTCAGAATTAGAACCCCCTTCTCGTCGTGCCGGGCCGCTACGAATTCCTTCGCCACAAGATTCATGCCGTCGTGCAACGAAGTAACCAGGCATAAGTCCGCGGCGCGGTAGTAACTCTGAATCTCCTGGTGATTATGTTGCCGCTTGAGAAAGACGATAGGCTTCCATTTGTTCGTCTGAAACCGCCGGTTGATACGGGCAGCTTCCGTTTCCACCTCCGCCATTAGATCCTGATAGCGCGCGAGGTGGCTGCGACTTGGAGCGCCAATCTGCACGAAT
>JBBQVN010000032.1:0-30772 GCA_038211475.1 Terriglobales bacterium | reverse complement strand
AGACCGCCGCGACAAAACCGGCAACGTTCACGCAGTTAATGGCGCGGATTGCGGGTGAGCCACTCGACTTCACGCCGGGCGCCAAGATGGTCTACAACAACACGGGATACATCCTGCTCGGGCGTGTCATCGAAGTCGTATTCATCATTCATAACCCGCAGCGTCCCACTTGTTCTCAGCCCGAGACGACCGTTACAACCGCACTTCGCTCGGCACTCTCGGTTTGGCAAGCGCGCTACGAATTCGTCAGAGCGCAATGACGAACACTGAGTTTCCCGTTGACAACGGAACATAAATGCTCTTGGTCACCGGGTTCACCGCCAGTCCCCAAGGGCCAGACGTCCGACTGAGCGATCCAATCAAAGTTTTTGTGCTTCCGTTGATAAAGAAAATCCGATTGGCCGAAGGATCCGAATCTCCTCCGAAAAATTCAAAGTTCCTGCGCCAACGCTTCTCAAGGTACCGTACAACGTTCGGCGAAGGCGTGCAAGATGAATTAGTACCAGAACGCCAGCCGCGTCGATGCGCAGAATAAACACGCGGCTGCCGCACAGAGAAGTCGGCTCTCTCAGCCGTATTCTAACGAATGCTTTACATCCTGATGACACCTGTGCGACTCGTCGAGTTCAAGCTGTGATTCGGAGGACACACACTTATGAATGACCAGCTCAAAGGCTTGAAGACCTCAATCAATCGGCGCACTTTCGTGAGAAATAGTTTGACTGCCGTTGGCGGGGCTACCCTCGGCGGCGGACTGTTGCTCCATAGCTCTTCTGTATTCGCTCAAGACACTCAAGAGGAAGGTAGCGGTAGCTTGACTCGCGGTGACGCCGCAATCCTGCGATTCCTGGCTGCGGCCGAAATCCTTGAGACGGATCTCTGGCAACAGTACAACGAACTCGGGGGAATCCAGGACCCCGAAGTTCCGGGGGGAAGCGGGAGCGCGCCCTACCGCGCTGCTCTTGCAGTGCTCGATGGAGACATGGCGCAGTACATTCACGACAACACCGAGGATGAACTGACCCACGAAGTGTTCATCAATGCGTATCTGGCGTCGAAAGGCGCGGATACAGTGAGCTTGGACGAGTTTCGCACCTTGCCGAGCAGCCAGGCGACGGGGGCGCAGCAGATCGGCCGACTTACCAATCTCATGCAACTCACTGTGGATACCAGTTGGTGGACGCGGTATCGCAGCGGGACAAAGAATCCTGATTTCGGCGATACCTTTGATCAAGCGGTCCCTAGTTTGAATGTGGGCCAACACCCGGCAATCCCCCGGACGGATGGCGATCTCTCCCCTCACGACCACATTCAAGCGATCGCCAACACGGCAGGTTTTCACTTTGGGACCATCGAGCAGGGTGGGACCAGCCTGTATCCTCAACTCGCCCAGCGAGTGACGGATGCGGAGGTGTTGCGAATCGTTCTCAGTATCGGTCCCACTGAAGCCATGCACTTTCAGACTTGGAGCGATAAAGCGGGCAATGCCCCCCCTCTGACCGATCCGAAAAATCCATCGCTGGTGTTTCCGGACTTAAATTCGCCGCCGTTTGGCGGGCAGAAATTCCAGACGAATCTCATCATGCCGGAGCCGACGATATTTCTGAATCGACAACTTCCGACGTGCTCGATTGTGCGACCGACCGCAACCAAGGGCGCTGCGATGGGAGCGCTCAACTTCCTCACCGCCATGGGACTGTTCATCGGTCAATCTTCGGCGTTCTTTGACGTTATGCGCGATCTGGCCGAGGATGCAGACGAAGCCACACGTGGAGGTAAATAAGGGGGCTGTCCACAATAGTGAAATTGCGGCTGCTGCCCCCGAACGGGCAGCGGCCGTTCGCCGCGGATGCGATTTGCTTGCACGCCGCGCTTCTGCCCTCGTATTAACTCCTATCCCTTTTTGCGCCGTAGGGGAGCCGCAACGCCCCAGTCTGTGCGCTCGCACCAGCACGGAGCGGCTCCCGCGACCGTGTTTCGCGGTGGCTCAATTTAAAAATTGAGCCACTATCCCGGCATTCAAAAGAATTGCCATTCTTCACCTCTCCGCCATAGACTGATCGCCAAGATAAATACGAAATCGTGCCGAATTGGAGGTCAATATGGCGGGCAGATGGGTTTATGTAGGCTCTGCATCGGGTGCCAATGGCCAGGGTGGTGCGGCGCAGGCATTGGCGGTACATGCTGCGCTTCTACCCGCGGGAGCTGCGGGCCAAATCCTTTACTTTTCCGGCAGCCAGTGGGTCGAGCCAACCATCTGGGAATCAATTGAAAACGAGCCCGCCTTCGGTGCCGACCCGAACTATTTAGCCGGGAAAAGCCAGATCGACCACAGCCGCATCTATGATTGCGCGAGCCAGCAGGTGATGAACGCGGGCTCTCCAGATGTGGACCTGTTTTGCTCTGGCCATGCCTTTCTGCCGGATGGCCGATTGCTGATCGCCGGCGGCACCCAGCACTTTCCGGAAGCCGGCACCGTCGATTTACACCACGCGCATTGGAGTGGAAGCAGGGAGACATGGATTTACGATCCGCATCCTGAGATCAGGGCGGCCATCGGCTCGCCCGTCACTGCCGTGTGGGCGCCGTACCAACCGGACCACCTGGATCTCTTCATGACCGCCGACGACGGCACCGTCTGGAGCACATGGTGGGAGGCCGCCAGGGGATGGCAACCATGGTTCACGATTCATCCGGAGATCAAGGCGGCTATCGGTTCGCCGGTGACAGCAATCTGGGCGCCGCGGCAGCCGGATCACCTCGACCTGTTCATTACCGGCACTGACGGGGCGGTGTGGAGTACGGGGTGGGAGGTCGCGAGCGCATGGCAGCCGTGGTTCGTGATTCACCCCGAGGTCAAGGCAAAGCCTCCAGCTCAGATCACCGCTCAGTGGCGAGGCCAACACTTGGACCTTTTCATGACCGGTACAGACGGGACGGTCTGGAGCACGTGGTGGGAGGCGACGCCGGGATGGCAGGGGTGGTTTGCAGTCCATCCGGAGATTAAAGGGGCGGCTGGTGCGTCCGTTACCGCGGTTTGGGCGCCGCGACAGCCGGATCATCTCGACCTGTTCATGACGGGTACAGACGGTGCAGTGTGGAGCGCGTGGTGGGAGGCGGCGCGCGGATGGCACGAGTGGTTCGCAATCCGTCCTGAGGTGAAAGCGCAGCCGGGAGCCGCGGTGACTGCTCTATGGCGAGGCCAGCATCTGGATCTCTTCATGACGGAGATGGATGGCGCCGTGCGGAGTGCCTGGTGGGAAGCGGGACCGGGCTGGCAGGCCTGGTTTGCGATCCACCCAGAGATAAGGGCGGCTGCCGGCTCTACCGTGAACGCGATCTGGGCACCACGGCAACCCGATCATCTTGATTTGTTCATCACTGGAATTGACGGCGCAGTTTGGAGCACATGGTGGGAAGCAGCGCCGGGATGGCAGGGGTGGTTTTTGATCGATCCCGAAGTGAAGGCGGGCCCTCGCGTGGCGTTATCTGCGCTTTGGCGCGACCAGCATCTGGATCTCTTCTTGACGGGCACGGATGGGGCGGTATGGAGCGCCTGGTGGGAAGCAGCGCGGGGCTGGCAGCCTTGGTTTTCTATCCTGGCGACTTCTTCATGGGTGCCGGGACCGCTGATGAATCGTGACCCAGCGCAACAGAGAAATAATCAGCCGATGGGTGGCGGCCGGTGGTATCCAACCCTGGTTACCCTGGCCAGCGGTGAAGTACTGGCCATCTGCGGGCATCCGCTCATTTCAAACTTTACCGGGAACCTGCAGGACTTCGACATCCGCCATAACAACACGAAGCCGGAGATCTTCAACCGCAACGGAACCTGGACGCTAATCGACAGAGCCCTGGGGGCAGATCAAGCGCATGACTACGCGCCTTACTATCCGCGACTGCACGTGGTGCCGCACACCGGCGAGGTGTTTGTCGTTCAACCTCTCTACAGCGCTCAGGTCGTCGCCCAGGATCCGAGTAACCCGAACTGCGTCACGCCTCCACCGAGCCAGGATTTGTGCTCGGATAATCCTGTCGACACCAAACCACCCTACAGTGTTGATGTGATGGATAAGAGCCTCTTCTACGATGTGCCTTCACAGCTAGTAACGCGATCATTTCCGGGGCCACAAAACTTCGACCCCTTGTACCTGGATCGTTTTTTCACGAGTCAGGAAACCACGTCCGTTTTGTTGCCTCTTCTACATGAAGAGGACTACCACCCCCGGGTCCTCATCGCAGGGGCGGTCGCGCCATTGATTGCCGACCTTTCACCCCAGGGCTCAACTCCCCTGCAGTGGACCAATACGGCTCCCCGCCGGTTGATTGATCCAGTCACGCAAAACCCGCCAACGCGCAACTTCGCCAACTCGACGCTGCTCCCGACGGGCGACGTCGTCGTCTCGGGCGGCGTCACCAAGGTGCCGTATAAGGAAGCGGACGGCGTTAGAACCGCGGAAGTGTATCATCCGGCGGGTGGAGGCCATGCCGACTCCTGGGAGGTGAGCGCCTTGAGCGGCGAGACCCGGGGATATCATTCGGTCGCTCTCCTGATGGCCGATGGGCGAGTCTGGACCGCCGGTTCGGAATGGAACTACACTGGCACGCCAAACCTGGCCATCGAACTCTTTGAACCGGATTACTACCGGGTTGCAAGTCGTGTCGCGATAACGGCATCGCCCGGCATCGTGCTCTATGGACAGAGTTTCACGGTTCAATTTCAGCCCACTTCCTCAAACACGGCGATTGCTCGCGTGGTGTTCATGCGTCTGGGGTCGGCGACCCACGCCTGGGACGGCGATCAACGCTATGTTAGTGTGCCGTTTACACAGTCGGGAACAACCTTGACGATCACCGCGCCGCCGGATGCGACGGTCGCCCCCCCGGGCTTTTACATGCTGTGGCTGATTGATGCGAACAACTTGCCGTGCCAGTCAGCTTCCTTCGTTCGAATCACAACCGGCTGGCAACGTTGGTTTTCAATCTGGCCAGAGGTCGCTGAGGCTGACCCGGGTGCGCCCGTCACCGCGGTATGGCGGAACCCCAGTCACCTCGATCTATTCATGACTGGTAGGGATGGCACGGTCTGGAGTACATGGTGGGAAGCAGGCCCGGGATGGCAGAAGTGGTTTGCCATTTGGCCCCAGGTGGCGAAAGCAAATCACGGCGCGTTGGTTACGGCGGTATGGAGAGACCCAGCTCACCTGGACCTGTTTATGACGGGAACCGATGGCGCCGTGTGGAGTACATGGTGGGAGGCGGGCCCGGGATGGCAGAAATGGTTTCCGATTTGGCCGGAAGTAGCCAAAGCTAAGCCGGGAGCCACCGTGAGCGCCGTCTGGCGGGAGCCTTTGCACCTTGATTTGTTCGTGACAGGGAGCGATGGCACGGTGTGGAGCGCTTGGTGGGAAGTAGGCCCGGGATGGCAGGAGTGGTTTCCGGTCTCAGGCGCGGCCAACGCTAATCCGGGAGCGACGGTTACCGCTGTATGGAGAAGGCCTCAGCATCTGGACCTATTCGTCAGCGGCAGCGATGGTACGGTGTGGAGTGCATGGTGGGAGCCAACTGGGGGATGGCGGAAGTGGTTCCCGGTCTGGCCCGACGTGGCGAAATCGAAACCCGGAGCGACGGTCACCGCAGTCTGGCGCTATCCGCAGCACTTGGATCTGTTCATGACCGGCGCCGATGGTACGGTGTGGAGTGCATGGTGGGAAGCGGCCCCGGGATGGCAAAAGTGGTTTCCGATTTGGCCGCAGGCAGCGAAGGCGGAGCCAGGAACTGAAGTCACGGCCGTTTGGCGGTACCCTCAACACCTGGACCTGTTCATAACCGGCGCGGATGGTACGGTCTGGAGTGCCTGGTGGGAAGCCAGCCCCGGCTGGCAGAAATGGTTTGCCATCTGGCCGCAGGCAGCGAAGGCAAAACCGAAAGCGACAGTTACAGCTCTATGGAGCAATCCGCGTCACTTGGATCTTTTCATGACCGACACGGACGGTGTCGTCTGGAGCACGTGGTGGGATATCAGCTAGAGGGCGAGCTTTTCGGAACGCGCAGAAACATTTGCATCGGTTTAGAAATTCATCGTGGCGCCGTCATTAAAGTCTACGATGCCGCCGGCTTCGAAACCAACCCGACTTGAGTTTGAAGGAGACAAATTTCTGTCCATACCGATTGAAGATTACGCGATGATTGGCGATTGCCATACCGCCGCCTTGGTCTCAACAGGGGGTTCAATCGACTGGCTCTGTTTTCCGCACTTTGATTCCGCTGCCTGCTTCGCGGGGCTGCTTGGAACCTCCGAAAATGGGCATTGGTCCATTTCACCCGCCGAGCCGATCCGGAGTGTTCGCCGCCGCTATCGGGAAGGAACGCTGATTCTTGAGACCGAATTTGAAACCGAGGGCGGATCGGTCCTGCTGGTCGATTGCATGGCGCCTCGCAGTGAATTTCCTGAACTACTGCGGCTGGTCGTCGGCAGGCGAGGGCAGGTCCGGATGAACCTGGAACTAGTCATTCGATTCGATTACGGTTCGGTGGTGCCTTGGGTTCGGAGCACTGATCGCGGGATTTCCGCAGTCGCCGGTCCGGATAGGCTTAGTCTGCGCACAGAAGTCCCCCTCCGCGGTGAAAATTTTAAAACCGTTGCAACGTTTACCGTGGCTGAAGAACAAAGAATACCCTTCGAACTTTCCTGGTCTCCCTCGCACCGGGATGAAGCTGTAGCGCTGGACGTCGATCAAGCGATCCAAGCCACGGAAAAGTGGTGGCGTGAATGGTCCGATCGCTGCTGTTATCAGGGTGAATGGCGTGATGCCGTATTGCGCTCGCTGATTACGCTGAAGGCGCTGACATTTTTGCCCACAGGCGGGATTGCGGCGGCAGCCACAACTTCGCTCCCGGAAATGCTGGGCGGCGTGAGGAACTGGGACTATCGTTTTTGCTGGGTGCGCGATGCCACACTGACCCTACACTCCCTGCTCGATGCCGGCTATCAAGCTGAGGCGCGAGAGTGGCGTGAATGGCTGCTCCGGGCTGTCGCGGGCAGTCCATCCGAACTCAACATTGTCTACGGCCTTCATGGCGAACGCAGACTCACGGAAATGGAACTGCCGTGGCTTTCAGGATACGAGAAATCGGTTCCGGTCAGGACCGGCAACGCTGCGTACAGTCAATTTCAATTGGATATTTTCGGAGAAGTAGCCAACACACTGTTTCAATGTCGAAGAGCAGGACTCCAACCGCCGCAGCACCAAGGCGAGGACGTGGCGAAAGCGATGCTTGATTTTCTTGAAACCGGATGGGAGCGGCCGGATGAAGGGATCTGGGAAATGCGCGGTCCGCGCCGGCATTTTGTTCATTCCAAGATGATGGCGTGGGTCGCCGTGGATCGCGCCATACGGTCAGCGGAGCAGGGCTGGTTCTCCGGCGATATCGCGCGGTGGAGGAAACTCCGGCACAATATCCATGAGCAGGTATGCCGGCAAGGTTTCGACGCGGGTATGAATTCCTTTGTCCAGTTCTATGGCGCCAAACAACTTGACGCCAGCCTCCTCATGATGCCCCTCGTCGGCTTTCTTCCCGCGGGGGATGCGCGCGTCATCGGCACCGTCAAAGCCATAGAAACGCATCTCATGGAGAACGGCTTTGTTGCGCGATACAGCCAGGACCCCGCGGTCGATGGCTTGCCCCACGGAGAGGGATGCTTTCTAGCCTGCACTTTCTGGTTGGCAGACAATTATGTTCTGCAAGACCGCCGTGACGATGCGGTGCGGATATTTGAACGCTTGCTTGACATTCGTAACGACGTCGGCCTGCTTTCCGAAGAATATGATCCAGTCGCAAAACGTCTGCTAGGCAATTTTCCTCAGGCGTTCTCTCACGTCGGGTTGGTGAACACAGCATTCAACTTAAGCCGAGGCTCGGGCAGGCCTGTACTACGGTCGGCCACAGCCGTTGATCCGACAGGCGTTGGTCCGCGTTGAGCCGAGATTTCCGGCACCGCCTTACTATTGGACGGAGCCGGATGCAGGTTCAGGCGAATGGTGACAGAAGCGAGGAGAGTTGCCACTCAGCCTCGGGCGGCTTTGAACTTGCCGTTGTCTTTGTTGCGCAGGCCCAAATTGCGAATCAAGCGGTGCAGGTTGTTGGCGTGTACACCCAGTTTCTTGGCGGCTTCCACGACGTTGCCGTTGGCTTCCTCCAGCGCGTCCGAGACCAGCTTCCGCTTCAGGTCCCGCACTCCTTTGTGGTAACGGGCATCGCCGGCGGTCTCGGCGGCAGGTGCCCGCTCCAGTAGGGATTCGGGCAAGTCCTCGGGCAGGATGACATCAGAGGAGCCCATGACCACGGCCCGCTCCATGGCGTTTTCAAGTTCGCGGACGTTGCCGGGCCAGTCATAATTTCGCAAGCAAGCTAAGGCTTCCAGGGAAATGGTCCTGGGCTTCATTCCGCCACGCTGAGTGTAGCGATCTACGAAGTGCTGGGCGAGCATGGGAATATCCATCTCGCGGTCGCGCAGCGGCGGCATGACCATCGAAACGACATTCAGGCGGAAGTACAGATCTTGGCGAAAGCGGCCCTCTTCGATTTCTTCCTCAAGGTTGCGATTGGTGGCGGCCACCAGGCGAATGTCCACATAAATTCGCTTGGTGCCTCCCACCCGTTCAAACTCGCGTTCGGCAAGCACGCGAAGGAGTTTGACCTGCAATTCCATCGGCATTTCCCCGATTTCATCCAGAAAGAGCACGCCTCCGTCAGCGACCTCAAGCTTCCCCTTCTTTTGCCCCACCGCACCGGTGAAAGAGCCTTTCTCGTGGCCAAACAATTCCGATTCCAGCAGATCTCTGGCGAGGGCGGCACAGTTAATGGCAACAAAGGGTTTGTCTTTGCGGTCGCTGTGCTGGTGAATGGCCCGCGCCGCCAACTCCTTGCCAGTACCACTCTCCCCGGTGATTAAAACCGTGGCATTGGAGGGCGCCACCTTCTTCAGAATTTTGCGAACGTTCTTGATGGATGGACTCTGACCCACCAGCCCCATGTTTTCGGCATCGCCGGTAAGGTGATGTTCAGTGCCCAGCTCAGCGGCGAGGCGCTCGTTTTCCTGCTCAAGCCACGCCAGTCGCTGCGCATTCTCTAGTGCGGACGCAGACAGACAGGCGATAGCCGAAACCATCTCCAGGTCATCCTTCTGAAAGACGCTGTTGTGGTTGGTGGTCACCAGATAAATACATCCAATCACACGATCGAACGCCGAGGGCAAAGGCACGCACAGGAAGGAGTGGACCTTGGCGGCAATCAAGCTTTCCACCGCGCTCAAGCCCGCAGTGTGGGGAATATCGGAGCCCAGCACCGCCATGCCATCCCCCATCACTTGGCGAGTGATGGTGCTGCTGACGTGCACTACCTCCTCTTTGGGTTCGCAACAAATGGAGCGGAATTTTTCGCCTCCTCGTGGATCCAGCAAAATTGCGCCTCGTTCGGCTGCGGGACACACTTCAAAAGTGGCGTGCAGGATGCGCCGCTGCAATCTTTCCAGATTGCGCTCCGAAGCAACCACGCGGCTGATGGTCAGCAGAGCGTTGAGATTGCGAGCTAAGGGCTCAGACGTGGCCAGGCTGCCGAGAAGCTTGGCGGGTTGCAAATACATCGCGTCCTTAGGACGCAGAAGCACGGTGGGCTGCGAGGCGGAAGTCTCGTCAAAGACGACGTCGCCGGCGGGAAGCTCAAAATCGTCTTCCTGGCTCCGGAACAAGAAAAGGGTGTCGCCAACTGCAATGCGATCTCCGTTCTCCAGCTGCTTTTCGCCGACTACACTGTCATTAACCAGCGTACCGTTGCGGCTTCCCAGGTCGCGAATCATCACGGTGCCGCCCTCGCGAAGAAGAGTGCAGTGCTGCTTTGAGACCGACGGGTCGGAGATCGAGATTGCGCTCGCTGGATTGCGCCCAACCATCAGCGCAATTCCCTCCTCAAGCTCCCAGGACTTTTCCGGGCGACCATTCTTCATTAGCCACAAACACGGTTCCACTGCTGCCTCCCTGACCTTGTCCATTCTTATTCCAGGCCCTCGAAAATGGGCTGCATTTCGTGGCTTCGCTATCAGTTCGGATAGCGAGCACTATCAATTCCGATAGTGACGCCTATGTTGGAAGCCCCCTGCGTTGGCAAGGCAAGTTTCACGAGCTGCTTGATATGCCCTACAGCATCAGGCATTTAGGAGATTTCTGCAACACCTTCTTCGTACCCAAGGGAGTTTGGGGCACAACTTGCTAACATGGAGGCATCTACTGTCTGGCAAAGCGACGGGGGAAGCGCTTAATCAGTTCCGCCAGATAGTAATAAAAGTCGGGAGCCCGAGGTCACCCCCTCACTGGGCTCCCGCACTCTTTGCTCCGGTTCTC
This sequence comes from Terriglobales bacterium, assembly GCA_038211475.1. Taxonomy (GTDB): domain Bacteria; phylum Acidobacteriota; class Terriglobia; order Terriglobales; family Acidobacteriaceae; genus JANYBT01. Next base: position 20,372 of record JBBQVN010000032.1, on the reverse strand, counting down.
CAACCGACCCCAATCCCACTTGTCGTCTTCCACGTTACGTCTTCCACTTGTCCATCCACCACGCTCTCCCGCCGCGCCATCTCAGCAGGTTGCTACCATGGAGACATGTGGGCCATCCTGCAACGCCGCGGCTTGCGGTATGTATTCCTGGCCAACGTCATTTCCATGCTCGGTAGCGGGATGAATGCCGCAGGGGTGGCGTGGCACATCCTGCAGACCACCCATTCAGAAGTGTCGTTGGGCTACCTGACCCTGGCCCAGACCTTGCCCGCAATGCTGATGCTCCCCTTCACCGGTGTGATCATTGACCGCGAGGACCGGCGGCGTCTGGTTATGTGGCTGGATGCCGGGCGGGCACTGGTCATTCTGGCGGTGGCGGTACTGGCTCTGCAGGGACGCACCCAACTCTGGCAACTCTACGTGATGGTCATGCTGGTCTCGGCTGGTTTCTGGATGTTCTGGCCGGCAGTGACGGCTCTGATTCAGGAACTAACTCCTAACGACGAGTACATCCAAGCCAATACGTTTCTGCTGGCCGGGGTGCAAGGAGGATGGCTGATTGCCGGCGCCATTGTGGGCTTCACTTATGAGCACATTGGGCTTGGGGGCGTGTTGCTGATTGACGTCTCGACCTATGTGCTGTCATTTCTATGCTACTTCGCGGTGCGAAAAGGGCACCATGCGGTGCCGCGCCCGGATGAACTGAAGCATGATCTGGCGGCCGTGGAAAGCGCAGTTGGGCGGTTCGTCCGCGAAATGAAGGACGGGGTCAATTTCGTGCGGCAGCATCCGCGGGTGGCGCTGTTGGGATCCAGTTGGGCACTTTTCCTGGGCGCGATGTTGACCGGATATGTGGTGACTCCATCCTTGAGCGACAACGTGCTTCACGCCGGAGCTAAAGGTTATGGCTGGCTCAACATGGGTTGGGGAGTGGGAGCATTCCTCAGTGCTCTTTACGCGCCGCAAGTCATCAAGAAGCTGGGTCCCAGGGGAGCCATTGCGGTTTCCATGGGCGCGCTGGCTTTGGGCTCCCTGATCTCGCCTTACATGCGGTGGGTGACGGCCGCGGTGGCGGCTTACGGGCTGATGGGGTCAGCGCGGGGAGTCAGCGGCATCGCAATGAACACCGGCTTGATGGAGCAAGTTCCCAAGCACTTGATGGGACGAGTGCAAAATATCTTCAACTTGTTTGGCAGCGGACTGCAAGTGGTCTTGGGCCTGACCGTGGGAAACGTGGCGCACCGGTTGGGACTGGCGCAGGCGTTTGCCATTTTGGCTGGGGTGTATCTGGTGGCATTGGTGAGCGCTTGCTGGCCCACGACGGGATGGTTACAGAAAACGGCGGACGAGTGAGCAGGTTTGCTATTCTTTGAGTCGCCATTACTTCGAGGAGGAATCGTGTTCCAGGATCTTCAAGGCCGTAACGCGGTGGTATTTGGCGTGGCCAATAAACGCTCGATCGCATGGGCAATCGCGCAGGGATTGCATCAGGCTGGCGTGAAGCTGGCCATTACGTATCAGAATGAGCGCTTGGAGCAGGAGGCGAAAGACCTGATTCTGTCGCTGCCGGGCGCGGAAGCTTTCATGTGCGACGTTTCGCGCGACGAAGAGGTGGCGCGGCTGTTTGATCAGCTCAAGGAGCGTTTCGGAAAGTTGCACGCAGTGGTGCACAGCGTGGCCTATGCTCCGGCGGAAGAACTGAAGGGAGACTTCGTCAACACCACGCGCGAGGGCTTCCGGGTGGCGCTCGATGTGAGCGCGTATTCGCTGGTGGCGGTGGCTAAAGGCGCAGCGCCGCTGATGGAAGACGGCGGCAGCATTATTACGATGACGTATTACGGCGCGGAGAAGGTCGTGCCGCACTACAACGTGATGGGCGTAGCCAAGGCGGCGTTGGAGTGCACCGTGCGATACCTGGCGCACGATCTGGGGCGAAAGAAAATTCGAGTGAACGCGATTTCTGCCGGACCGGTGAAGACGCTGGCCGCCCGCGGCATCGCCGGCCTCGGAGACATGATGCGGTCTCACGCGGAGCGGGCGCCGCTGCAGCGCAACATCGAAGTCAGCGAAGTGGGTTCGACCGGAGTATTCCTGGCCTCAGACGCGAGCTCGGGCATTACGGGCGAGGTCATCTACGTGGATTGCGGCTACAACATCATGGGTTTCTAGATAGACTTCTAGTTCGTGGATTTTAGATCATGGGTTTTTAGCCAGTGGAATCCGTTTGGGAGCTTCGATACAATGGGCGCTGCACAGGCAGGGGCGGGACGATAGTCCGGCTAGACAGGAGAACCATCCGTGGCAGCGATTGAAGATCAGGTGGAACCAGCACTCAGCGCTCCCCAACTTCCCCATCACAAAGTAAAGATCAAGAAGCTGGGACAGCGGTCGTGCAACGAAAAGGACGCCAAGGGGAAGATTTGCGGTGGGCACTTGAAGCACTGGTTCTACGCCGATGACGCGGCGGAACAAGAGTGTGGCGACATCGCAACAACTTGGGGGCCGAGCGCGCAGGTTTACCGTTGTGAAAACTGCCGGGTGCTCTATCTTCCCAACCCCAACGATAAAGATTCGGGCAACGTGGCAGGACGCGGCCAGATTTCGATTTTCGGGCTGACCATCGTTCCCAAGGAAAATCCGAAAGACACCAAGTAGGAATCGTGAACGTAGCCGATCTCATTTACGACTGGAACCAGCTCGGCCCTGCATCGCAACGGCCCGCCAAGCGCGTGCTGCTTAACGATGAGACTCTGCGCGACGGACTGCAATCCCCTTCGGTTCGCGACCCTTCCATCCACGAGAAAATCGAAATCCTGCACCTGATGGAGTCCCTCGGGATCAATGCGCTCGACTTGGGATTGCCGGGAGCGGGACCGCGGGCCATCGAACACGTTGCGGCGCTGGCTCAGGAAATTGTTTCGCACCGAATGAATATCCAAGCCAACTGTGCCGCCCGCACCCACGAGAACGATATCCGCCCGATCGCTGAGATTGTCCAAAAGACGGGCCTGAGGATTGAAGCGGCGACGTTTCTGGGGTCAAGTCCGATTCGGCGTTACACCGAGGGTTGGACGGACGACTTCTTGCTGCAAACCACTGAGAAAGCGGTGAAGTATGCGGTGTCGCTCGGTCTGGACGTGATGTACGTGACCGAAGACACGACGCGCTGCGACCCAGCGATGGTGAAGCGCCTCTACACTGCAGCGATTAATTGCGGCGCGAGAGCCATTGTGATTTGCGATACTGCGGGGCATGCTACTCCCATGGGTACTGTCGCGTTGGTGCGGTTCATTTTGGACGAAGTGGTGAAGCCCTCCGGCGAAAAGATTCGCGTGGACTGGCACGGCCACTGCGATCGGGGCTTGGCCATCGCGAACGCCATGGCAGCGCTGGTGGCAGGCGCGGATTGCGTGCACGCTACCGGAATCGGCATTGGGGAACGCGTTGGGAATACGCAGATGGACCAGATGCTGGTCAATCTGAAGCTGATGGGCATTGCGCCGTGGATTGGTCAGGACTTGACCAAGCTTAAGCAATATTGCGAGGCAGTATCCCGCGCCACGGGGGTGCCCATCCCCGCGAATTATCCAGTGGTCGGAGAGGATGCGTTCCGTACCGCAACTGGGGTCCATGCCGCAGCGGTCATTAAAGCCTATCGCAAGAACGACATCATTCTGGCGAATACCGTTTATTCCGGCGTGCCCTCGCATGTTTTCGGACTGGAGCAAGTGATTGACATTGGCCCCATGAGCGGCAAGTCGAACGTTCATTTCTGGCTGGAACGCCACGGGTTCACCATCACCGACGAACTGGTGGACCGAATTTTCAGTCTCGCCAAACAATCCGACCATGTCCTAAGCAACGAAGAAATTATGGGTTGTGTGCGGGTAGAAGCTTAGAAATTCTGATTTGTAATTGAAAAACTCTAGGCCCGGCCCGGGTTCGTCGAGGCTTCCCTTATGCGCCAAGCGGTGCGGCATCTTAAGCAGTCTGACCCGGTGATGCGCTCCATCATTGAGCGCGTAGGCCCTTGCCGCATGGAGTTTGGCGAGCCGACATTTCCCGCGCTCGCGGAGTCGATCGTCTATCAGCAGCTCAACGGGACAGCGGCGATGACCATCTTCAACCGCTTTGCGGAGTTAGCGGGAAGACCGCTGACTCCCGAAGGCATTTTGAAACTTACCGACCAGCAGTTGCGCGGGGTCGGTCTGTCAAAACAGAAATCTTCCTACTTGCGCGATCTCGCTGCCAAGACTCAGGCAGGTCTGCTGACGTTTGAGCAACTGGGCGAGCTTTCGGATGACGATGTGATCGAGCACCTCACACAGGTCAAAGGGATCGGAGTGTGGACCGCGCATATGTTCCTGATGTTCCCACTGCGGCGCCCGGATGTGCTGCCCACCGGCGACTACGGTATCCGCGTGGCCATCAAAAAGCACTACCGCAAGCGGAAACTTCCCGATCCGAAGACGATGCACAAGATAGCGAAGAGTTGGGCTCCCTATCGCAGCATCGCGTGCTGGTATTTGTGGCGGAGTTTGGACATGAAGACCCCGTAACCGCTTCGACGTTCTGCTGCAGTGAGTGGAAGAGCGGCGCTTCAGCGCCGCGTAAAGCGCACCAGCCAATAGCGGGGCTTCGGTCCCGGCAAGAACTCTCCCGCGACCCGTAAAGTAACCGTCAGTGTCGTGATTCAATGCGGTTGGGTGAGTGGAAGAGCGGCGCTTCAGCGCCGCGTAAAGCGCACCAGTCAATAGCGGGGCTTCGGTCCCGGCAAGAACTCTCCCGCGACCCGTAAAGTAACCGTCAATGTCGTGATTCAATGCGGTTGGGTGAGTGGAAGAGCGGCGCTTCAGCGCCGCGTAAAGCGCACCAGTAGATTTCGGGCTTCAGCCCCGGTTGTTACTCCCTTCGCACAACTGCGCTCTTTTCTCATTGCGAGCGGCGCCCCAGCCGCGCCGCTTCTAATGCCCTCGGTGGTGAAATCAGCGGCTCTGTGATTAAATGAAGGCGATGGCCGACGAGCAGAAAATTCGCGTCCTGGTCGCTAAGCCCGGCCTCGACGGTCACGACCGTGGTGCCAAAGTGATTGCCCGCGCCCTGCGCGATGCCGGCATGGAAGTCATTTACACCGGCTTGCGGCAGACCCCTGAGATGATCGTCAACGCGGCTTTGCAGGAAGACGTTCACGTCATTGGGCTTTCGATTCTCTCCGGCGCGCACAACGCCATCGTCCCGCGCGTGATGGACTTGCTGAAACAGAACAAGATGGACGATGTGCTGGTTCTGGTCGGTGGCATTATCCCCAATCAGGACGTAGAGGCGCTGAAGAAACTGGGCGTCGCGGGAATTTTTCAGCCTGGAACTGCGATGGATGACATCGCGAAATTCATTCGCAGCAATTTGAAGCCGCGCGGCATGGCGACGGCCGGCTGATGGCGGAGCTCGACCCCTCCCGCCTGCGGGACACACTTTCCCGTACCATAGGCCCCACTCCCTGGTACTGGCAGACTTTTCCGGTGCTGACTAAGACGACAGGCCAGCGGCTGGTTTGGCATCATCAGGGGATCGAAGGGCCGTTAGGATATTTGGTTACGCTGGGCCCTGAAGAAGATTCAAATTCCGCCCTGCTCGCGCTCAACACCTATTGCCGGCCGTTCCCGGTAGGGCCGACGAAGCTCGGCATCTGGTGCCCAGAGGGACGCGCCCTACGGCTGGTCTGCTTCGATCTCGATACCTTAAAGCCGTTTGACGTGTCCGAGGTTGCAGGATGGTTCAAGCAATCCGCCGATCGGATCTTTGCCCACACTCCGCCCATGGCCGACTTCGAAGTACCGCTGGCTCTCGAGCCGGGCACCCACAAAATAGTAGTACCAGCAGAACTGGCGACGGTGGAAGAGCTGATCGTCCCCACCAGCTACAAGGCGATGAGCAACGACGAACCGGCGTTTGCGCTGTTCATCTTCTACCTTCACGCCGGACTGGTCGAGGTACTGCCGCAGCAGTGGTTCACCGCGTCGCGGTATCAAGTGGGCCGGCAGTGGATCACACGCGCCCTCCGCGACACGCAAACCCACCGCATTTTCGGCGAGTGCTTTGGCGCAGGAATTTTTCTGCTTGAAGAAGATGGATGCCGCTTGGAAGGTTGGTTGGAAGAAAGCGAAGAGAAGTAGGCCGCTCCCGAGGTTTCGTCTTCGACATTTTTAGCCGCTTCAAAGAAGTGATACCCTTCGGTTCGGTGTCGCGATTTTTCCAACTTGAAACCCGCTCTGGCGTCCGCATCCTGCGCCTCGGATCAGCCGACGGCACCAACCGCTTGAGCCGTGCTTGCGTGCTTTCACTCACTGAGGCCGTTGGCTCACTGGCCGCGAATCCCATTCCCCTGATCCTTACCGGCAATTCGAGGTTTTTCTCCGTGGGCGCGGACCTCAATGAAATTGCGTCCTTAGCCGGACCCAGCGCATACGAGTTCGCAAGAATGGGTCAGCGGCTGATGCGGCTGATCGCGGACTTCCCTGCCCCGGTATGCGCCGCGGTCGAAGGTCATTGCATGGGCGGCGGCCTCGATTTGGCATTGGCGTGTCACCGCAGGATCGCCTCTGCCCATGCGGTGTTCGGCCATCGCGGCGCCGCACTCGGGCTCATCACGGGGTGGGGCGGCACTCAGCGGTTGCCGCGACTCCTCGGCAAAGCCCGCGCGTTGGAACTATTAGTGGCCGCCGAAAAAATTACCGCCGCCTTCGCCTTGCGAATCGGACTGGTGGATATCATCGCTCCAGACCCGGCCTCAGAAGCAGTGCGGACACTGGCGACGGAATCTCTGCCCGATTGACGAGATAGATTGGTGGCTGGCGCCTGTCGCTGGTGGGATAGAAACCCAATGTCCGCGTTGCATCGTTTCGCAGCCTGTTATAACGTGAAGAGTCTTCCCTTTCGTGAATCATGACTGAGAGCAATCACACGAATTCTGCTGCAGCCGGTACGTCGCTGCCGTCCCAGGTCGATCCCACCACACCGCGCTTTGAGGCGAACATGCGAGCGCTGGCCGAACTGGTGGCCAATGTCCGCAACGAAGAGCAAACCATTCTGGAGGGCGGCGGCGCCAAGGCAATTGAAAGCCAGCACGGCAAAGGTCGGCTCACCGCGCGCGAACGCATTGAGCGCCTGGCTGACCCCGGCACATTCTTTGAGCTCGGCATCTACACCGCCCATGGTATGTACGAAGAGTGGGGTGGCGCACCCGCCGCGGGCGTAGTCACCGGGATGGCGCGAGTCCACTCACGGTTGGTGATGCTCATCGTGAATGATGCCACGGTCAAGGCCGGTGCATTCTTTCCCATGACCTCAAAGAAAGTCATCCGGGCGCAGAACATCGCCATTGAGAACCACATTCCGACCATCTATCTGGTGGATTCCGCAGGCGTGTTTCTGCCGTTGCAGGAAGACGTCTTTCCCGACACCGACGATTTCGGCCGGGTGTTCCGCAACAACGCCGTGATGTCCGCGATGGGAATCCCCCAGATTGCCGCCATCATGGGCATGTGCGTAGCCGGTGGAGGCTACCTGCCGGTGATGTGCGACAACGTCTTGATGACCGACGGCAGCGGCTTGTTCCTGGCTGGGCCTGCGCTGGTGCAAGCTGCGATTGGGCAAAAATATACGGCCGAAGAATTGGGCGGAGCGGCCATGCATTCGGCCATCGCGGGCACGGTGGACTTTCGCGAACCTAACGACGAAGCCTGCCTGTCGCGCATCCGCTCGCTGGTCGAAAAATGGGGATATCGCCGGCAATCGATCTGGGACCGCAAGCAGCCTCAGCCGCCCGCACACGCTGCCGAGGAAATTTACGGGATCTACGATGCCTCCCCGGGCAAGCCCTACGACATGAAGGAGATTCTGGCGCGGGTGGTGGACGGCAGTGAGTTTGATGAGTACAAGGCGGAATATGGCAAGACCCTGATTTGCGGCTATGCTCGCATCGGCGGGTTTGCGGTAGGCATTGTGGCCAATCAAAAGTTGCACGCCCACCAGACCGACCACGAAGGCCACAAGCGCGTGGAGTTCGGCGGCGTGATCTATACCGAGTCTGCAGAAAAAGCCGCGCGCTTCATCATGGACTGCAATCAAAACCTGATTCCGCTGGTATTTTTCCACGACGTCAACGGCTTCATGGTGGGCCGCGATGCGGAGTGGAGCGGCATCATCAAAGCGGGCGCCAAGATGGTGAACGCCGTGTCGAACTCGGTAGTGCCGAAGATCACGGTGATCGTCGGCGGATCGTTTGGCGCGGGACACTATGCGATGTGTGGCAAAGCCTATGACCCGAGATTTGTCTTTGCCTGGCCCACCGCAAAGTATGCGGTGATGAGCGGAGATGCGGCGGCCGGCACGCTGGTAGAAATCAAAATCCGGCAACTGGAGCGCGGCGGCAAGAAGCTGAGCGACGAAGAACGCAAAGAGTTGTTCGAATCGGTCAAGAAGACATATTTCGAACAGACCGACCCCCGCTATGGCGCAGCGCGGCTCTGGATCGACAAAATCATTGACCCCATGGAGACACGTGCGGCCATCACTCAGGCGCTGGAAGCCGCAGCCTTAAATCCAGACGTCGCCGAGTGGAAGGTGGGAGTGTTGCAAACCTGAAAATCGATTCCGTAATCTGGTAATTGAGTAATTTGGTAATTTGAAACCTGTGAATTGCACTTCGTTCTTAAATTACAAAATCACTTAATTACCCAATTACCAAATTCTTTCTTGTCCGCGTCCGTCAAACTCGTCGAATGTCCCCGCGATGCCTGGCAAGGGCTCAAGGGGCAGATCCCTGCCGACATCAAGGCCAGCTATCTGAAAGCCTTGATTAGCGCGGGGTTTAAGCACATTGACGCAGTGTCGTTCGTTTCTCCGAACGCCGTTCCACAGATGGCAGATTCCGAAGAAGTGCTCAAGGAACTCGACCCGCCGGATGACGTGGAGATCATCGGCATTGTGGTCAATCAAAAAGGCGCGCAGCGCGCCATTGATTCTCAGGCGGTGAAAACGTTGGGGTTTCCCTACTCGGTGTCGCCCACGTTTCTTCGCAACAACCAGCGGCAAACCCTGGAAGAAGCGCTCGAAGAATTGGAGAAGATCAAGGAAAAAGCCGATGCCGCGGGGCTCGGCATCGTAGTGTACATCTCCATGGCATTCGGGAACCCGTACGGCGATCTTTGGAACGCCGAGGAGGTTGTCGAGGCCGTTGGGTTACTGCAGACGTTCAACATCAAGATGATCTCGCTGGCCGACACGGTGGGCGTAGCCGCGCCAGCTTTGATCGGCGAGGTGGTGGCATCAGTGCTGTCGAAGTATGGTTACCTCGACGTGGGAGTGCATCTGCATAGCAGCGCGGGTGATGCCGCGAACAAGATCCTTGCCGCTTATGACGCTGGCTGCCGTCGCTTTGACTCCGCCATTGGCGGCTTCGGCGGCTGTCCCTTTGCTCAGAATGAGTTGGTAGGAAACATCCCGACCGAGACGGCGTTGCAAGCATTTCGCCAACGGGGCATTGAACTTCCCCCGCTCAAGCCTCTGGATACGTTGTTGCTAGCGACCACAGAAATTGGCAATCGATACCACCAGGAAAATTCATGACCTACAACACTATTCAATTGGCGACTGACGACGGCGTTGCGACCATCACCATGAACCGGCCTGAGAAGCGTAATGCAGTCAGCTTCGAACTCGTAGAAGAACTGATGGCCGCGTTTGATTCTATCGAGCAGAGTAGCGCTCAGGTGGTGATCGTCACTGGGGCCGGCAAAGCGTTCTGCGCGGGCATGGACCTGGAAGAGTTGAAGTCGCTGCTGGGCAAAACGCATGCGCAGAACGTTGCCGATTCCACCCGCATGGCGCAGCTCTTCCGTCGAATCTATGAATTTCCTCGCCCGACGATTGCGGCCGTGAACGGCGCTGCCATCGCGGGAGGCACGGGCATTGCCACTATGTGCGACTTCACCCTTGCGGTGCCCGATGCCAAATTCGGTTATACGGAAGTGCGCATCGGATTCGTGCCCGCGATTGTTTCCTCCATCCTGGTATGGCAAGTGGGGCATAAGATCGCGCGCGACCTGCTGTTGAGCGGGCGCTTGTTTGACGCCGTCGAGGGGCATCGCTACGGCCTGGTGAACGAGATCGTCCAGCCGCAGACGCTGCTGCCGCGGGCGCTCCAACTGGCGGCCACGCTAATGGAGAACAGCCCGGCCTCAGTGCAGGCCACCAAGAGTCTGATCAATAGCTTCATCGCAAGACAGTTGGATGAGCAGATTGCGGCGGCCATCGAAGACAATGCAAGAATTCGCACCACCCCTGACTTCCGCGAGGGTGTGACGTCATTCTTGGAAAAACGCAAGCCGCGCTGGGGGCAGGCGTGAGCGAAGCGCTTTCCTTGAAGCCCGCAGTGTTCAATGAAACGCGGGTGCGAGTACGTTATGCCGAAACCGACCAGATGGGCGTGGTCTATCACTCCAATCACTTCATCTGGTTTGAAATTGGGCGGGTGGAACTGCTGCGGCAATTCGGGTTTTCTTACAAGCGAATGGAGACCGACGACAAGTGCTTCATCGCAGTAGTGGATGCGCGCTGCCGCTATCTCGCTCCAGCGCGGTACGATGACGAAATCACTGTGCGCACCCGCCTGAAAAATGCACGCGAATCGGTGATTCACTTTTCCTATGAACTGGAGCGAGTCAGCGACGGGCTGCTTCTGGCGGAAGGCGAAACCACGCACATCGTCACCAACGCCGAGATGAAGATCGTGGCCCTGCCGGAAAAATACATCACCGTGTTTCGCGCAGCGGTAGGCCGATGATCGAATCCGCAGAGGGCCGGTCGAACGCTTTAGAAACGAGAGACCACATTGCAAGCACTTCACATTAACGGAAACGATCTGACCCTCGAAGCGGTCCGCGAGGTTGCAGTGGAGCGGCGTCCGGTGCTGCTGGATCCCGACGCGCGCGAAGCCGTGAATCGGGCCCGCGCCATTGTGGATGCGCTGGTCGCGCATGACAAAGTCTCCTATGCCATCACCACCGGCGTCGGCAAGCTAAGCGATATCCGCATTGTGGGCGACCAGATCCGCGAGCTGCAGCTCAACCTGATACGCTCTCATGCGGTAGGAGTGGGCGAGGCGCTGCCCGTGGCCGAAACTCGCGCCATGATGCTGTTGCGCGCCGCCTCCCTCTCCAAAGGACACTCCGGCGTTCGCGCCATCACCATCGACACCATTTGCGAAATGTTAAACCGCGGCGTCACTCCATTTGTGCCGTCTCAGGGAAGCGTGGGCGCAAGTGGAGATTTGGCCCCCTTGGCTCATCTCGCCCTCGCGCTCATCGGCGAAGGCGAATGCCTCGACGAAAAGCTCGGACGCATTCCCAGCGCCGACGCCCTCAGGCAGGCTCAAATTACCCCTCTGGTGCTGGAAGCAAAAGAAGCCGTATCCCTGATCAATGGCACCCAAGCCATGTTGGCGGTGGGCGCGCTGGCGCAACTGGCGGCGGAAATATTGGTGGACTCCGCCGATGTGATCGGCGCCATGGCGTGCGACGCGTTGCAAGGCACCGACGCCGCCTTTGACGAGCGCATTCACGCGGCGCGTCCTCACCCCGGGCAGATCACCACCGCAGCGAATCTCCGCCGATTGCTAGCCGGCAGCCAAATACGCGATTCGCATCGCGACTGCGCTCGCGTGCAGGACGCTTATTCCCTTCGCTGCATGCCGCAGGTGCATGGCGCCGTGCGCGATACTCTGCACCATTGCCGCCGCGTATTTGAAACGGAAATGAACTCGGCCGTAGACAATCCCCTGGTCTTCCCTGATCCCGACAAAGAGAAGTATGACCAGGGCGAGGTGATCTCAGGCGGCAACTTCCACGGGGAGCCGGTGGCCTTTGCGCTCGACTTTCTTGCCATCGCCCTCAGCGCGCTCGCCGGTATTTCTGAGAGGCGACTGGAGCGCATGGTCAATCCTGCGTTGAGCGAAGGACTGCCGCCTTTCCTCGCCGCCGGCGCAGGACTCAATTCCGGATTCATGATGCCTCAGGTCACCGCCGCCGCGCTGGTTAGCGAGAATAAAGTGCTGGCGCATCCGGCATCGGTTGATTCGATCACCACCTCGGGCAATAAAGAAGATTTCGTTTCCATGGGCATGATCGCGGCCAACAAACTGAAGCGCGTAGTGGACAATACCCGCAACGCCATCGCAATCGAGGCGATGGCCGCCGCTCAGGCCATCGATTTCCACGCGCCGCTGAAGACTTCGAAGCCCTTGCAGGCGGCGCATGCGGCCATCCGCGCAGTGTGCCCCACCATGGACAAGGACCGTGCGATGTATCTGGACTTCGAGCGCCTCAGCAGCCTGCTGGCTAGCGGCAAGTTGGCACAGGTGCTGCGGTAGCGAAAAAAAAGCCCCTGCTATCACCGCAGGGGCCAGCCAGAGATTTTCCTACAGTTTCGAACTCTCTTAATTCACCGTGAAGCTAGTCGCGCTGGTGGCCGTGCCAGCCGGGTTCGTCACCACAATCTTGCCGGTGGTGGCTCCGGTTGGGACAGTCGCTGTGACTTTGGAGTCAGAGACAACTGTGAAACTGGTAGCTGTGACGTTGTTGAAAGTGACTTTGCTGACTTGCTTCAGCCCGGTGCCGTTGATGGTCACCAGGGTGCCGACTGGCCCACTGCTCGGGGTGAAGCTGGTGAGTTTTGCTTTCACCGAGTAGGTTTGCGCCGAGGTCAGCGTGGTTGCACCTTCCGTGACGGTAATTTTGCCGGTGATTGCGCCTGTCGGCACGATCGCCGTCAGGAAGGTATCGGAAACTTTAGTGAAGCTGGTGGCAGCAACGCCGCCAAATTTCACCGCGGTCGCACCATTGAAGCCTTGACCCAGCACGTTGACGGTCGCGCCAACGTTGCCGTTTTTCTGCTGGATGCTGACAAAGGCTGCCAACGCTGGGCTCACTGTTTGGCTGAAGAAGACGCCATGGCCGAACGTGCCGCCCTGCTGGGTGGTCCCGTAGAAGGTGCCGTTGGTATGCTGGGTGACGGGGCCGCTGGGAAGGCATCCGTTGTTGGTACACGGACTGGGCGACAATGCGGTAAGCGTGGTATACACCCCCCTCGGGGTGACCTTAAAGACGTTTCCGGATTGGCAGCCCCCGGCGTAGCAGCCGTTTGCGGTGCTGTAAAAATTCCCGTCGGTCGCCTGAATCAGCGCCGAGGTAGGAAAGCCACCATTGTCGGTCGTTTCATTGAACGTATGCAGCAGGGTGTAAGTGCCAGCCGCCGTCACCTTATAAACGGTTCCGTCGTTGGCTCCGACCGGGTTACCGAGTTGAGTGGCGCCATAGAAAAGTCCATCCGATCCCTGAATCACACCAGCGTATGGATAGGATGAATTGCCGGTTTGGTTCAGATCGGCGATGATGGTGACGACCCCGGCTGTGCTCATCTTGAACACGCAACCGGAATTGTTGGCGTGGCAACCGTTCGTCGCCGTGCCATACAAGTTACCGTCTTTGGCTTGAATCAGCGGCGCCGTTGGGGTGGGCTGGGCGGGCTCAGTCGGGCCACCAACAAAGTTGTGAATCGTGGTCATTACTCCGGCGGTAGTGATTTTGTAAGCGGTTCCTGCGTTGAAGGTACCGGCTAGTTGGGTGGCGCCGTAGAGGTTGCCATCTGCCGCCTGCATCAACGGACCGGGCAGTTGACCGGGCGAAGAAAAATTAGCCAGGATGGTGAAGGTTCCGGAGCTAGTGCCAGGGGTAAATTTGAAGACCCCCCCGTTGTTATTGGTGTTGACGTCGAAGACTTCACAGGTGCCATAAAAATTCCCATCCGTGCCCAGAATCATTCCGCTATAGCAATTACTAAAATGGCCAATCGAACCCACCTGCAGGGTTTCCACTCCGGCGGGAGTGATCCGATAGATTGCACCATCGTTAGTGGTAATGCCGTAAAGATTGCCATCGCGCCCTTGGGTGACTTGGCCCCCGGGGAAACCCTGGTCGATGATGCCGAAGTTGTTGAGCACGGTGTAAGTTTGCGCCTGAGCGGCTCTGGGTGCGAAGGTTAGCGTGAGCGCCATCAAGGCCGTCATCAAGAGTGTTTTGCGAGTTTGCAGCATGTTTTCTCCTTGGAAATGTGTTTTCGATTGTTTTCAACCAGTGAAGCGAATTGTGGGGGGACTCGTTTCCCCGAAGAGTGGCTGGCGAAGGCAATTGTTGGGCCGCGCCTTGTTCCCATATACTTGCCCGGAACCTTCCCCCCAGCAATAGGTGTAACCCGACACGACCCGACACTTCCCGACATGCCAGCAACTGACCCATCCAAATCCGGCCAGCGGTTGAATTAGTCGAAGGAATTGCGGCAATTTGTGAGCCGCGACGTAGAACCCTAGGAAAAAGATCTCGAAGCCGGCCCATGCCGCCATCCGCGCGGTGTGACCCACCATGGACAAGGATCGTGCAATGTATCTGGACTTCGAGCGCCTCAGCAGCCTGCTGGCCAGCGGCGAGTTGGCACAGCTGCTAGGGTAGCGAAAAAACAGCCCCTGCTATCCACGCAGGGGCCAGCCAGAGATCTTCGTTCAGTTTCGAACTTCCTTAATTCACCGTGAAGTTAGTCGCGCTGGTGGCGGTTCCGCCGGTGCTGGTGACTGCGATCTTGCCAGTCGTGGCGCCGGTGGGTACGGTTGCATTCACCTGAGTATCTGAAACCACGGTGAACGCCGTCGCCGTCACTCCGTTGAAAGTGACTTTGGTGGTTTGGGTCAGCCCCGTGCCGCTAATTGTGACCACCGTTCCTACCGGCCCGCTGGTCGGCGTGAAGCTGCTGATCATCGGCGTCACGTTAAACGTAGTCGCACTCGTGGCTACCCCGCCCGTCGTGGTCACCGCGATCTTGCCGGTCTTCGCAGCGCTGGGTACCGTCACCGTGATCTTGCTGTCGGAGACTACGGTGAAGCTGGTCGCAGTCACTCCGCCCACTGTCACTTTGGTGGCCTGCGTCAGCCCGGTACCATTCACCGTAACGAGCGTCCCGATTACTCCGCTGGTGGGTGTGATGCTGCTGATGGTGGGAAGAATCTTGAACTGCACCAGAGTGCTTAGTGCTCCGCTGGGACGGGTCACGGTCACGGTTCCCGTCTTGGCTCCCGTAGGCACGTTGGCCGTCATGTAAGTGTCTGAGCTGACGCTGAAACTGGTAGCGCTGACGCCACCGAACGTCACTTTGGTAGAACCGGTGAAGCCTTGTCCAAGAATTTCCACCGTAGAGCCCACCCTGCCAGACTTCGTCAGCAATTTGGCAAATGGCGCAGCGCTGATGTTGAGGCTGTAAAACACTCCGTTCCCAGCGTTCGCGCCGCTGCCGCCCGACAGCGTCGATCCATACAGGATTCCGTTGGTGTGCTGAAATGGGGTGGACGATGGGATGTCTCCCGTGGGCGAGTCGAAGTTGTGTACCACCGTATAGGTGCCGGTAGACGTGACCTTGTAGAGGGTGCCATTGGTCGCACTGCCTTGGTTTTGCGTGACCCCGTAAAAGTTGCCATCGCTCGCTTGCGAAACGCCGGATCGGATCCCAAAGCCTTCTGTCGTGCCATTAATCTGGTGGATGGTCGAATAGGATCCAGATGTCGTAATTTTGAAGATTACACCCGCGCCAAAGGTGCCCGCCCCAGCGGTGCCGTAGAGTTTGCCATCGGTTCCTTGCACCAGACTGTAGGAGCAAGCGTTGCCGTCCGACAAACCGGTGAAGGCATGAAGCACGGTGACCACGCCGCTGGTCGTGATTTTGAAGATGGTACCGGCAGTGCCCGATCCGCCGGAATTGGTGCAACCGTAGAGATTGCCATCCGTGCCTTGAATCAGGCCGGCGCTGATGTTGTAACCCTCGGTGGAATTGTTAAAAGTATGAACCGTGCTGAAGACCCCAGCGGCCGTGATCTTGTACATGGTGGGGGAAGGAAAAAACGGCGCACCTTGGGTCACGCCATAGTAGTTGCCGTCGGCAGCTTGCACAGGTGGGGCAACGGGGCTTCCTCCGTCGCCGGTGTCGGAAAAGCTATGCAAAATCGTTTCCACGCCAGTGGAGCTCAGCTTGAAAGCAGTGCCGCTGCCGTTGATGCCGCGTTGGGCTAAGACGCCATAGAAAGAACCGTCTGTCCCTAGATTGACCCCGCCGTACTCGCCGAGGTCAATGGATGGCACGCTCCAAAAGGTGTTGTACACGCCGCCCGGGGTGACGGAATAAATGCCGCCATTGTTGAAAGCACCGCCGCCGTTACCGGACGAATACAGATTACCGTCGCGACCCTGGGCAATGTTAGCCGGACTGGAGGGACTGGTGATGCCGGTGGTAAGCAGATTGGTTACGACGCTGTACGTCTGCGCCAAGGCCAGATTCGGAACGGCGAGCAAGGCGAAGGTGACGGCGAAAACAACAGACTTAGGGAGCGTAGAGCGCATGTGTGATCTCCTGATTTCAACCAGTGAAGCGAATTGTGGGGCTCATTTCCCCGGAGCGTGGCGGCGAAGGCGATTGTGGACCGCGCCCTGTTCCCGTATACTTGACTGGAACCCCTCCCCCCAGCAATAGGTATAACCCGACACGACCCGACACTTCCCGACATGCCCGCCAGTGATCCATCCAAATCCGGCCAGCGACTGAATTCCTGGAAAGAAATTGCGGCATTTTTCAGCCGTGACGAAAGAACTGTCAACCGGTGGGAAAAAACCTTGGGCCTTCCCGTTCACCGCCTCCCGGGAGCCAAAGGCAGAGTGTATGCCTACACCGATGAGCTTTCCCAATGGCGAAAAGTCCCCCGGCCAGCGGAACTCCTGGTGATGGAGAGACAGACGCCGCTGGAGACTCCGGAGCTGCCTGCCCCTGATCCCGGGGTACCAACGTTGGCGGAGTTTCGCTCTCCGTCCGGCGGGCGCAAGGCTCGACTTTGGATCGTGCTGGCCAGTATGGCCATGCTGGTAGTGCTTGTCGGTGTCATCTTCCGACTTGAATTTCAACGCCACAGCCCGCACCTGCGTACCCAGGCCGCAACTTCCTTGGGGGCTTCCCCCGTGCCCTCGACCGCGGCGAACCCCGAGGCCGAACAGCTCTACTTGACCGGGCGCTACTACTGGAACAAGCGCACCCGCCAAGACTTGGAGAAGGCCGTGGGCTATTTCACCCAAGCCAGTGTCAAAGACCCGGGTTACGCCAAGCCCTACGTGGGCCTCGCGGACTGCTACAACTTGCTGCGCGAATATTCGGCCATGCCGGAATCGGAGGCATTTCCCAAGGCCTTGGCTGCGGCGAGGAAAGCTGTTGAGCTTGACGATACCTCCGCCGAAGCCCACACTTCACTTGCTTTTCCGACGTTCTACTGGAACCGCGATCCCGTGACCGCGGAACGAGAGTTCAAACGCGCTCTGGCCCTGGATCCCAACTATGCGGTCGCCCACCAATGGTATGCCACCTTCCTGCTCACTCTCTCTCGTCCCGACGAAGCCCTCCGGGAGATTGATCAGGCGCAAAAGCTTGACCCTTCCTCGCGCTCGATTCTCGCCGACCGGGGTCTGATTCTTTTCAACTATGGCCAGCCAGAGGCAGCTATTTCACTGCTGAAGCAACTTGAGTCCGCCGAACCCGCATTTATATCTCCTCATCGCTATCTGGAGGGGATCTACATGCTACAGAAGGACTATCGCAACTCGCTGGCGGAGTGGAAAATCGTGGCGCAACTGGTGCCCGATGCGCGCGAGCAAGTCGTCCAACGCGCGGCCGAACTTGGCTTTGCAGTCGGCGGCACACCGGGAATGTTCCAGGGCATCTTGCGAGCCCGCAAGCAGCTCTATGAACAAAGCCGGGAAAACGCCTACTATGTGGCTCAGGCCTATGCGATGGTCGGCAATCGCGTCGAGGCCATGCGCTATTTGCAGATCGCGCACGACCGGCACGAACCTGCCCTCATCAATTTCCGTGTGGATCAGTCTTTGCAGATTCTCCACGATATGCCCGAGTTTCGCGCCATGGTCGCCGAATCGACATCAACCCCCACGGGGTAATCTTCCACCCCGCCCGCCCAGCCCCAAACATGGGCTCAAGTATTCCCTTGCGCCGCACTTCCCGCCAACCCCAAATCCGCCGCGATCCCCTTCATCGCCTCAATGCAAAACGCGATGTGCTCTTCCAAATCCACACCTAGTGCTGCCGCACCGATCGTAATGTCGTCCCGACTTACACTGCGGGCGAAAGCTTTGTCTTTCATTTTCTTTCGAACCGACTTAGCCTCAACCTCCGCCAGCGACTTGCCGGGCTTCACCAACGCGCAAGCAGTAATGAAGCCAGCGAGCTCGTCGCAGGCAAACAGCGCTTTCTCCATGGGCGTCACCCGCGCCACGCCGGTATACTCGGCGTGCGACATGATCGCGCGCCGTACTTCTTCCGAATACCCTCGCTCTCGCAGAATTTCATTCCCCTTGTACGGATGCTCCTCCGCAGTTGGATATTTTTCGTAGTCGAAGTCGTGGATCAGGCCCACCAGCCCCCATAATTCCACCTCCTCCTCCGACCCGCTGCCGAACTTCGTGGCGCAGGCCCGCATGCACGCCTCGACCGCAAGCGCGTGCTTGCGCAAACTTTCTGACTGGGTGAACTCAACTAGTAACCCCCATGCTGATGGGCGACTGTGCATGTTCTTCTCCTGTTTTCGCAAGGGTTTCGCACTTGCTGCTGAATCGCACCTGTCAAGAAGTCCCCGTAACCGTATCTTTCTGCTTGACTTCCACAGGCCGAATGGAGGACATTACCAGAGTAGTCGTTCGGAGCGCTGCTCTGGCCCTCCCATAAACCATGGCCACTATTCTGGCTCCCGTGGATTCACGGGAAGTGGTTCGCTGTGATCGCTGTGATCTGGTGCAATTCCGTCCATTCAATAATACCTGCCGGCGGTGCCACGACTGTCTCGATAAAGAAGAGCCGGTTGCAGCTATGCCTCAACCCCTGGAACCGTCCATCGCTGCGGCGAATGTTTCCCAGGGCCACTTGGGACTCGCCACCACCATCAAGAACTTCCGCCTCGGCATTGGATTAAGCCAGCGGCAACTGGCGGCGCGGATGGGAGTGCCTCGCACTTACGTCTCAAAAATCGAAAACAAGAAAGCGACTCCTACTCTTTCCTCTTTGGAGCGGCTGGCGCGAGCCTTGGAAGTGACTCTACCCCA
This sequence comes from Terriglobales bacterium, assembly GCA_038211475.1. Lineage (GTDB taxonomy): Bacteria > Acidobacteriota > Terriglobia > Terriglobales > Acidobacteriaceae > JANYBT01. Next base: position 1,125 of record JBBQVN010000032.1, on the reverse strand, counting down.
ATTGTTGACTGGTAGCGAAATCAAAGTGACGGAAGGACTGCGGGCTTTGGTAGAGGACGACTTCGTCGCAGAGATTCTTCCCTTCGTCTCGCAACTGACGCCGTCCCAGATGTCCAGCATCACGGCGCAGGTCAGGGAAATGACCACGCGGCTTCAGCAGAGTTCCTAGCCGTTCCTGGGTTTCGTCCTACAAGAGTTTTCCGGGCACCACCAACCGAGGGAGCCGTGGCCGAAAGGCTGCGGCTTTTTCTTGGTGTGGCCGAGGGGATGACGGACGCAGGCCCAGCACATCCTCACTACTTTCTACCCGCGAACCACTTCCGCTTCTTTCGGGGCGTAATGCGATTCCACGTACTCGTCGAGAATGTGGCGGAACTCGTCAATGATCTTGTCGCCTTTCAGGGTCGTGAACAAGCGGCCGTCCACATACACCGGAGCCTTAGGATCTTCCGCAGTACCCGGCAGCGAAATGCCCAGGCTGGCGTGCTTTGACTCTCCAGGCCCGTTGACGATGCATCCCATCACCGCCACTTTCATTTCTTCCACGCCGTTGTAGTGCCCCTTCCAGATAGGCATCTGCTCCCGCAGGTAAGTTTGAATCTGTTGCGCCATTTCCTGGAAGAAGGTGCTGGTGGTACGGCCGCAACCGGGACAGGCAGTCACTTGCGGAGTGAAGCTGCGAATGCCGAGCGACTGCAGGATCTGCTGGCCTACACGCACTTCTTCGGTACGATCTCCGCCAGGCGCGGGAGTCAGCGATACTCGAATGGTATCGCCGATGCCTTCCTGCAGCACCACGCCGAGAGCCGCCGCGGAAGCCACGATTCCCTTCGCGCCCATGCCCGCTTCCGTCAGTCCCAGGTGCAGCGGGTAAACGCAACGTGCCGCGAGCGAGCGGTACACGTCAATCAAGTCCTGCACCCCGCTCACCTTGGCGCTCAGGATGATCTGGTCCGGGCGCAAGCCGTATTTTTCTGCCAGCGCCGCGGAGTTCAAGGCGCTGACCACCATCGCTTCCATGGTGACTTCGCGCGCCTCCAGCGGTTCCGGCAGCAGCGAGTTCTCGTCCATCATCTTGGTTAGCAGTACCTGATCGAGCGAGCCCCAGTTCACCCCAATCCGCAC
>JBBQVN010000031.1:0-30915 GCA_038211475.1 Terriglobales bacterium | reverse complement strand
ATTGTTCGGCGCTATGGATGGCGGCGGGGCTGTTGTGGATATTGGACGCGTCGATCAATATCACCATGGAGCCGTTCCGGGCGTTTGTGGCGGACCTATTGCCGGAGAGCCAGCGGACGCGTGGGTTTGCGATGCAGAGTTTGTTCATCGGGCTGGGAGCGGTGGTGGCTTCGGCGCTGCCGTGGCTGCTGACCAACCTGTTTCATGTAACCGCGGCGGCGGGAGATACGCGGGCGATTCCGACGACGGTGCGGCTGTCGTTCTATATGGGCGCGGTGGCGTTTCTGGCGGCGGTGCTGTGGACAATTCTGACCACGAAAGAAATTCCGCCGGACGACCTGGAGGCGTTTCGCAAGATGAAGGCGGAGAAGACTGGGCTGATGGCGAATGCGCGCGAGATATTTGAAGCGATTGGGCAGATGCCGGATACGATGCGGCAACTGGCGCCGGTGCAATTGATGACGTGGCTGGGATTGTTTTGCATGTGGCTGTATTTTCCAGTGGCGGTGGCGCACAACGTGTTTGGGGCGAGCGACCAGAGTTCGGCGGTGCACACGAGCGGAGTGGAGTGGGGCGGGATTTGTTTTGCGATGTATTCGGCGGTGTGCTTTGCGTTCTCGTTTGTGCTGCCGGGGATTGCGAGGAAGTTGGGGAGGAAGAACACGCATAGTTTCTGCCTGCTGTGCGGGGCGGTGGGGCTGATGTCGGTCGGCTTGATTCACAATAAGTATTTGCTGCTGTTCACCATGGTGGGAGTGGGGATGGCGTGGGCGAGCACGTTGTCGATGCCCTATGCGGTGCTGGCGGGATCGCTGCCGGAAGGGAAGACTGGGGTGTATATGGGGATTTTTAACTTCTTTATTGTGATACCGGAGATTCTGGCGTCACTGTTTTTTGGGAAGGTGATGAGCCTGTATCTGCACAACAATCGGATGGCGGCGGTGGTCGCCGGGGGATTGGCGATGGCCATAGCGGCGGCATTGATGCAGCGGGTGGTAGACCGAACGGACACGGGGGCGAGCCGTTTCGGGTTTCCGGTGGTGGTGGCGGAGGGTAATGGCGGATAAGACCGTTTTATCACCGGGGATGCGGGGTAACACCTTTGGATGGACGAACAGCGGGTCCTTCGCTGCGCTCAGGATGACAAGGTTTTGTTGAGGACAGCAAAAAAGATCAGCCAAAAAGGGCGGCCAAAAAGGGCGGAAAAAAAGGGCGGAAAAAAGGGGAGCAACAAAGGGCGGAAAAAGTTTTGGTGAGGGGGAGCAAATTGGTGAGGCAGCAAAAAAGGGCGACCGATTTGCGGTCGCCCCTGGTTTTGGCCGCGGATTACAGCGGCTTCACGTTCTCTGCTTGCCAGCCCTTCGGTCCCTTGGTGACGTCAAACTGTACCGTCTGACCCTCCTGCAGGCTTTTGAAGCCGCCCGCCTGGATCGCCGAAAAATGCACGAATACGTCCTCGCCGGTTTGACGGCTGATGAAGCCGTAGCCCTTCGCGTCGTTGAACCACTTTACTGTTCCTTGTTCCATGTTGGTTACTGGTGTTCCTTTCAATCAATTTACGCTGGAGGGAGTCGGAGGTACTGAGCTGCAGGTTACGAGCTGTTGAAGCAAGGAACTGCACAACCGATTCGGTCTAACGTACTGCCCTATGGTAACCGTAGAGACGGATATCAGCAAGCTATTTTTTTGAGGCGGGGCGGGATTCTTTGATGGAGGGCGGTGGGGGAGCGAAATGTAGCGTACAATGGAGGTATTCTTTAACGCCGAAGACACACCGCAACACACAGCGCAAGGCGCCTTGGCGATTGAGAAAAATCTCACGGAAAGGCGCGGCGGCCCATTACCTCAAGGGAGGTTCGGTATTGACCCGCCCTTTCAGCATTCTCTCGCAGGCAATCCAGTATTTGGGGCGCGATTGCCGACTTGAGCCCAGCCGACGCATACAGGAGCAGACCAGGATGTCAGGAGTAAACGGGGACAAAGCAAGGTTTCACAAGAAGCGCAAAAGCAAGATAGCGCGGAGAATTCGCAACCATGCGGAGGTGCAGAAGGCAGGTGGGATAGCACCGGCGAGCGAGCAACCTTCCAAGGGGCAAGCGAAACAGTAAGACTGGGAACCAGGGGGAGAGGATAAAGAGATATGAAGAATCTTTACGTGGGGAACATCCCGCACGCGGCCACCGAAGGCGAATTGCGAGCGGCCTTTGAAGTGTATGGAGCCGTGGAGCGGGTGAGCGTGGTGACCGACCGTGACACCGGACAGTCGCGCGGCTTTGCGTTCGTGGAAATGACGGATGGGGAAGCGGCGGAGAAAGCGATTGCGGGGTTGAACGGGAGCGAGATGGGTGGACGTGCCCTGAAAGTGAATGAGGCGAAGCCGAAGACGGACAAACCCGGCGGGGGCGGAGGCTTTCGCGGAGGCGGCGGGGGCGGCGGTGGTGGTGGACGAAGCGGCAGTGGTGGCGGCGGTGGCGGGCGGGACGATTACCGGGGACATCCCCGGCAGCCGCGTGAACCACGCTGGTAGGTTGGCATCGGCAAGAATGGCACAATTGAAACGCAAAGAGCGATGCTGCGTTCAAAATTCAACGACACGGAGTAGCAGATGGCTGGACGAGGAAGATCAAGCTTTACAAAACGGCAGAAGGAACACACCCGGCAGGAAAAGCGTCGCGAGAAGGAAGAGCGGAAGACGCAGCGTGCCACTTCGAAAGTGGAAGGGGCGCCAGACGACATGATCGACATTGGGGAAAGCCAGGCAGCGCTGTTTGCTTTGGACGAAGACGCGCCAGCGCCTCGGGCTATTCCGGTGGAACCTGGGGCTGACGAAAGCAAATAGGGCGGAGCAGGGGCGGAGCTTGCCCCTGCGAACCTCCGTCATGTGGGCGAACAGTCCGCAACGGGCTGCGTTGACTTTCCTTCATTGATTTCCCTGCGTTGACTTCCCTTCCAGGTGCGGCAAATAATCAGGCAGATGGATATTTACGAAGAGATCGTGAAGTTACGCGCCGAAGGGCGGCGGGGGGCGGTGGCGACTATCGTCAACGTGCGGGGCTCGATTCCGTCATTCCGCAGCGCCAAAATGTTGGTGAAGGATGACGGAACGATTGTGGGAACGATTGGCGGGGGATGCGTAGAGGCGGAAGTGTGGCAGGCGGCGCGCGAGGTGATGGAGCGAGAGCAGCCGCGCACGCTGACGTTCGATCTGAACCAAGAACCGCGCTACGACACAGGATTGGTATGCGGCGGGACGCTGGAGATTTTTATTGAGCCTGTGCAACCGCCGGCGGTGCTGTATATGTTTGGGGCGGGGCACGTGGCGCTGCAAGTGTGCCGTGCGGCTACGAACGCGGGATTTGAGGTAACGGTCGTGGATGACCGCGAGGCCTTCGCCAGCCGGGAGCGATTTCCTGAGGCCAAGGCGGTGATGGCGGCCGGCTTTGATGAAGCAATGGCGAAGCTGGCGCCGGTACAGGCGTCGTACATCGTCATTCTGACGCGGGGGCACCATGACGACATGCGAGTGTTACGCTGGGCGGTGCAAACCCCGGCGCGATATATCGGGATGATCGGATCGCGACGCAAGACAATCAAGATTTTTGAAGAGCTTACGAAGGAAGGGATAGCTGCGAGCTTGTTCGACCGGGTACATGCGCCGGTGGGACTGGACATTGGGGCGGTGACGCCGGAAGAGATTGCGGTGTCCATTACCGCGGAACTGATTGCGGAACGGCGTGGGGTGGAACGGAAGTTGCCGCACATGAGCTGGTTTCACTCGGGGCGCGGGGTTACTAGCACGCCCTAGGGGCGAAGCGGGTCCTTCGCTGCGCTCAGGATTACAAACTCGGAAGGGTGGGCAGCGAACTGCGGATCCCTTGCTCGCTCGGGATGACAAACTAAGTTTCAAGTTTCAAGTTCGTTATTTCTCTTTCACTTTTTCTCTTTTACTTTTCCGCTTTCACTTTTTTCTCTTTCACTCTTTCACTTTTACTCTTTCTCTTGCTTTTCCGCTTTCACTTTTTCTCTTTTTCTCTTTCACTTTTCCGCTTTTCACTTTCTCTCTTTTACTTTCTCTCTTTCTTTGGAGACTTCGAGGGGGCGCTGGGGTTCGGTCATGCGGGCGGGGTCTAGGATTTCGTTGATTTGCTCGTCGGTCAGTAGTTTTTTGGCGCGGGCGATTTCGATGATGGACTTGCCTGTGGCCACCGCTTCCTTGGCGATTTCGGCGGCTTTGGCGTATCCGATGTAGGGGTTCAGAGCAGTTGCCAGGGAGACAGTGGCCTGCACGTAGAAGTCGCAACGGGATTTATTGACGGTGACGCCGGAAATGCATTTGTCAGTGAACTGGCGCAGCATGTTGCGGAGAATGGTGATGGACTGCATCACGTTGTAAGCCATGGTGGGCATCATCACGTTGAGCTCAAGCTGTCCGGCTTGGACGGCCAGGGCGACTGCTACGTCGTTGCCCACGACCTGGAAGCAGACCATGGCGGCCAGTTCGGGGATCACCGGGTTGATCTTGCCGGGCATGATGGAAGAGCCGGGCTGGAGGGCGGGCAGATTGATTTCCGCGAAGCCGGTGTTGGGGCCGGAGGAGAGCAGGCGGAGATCATTGGAAATACGAATGACTTCGAGGGCGAGGTTGCGCAGCGCGGAGGAAACGCGGGCCATGGCGAAGTTGGATTGCATGGCGTAGCGCATATCGTCCACAGGGACAAGTTTCTGTCCGGAGATGCGGGCGAGGGCAGTGATGGCCTGCTCGCGATAGTCGGGATGAGTGTTGATGCCGGTGCCGACGGCAGAGCCGCCGAGGCCAAGCTCGCGCAACGAGTCTGAGGCGATGCGGATGGCATCTTTGGCGCGGCGGACGGCGCCGGCGTAGGCAGTGAATTCCTGGCCGAGACGCATGGGGACAGCGTCTTGCATATGGGTGCGTCCCGACTTGAGGATGGTGTGAAATTCTTTGCCCTTGTGGTCGCAGGCGGCAACCAGGGAATCGAGGACGGGATAGAGGGTCTCGAGTTCGAGCAGAGCTCCGAGACGCATGCCGGTGGGGAAAACGTCGTTGGTGGACTGACCGTAGTTCACGTGGTCATTGGGGTGGACGACGGAGTAGTCGCCAAGTTCGCCGCCCAGGATTTTAATGGCGCGGTTGGAGATCACTTCGTTGGTGTTCATGTGGAAGCTGACGCCGGCGCCGGCCTGAAAGACGTCGACCATGAACTCCTGGTCCCACTTGCCCTGCTGCACTTCGCGGGAGGCTTCGATAATGGCGTCGGCTAGATGGGCGTCCAGCAAGCCGAGGGCTTTGTTGGCTTCGGCGGCAGCTTCCTTGACCATGCCGAAAGCGCGGATGAGGGTGGGGTGGGCGCGCATGCCGGAGATGGGAAAGTTTTCGATGGCGCGGGCGGTCTGAATGCCGTAATGAACGCCGGCGGGAATCTCTTTGACGCCGATGGAATCTTTTTCAGTGCGAGTTGCCATGATGGTCTCCTATGAAGGGCTGCGGAGTGCTATGAAGAACTAAAAAGTATAGCAACCCCAAGTGTGCGGTGTCAGGCAGAGGCTGGCCGGAAAGGGCGAGGGTCGCGGCGGGGAGGCTCAGACGGGGCGACTATGGGCTGAGTCGATGAGCGTCGCTTGGGTCACCGCAAAGGGACTGAGTGGCGTGATAAAATCGACAATTTCATGGCAGAAATCGGCGCCGATTGCATGCAAGCCGAGCGCTTTGATTGAGAGAGGCCTAATCCCTTGGAAGTCGAGCAAGTTGTTGAAACTCTTCCGCGTACGCAGGCTCACGCTCAGCACGAGATATGGTCGGATGTAGTGGTGATCGGGGCCGGCCCGACCGGGCTAGCGTGCGCGATCGAGGCCCAGAAGGTAGGGCTGAAGGCGATCATCGTGGATAAAGGCTGCCTGGTGAACTCCATCTACAACTATCCGGTGAACATGAATTTCTTCACCACGCCGGAGTTGTTGGAGATTGGGGATATTCCTTTCACCACGGCGCTGCAAAAACCTACCCGTCAGGAAGCTCTGGAGTATTACCGGAAAGTGGCGGAGTTCTACAAATTGCATACATGCCTGTATCAGCGAGTGCGGGCGGTGAGCGGGAGCAACGGAGATTTCCGGATCACGGCGACGGATCGGCAGGAGCGGATCCATGACTACCGGGCGCGCAAGATCGTAGTGGCGACGGGATATTACGACTTGCCGAATGTGATGGGCATTCCCGGCGAGGAACTGGGGAAAGTGTTTCATTACTATCGGGAGCCGCATCCTTTCTACGACTGCGACGTGGTGGTGAGTGGGGGAAAGAATTCGGCAGCGGAAGCGGCGCTGGATCTGTGGCGGCATGGGGCGCGCGTGACGGCGGTGCATCGCGGGCCGGAGTTTCACGACCACGTAAAGTACTGGGTGAAACCGGACATCGACAATCGCATCAAGGCAGGCGAGATTGTGGCGCACTTCGACAGCACGGTGCAGGAGATTGGGCCGGACTTCGTGGTGGTGAATACGCCGGGGCGTCCGGTGCGGCTGAAGAATGATTTTGTGTTTGCGCTGACGGGATACCATCCGGATTACGATTTTCTGCGCAGCCTGGGGATCGAGCTATCGGCGGACCAGCACCGGCCGTTCTGCGATCCGGAAACGCTGGAAAGCAATGCGCCAGGCATTTACGTGGCGGGAGTCATTGTGGCGGGATCGCGGACCAACGAGATATTTATTGAGAGTGGGCGGTTTCACGGCAAGCTGATCGCCACGGATTTGAAGGCGAAGCTTAATGATTGACGCCGGGCCCAAAGCAACTGCGGGAAAAATTCAAGCAAAAGAGGGAAGAGAGAAGATGCGTAGATTAGAGGTGGTAGGGGTGTGGGTAGTGGCGCTAGCGAGTGTGGCGGCGTGGGGGCAGGAGAAGGGGCAGCCTTCGGGAATTTTGGGCAAGAAGCTCTGCGTGGCGGACATTGCCAACAGCAGCACCAAGCCGGTGTTCACCGACGAGTTAAAAGAGAAGACCGTGGGGGAACTGCAGAAGCTAAAGGTGAACGCGGAGAATTCTTATTCGGCGACGATGCTAGGCGATCATCTGGATCTGAGCGGACGGAACATGAAAGTTATGGAACGCGCGCATTGCGACTACATGCTGTTGGGAGAAGTGGCACTGGGCAAGTGGTCGAATCGGCGGGATGCCAAGGAAGGCGACGCGAAACCGGCGCCGGAGCAAGTGGTGTGGGACTATGCGCTGTTCAAGAAAGGCGGCCAGAAAGCCATTGTAGAAGGGACGGTAGTCGCGGCGGAAGGGAAGCCGTTGACGGAGAGCTTTGTGGCTGCGGCGGGCGAGGTTGCGGGCAAGGTGGCGGATCCGGTGCTGAAGAAGAAGTAGGGGCGAAGAGTCTCAGAGCAAGCGAACCGCGGCTGCCCGGCGCTAGGAGAGACGATGCTTGAGGTCGCGCAGCAATTGTGCGATGGCTTTTTCGTCGCGGTGATAGAGGCGGTAGAGGCCGCGTTTTTTTTCTATCACTAAACCTGCTTTGCGCAACACAGCCATGTGATGCGAGACGGTGGGTTGGGAAAGCCGGACACGCTCTTCGATGTCGAGGGCGCACAGGCCGGTTTCGGTTTCCAACAATCCGGCATTTTTTTCCTTGAGAGATTGCAGAATGCGGCGGCGGACCGGGTCGGCGACGGCGTGAAGAGCGAGGTCGAAGGCGGGTTCGGGCTTGGTCATAGAAGCAGTGTGCCGCGAACATTGATGGATGTCAATGTAAGGCACGCTGTGCTCGCCAGGACTGAATCGGGTTACTTCTTCACAATCGAATTGTAGCCATCGCTTACCAGCTTGTTTTTGGTGGCTTCGGCGGCTTTCAGGTCGGGAAAGGGGCCGATTTGAACGCGAAACAGCTTGTCGGTGGGGGCGCTAGCGACAAAAGCGCCATAGTCCTTGCGCTTGAGGGCATTGACGAGAGCGGTGGCGTCTTCCGAGCGAGTGACGGCAGCGACCTGGACGAGGATCCCGCTGGGGGCGGCCTCGGTCGACGCGGGAGTCGCAATGGATGGGAAGGAGTCGTGAGTGGTGGTGCGCCCGATTTCTGGATGCGGCTGAGGGGATGGAACCGGCGAGGACTGGACGGCGGGCTGAGTCAGCGCGGCCTTGGCATCTTTCTGTTCGACCGTCTTGTAGAAGGTGAGGGGCGGCTCGGAAGGTGAGTCGGCGGCAGTCTTTTCGGCGGCGGAGGGTGGAGGAGCCAGAATGGTAGTGGCGGCTGAGACGGTGGTGTTTTTGCCCAGAGTGAAGCCCATGCCGAAGAACAAGGCGCAGACCACGACAAAGGCAAAGAACACCATGAGCATCTTGCCAGTGCTGACCGTGATTTCGGTGTCGGGCGAGTCGTTCATCTTTGGTTGCCTCCTAGGGAGTGGGTTGGGGCGGCGGCGCAGCGGTTATTGCAGGAGTCGCCGCGGGAACTGCAGGGCCGGCTAGAATTCGTTGCATGCCGCTGAAGAAATCGACGGGGACGGGGAAGACCACGGTGGTATTTTTCTCGACGCCGATTTCGGTGAGGGTTTGCAGGTAGCGCAACTGAACGCTGACGGGTTCGGTGGCCAGCAGGGCGGCGGCATCGACCAGGCGCTGCGCGGCGGAGAACTCGCCTTCGGCGTGAATGATTTTGGAACGCTTTTCGCGTTCGGCCTCGGCTTGCTTGGCCATGGCGCGCAACATGCTCTCAGGCATGTCCACTTGCTTGACCTCCACGTTGGAAACTTTGACGCCCCAGGGAGCGGTGTGGGTATCAAGAATGCTCTGGAGGCGGAGGTTTATTTTTTCGCGATGGGATAGAAGTTCGTCGAGTTCCTGCTCGCCGAGGACAGAACGCAGGGTGGTCTGGGCGAACTGCGAAGTCTGGTACACGTAGTTGGATACTTCGACGACGGCCTTGTTGGGATCGATGACGCGAAGGAAGATGACGGCGTTGACTTTCAGGGTGACGTTGTCGCGGGTGATGATGTCTTGGGGAGGCACTTCCAGGGCTTCCTGGCGGAGGGAAATGCGCACCATGCGGTCGAGTGGAGCAAAGACCAGGATAACGCCGGGGCCTTTTTCCTTTTTGAGCAGGTGGCCCAGGCGGAAAATGACGCCGCGTTCATACTCGGCCAGAATCTTGATGGAGCTCAACAAATAAATGGCAACAACGATAATCACAATCGCGGAAAAAGAGAGTCCCATGGGTTGCCTCCAGACAGTGCGAAAAAGCACGTCCTGCAGCGATTGTAATGCAATGGCGAGGGATGGGGCTGCGACGGCGAGAGGGCGGGGTTATCAGAGTGGATACGGGCGAGGGCTAAGTGGGGTCGCCGGCGGATAGCTTGGTCTTAGTCGGTGCGGAGGCGGTGCGACGTTCGCGTTTTTGGCGGGCCCAACCCTCCTTAATTGCTTGACGGGCGCGGCCGAGGGCGAGGGAATCGGGCGGAACGGAATCGGTAATGCAGGAGGAGGCGGCGATGTAGGCGCCTCGGCCGATGGTGATGGGCGCGACCAGGGTGCTGTCGCTGCCGACAAAAACGTTGTCTTCAATGATGGTGGTGTGCTTGTTCACGCCGTCGTAGTTGCAGGTGATAGTGCCGGCGCCGATGTTGACGCCAGCGCCGATTTCGGCGTCGCCGAGGTAAGAGAGGTGGTGGGCCTTGGAGCCTTTGCCCAACTTGAGCTTTTTGGTTTCGACGAAATTACCGATGTGCGCGGCCTCGCCGATGTCGCTTCCGGGGCGGAGGTGGGAGTAGGGGCCGATGACGGCGTGGGAGGCCACGCGGGCGTGGTCCATGAGGGTGCCGGGACGCACGAGGACGCCGTCGCCTAGTTGGGAGCTGTCGAGGATGCTGTAGGAGCGGATGCGGCAGTCGGAGCCGATGCGAGTGTGGCCGAGCAACTGCACGAACGGCTCGATGATGGTATCGGGGCCGATCTCGACCATGGAATCGATGACGCAGGTGTGGGGATAGAAGATAGTGACGCCTTGCGTCATGAGTTCGTGGCACTTGGCGGTGCGCAGGCGGAGGTCGAGGCTGGACATCTCTGCGCGGGTGTTGCTGCCGAGGATTTCGTCCGGGTTCAGGGTCTTATAGGCGAGCACTTTCTGGCGGGCGCGGTTGAGGATGGCGGCCATATCGGTGAGGTAGTACTCGCGGTGTGGGTTGCCGGTGGAGAGTTTTTGGATGTGCTGAATCAATGGCTTGACGGCGAAGGCATAGAAGCCGGAATTGATTTCGCGAATTTTCTTCTGGGCCGGCGATGCGGATTTCTCTTCGACGATGGAGCGGACGGTGGCGCTGCGGGCACTCTGGCGGATGACGCGGCCATAACTTGTGGGATCGTCGAGGTCGGCGGTCAAGAGGGTCATGGAGGCGCGGTGGGCGAGGTGGAAGTCGCGCAAGGCCGCGATGGTGGCAGCGGTGATAAGGGGAGCATCGCCGGAGAGGACGAGGACGTGGTCATAGGCGGCGAGGGCTTCACGAGCGACCATGAGGGCGTGACCGGTGCCGCGTTGTTCCTCCTGGAGGATAAAGCGGATGCCGGTGCTTTCGACGGCCTGGCGAACCAGATCGGCTTCGTGGCCGATGATGGCGAAGACATCCGTTGCGGGTGCGACCTGGGTGGCGGCGGCGATGACGTGAGCGAGCAGGGGGCGTCCGCCGATTTCGTGGAGAACTTTGGGCAGCCGGGATTTTAGGCGCGTGCCTTTGCCAGCGGCGAGGATGGCGATGGCGATGCGCGGGGTTTTGTGGCTGGACATGAAAGATAACTATAGCAAGAGCAGGAAGGCGGGGATGGCAATGGTAGGCGGTCAGGGTTGGGTGAGACGTGCGGCCAGTTCCATTAGGTCGTGGGCGACGCGCGCGGTATCGTGTCGGGCGACGGGGCCGTCGCCGAGATAATCGCCTAAGACAGGACGCACGCCCAGGGCTTCGATGCGATCGAGGTCGTTTTCGATCTGGGCGGCCCCTTCGAGCGCGTACTTGGCCTTCATTTCCGGGGAAACGGGGGTTGAGTTTATGAGAGCGTAATCCCATATTTGTAAGTGGGCGTGCGGGTTGTGAGCGTGTTGATTGTGGGCGTGTTGGTTGAGGGCCAGGATGTGATCGGCTGCGGAAAGGCCGAGACTCTCATTGGCCTGCGTCATTAAGTTACAGACGAAGACCTTGGTGGCGGCGGATTCGGCAATCGCTTGATGGACGCCGCGGACGAGCAAGTTGGGGACGAGACTGGTGTAGAGAGAGCCGGGACCAATGGTGATTAGGTCGGCCTGGGCGATGGCTTGAAGGGTTTGGGGCAGGGGTTCGGCATCTGGAGGAAACAGAAACAACTCGCGGATAGCGACCTTGCTGGCAGTGATGTTAGTTTCGCCGCGAACTCGCGAGCCATCTTGCATGAGGGCTTCGAGTTCGACGTTGGAAGTGGTGGCGGGAAAGATGTGGCCGCGGGTGGAGAGGATTTCGGCGGACAAGCGCACTGCTTCGGCGAAGTCCCCGGTGACGGAAGTGAGCGCGGCGAGAAACAAATTGCCGAAGCTGTGGCCTTCGAGTCCATCGCCCTTCTGGAAACGATGTTGGAAGAGTCGGGAGAGCAGAGCCTCGTCCTCGGAGAGGGCGACGATGCAGTTCCGGACATCGCCGGGAGGAAGCATATTCAACTCTTTGCGCAAACGACCGCTGGAGCCGCCGTCGTCGCTGACGGTCACGATGCCAGACAGTTCGGAGATCCAAGGAGACGAGCCGGGAGGAGGAGCCGAGGGAGAGGGGACATACCGCTTCAGGCCCTTCAAGAGCGTAGAAAGGCCAGTGCCGCCGCCGATGGCGACTACGCGAAACCCTTTGCCAATAGCGGAGTTCGCCGAGTTCATGGCAACACTCAGTAGCGGCTGTTGGGATAGACGTCGTGCGCATCCGGACCAGGATCTGGATAGAGCAATTCGGTGAAGCGCGGATCTTCGGTGAGCTTCTGAAAATCCGAATCATTGCGGGCCTGGAACCGAATCGCGGGATTAATGCGGATCGCTTCCCCGAGATGCTGCAGAGCGGGCTCCAAGTGTCCGGTCAGGCAGTCCAGGGCGGCCAAGCCAAATAGTACGTAGTCGCGATTGGGATGCTGCTTCAGTAACTTTTCGAGATGCTCTCGAGCGTTCACGTAATCGCCGGTATTGAGCAGCGAGATCGCGTAGTCGAAATGCTCCTCAGGCGACTTGAACTGACTGGCTGGCTGCTCCAAGTGCTGGTCGCAGATCTGGAGATAAATTGAAGCGCGATCACAGAGTTCTTTGTTGGAGGCGCCCAAGACCTTGTCGAGGTAAGTGCGGGCTTTCTCGAACTTGTGCTCGGAGAGCGCACGCAAGCCGGCCTCGTAATTTTGCACCGCTTGTGCGGAGTTGGGATCGCCCCCGGCGGACTTTTTGCCGTCGGCCTTTTGAGACATTTGCAAGACTCGTGTGCTTTTCGTAGGGGCTCCTTTTAAACATCTGCGAGGTGAAGTTGAAACTTCACGACGCTCTCCAGCTCATCGCGACTTCGATGCGCCGGATCCGACTGGAATGTTTGGCAGTCGAACGTCCATTGGCACCGATTAATTCAGGGTCGCCGAAGCTTCCAGATTTACCTGCTTCCACTCGCCCTTGATGATACCTTGGCGTACCTGGCGCGCGGTTTTGCCCTGTTTGGTTTGCGCGTATGCGTAATAGAGCTCCTTCATGCAAGTGGCGCATTGAGCCCCGTGAGTGTTCTCAAAGCAGCTGTGCAAGCTGTTGTGTCCCATGCGGTCGCAATAGCAGTAACAAGGTTGCTGATGTAGGACGTTAGGGATCTTGGCCGCCAGCTCATAGGCGTGGGTCTGGAACGGATTTTGCGCGTCGGGACCCCATAGCTGGTCCTTCGTCAAAATGGCGGGGAGCTTTGTACCTTTTGGCGGAGGCCCAGCATTAAAGGCCGGGACCTGTCCCTCGTCCTGCGAGATGGACCATGGCGCCGAAACCAGCATGACCAACGCCACCACAACAGACAGCATGAGACCGCGTTTCCACATAAGAAAGTTCCTCGCTACCAGCACCTATTCTACCTAAAGTCTGGTAAGCCCGTGTAGGGGGGAGGAAAGCGCGTGCCAAGGACGGAGCACGATAGGCGGGCAAAGCTCTGGCAATACCAAGCTCTGGCAATCCAAGGAGCGGACGAGCAATCCATATACAATAATGGTTATGTCAGATCCCGCTGTTCCGCAGCCGAATGGAAGCCAAACGCCGATTGCGAAGCCTGGGGGCTTCCTGCTGGGCGTATGGTTGCGCGATCTGGCGATCTCGCTCGCGATTTCCGCATTCATCATCATCTTCATTTACCAGCCGGTGAAAGTGGAGGGCACGAGCATGATGCCCTCGCTCGATGACCAGGAGCGGATCTTCGTCAACAAATTTGTCTACCATCTGGAGCCGATCGAGCGTGACGACATCGTGGTATTTCACTATCCGCGCGACCCATCGAAGAGCTACATCAAGCGAGTGATCGGCCTGGCTGGAGACCATATTCGGATAGACGACGGTCAGGTTTTTGTAAATGGCAAGGCGCTGGAAGAAGACTACGTGCCGGCGGAATATGCCGACTCGCGGTCGTTCCAGGAAGTCGTGGTGCCATGGGAGAGCTATTTTGTATTGGGCGATCACCGCACGATGTCGAACGACAGCCGCGACTTTGGGCCGGTGAACCAGAGTTTCATCTACGGCAAGGCGGTGTTTGGCTATTGGCCGGTGGAAAAGCTGGGGCGTTTGCGGTAAGATCCACAACTGCTGTGCGGGGTCTTGGAGGCTTTCCGAAATGCAACACATCCAAATTTTTGCTTACACCTCGCCCTATGTGTGGATCTTCTGGGCGGTGTTTCTGTTTGCGTTCGTTCCGGAATTCATGCTGATGGCACGGTCGCGCCCCGCCCAGGGAGAAAAAACCGACCAGGGGTCGATGCAATTGATCATGCTGGTGGGATGGATCGCTTTCCCGGCGGCATTCACGGTGGCCTCATGGGCGCGGTTTGTTTTGCTGGATGGCCAGAAATTCTGGTTTGGGGTGGGGATGGCGATGCTGCTGGGCGGATCGCTGCTTCGGCGGTACTGCTGGCGAGTGCTGGGAAAATATTTCACTGGCAACGTAAGGGTGCAGGCGGACCAAAGGGTGATTCAAGAGGGCATTTACAAATGGGTGCGGCACCCTTCCTATACAGGCGGGATGTTGATGTATCTGGGGGTGGGGCTCGGACTGACAAACTGGCTGAGTGCACTGATTCTGGTAGCGATGGGTGCGGCGACCTATGCGTACAGGGTACGAGTCGAGGAACGTGCGCTGGGGACCTCGCTTGGGTCGGCCTACCTGGACTACATGCAGCGCACAACCCGGTTCATTCCTTTCGTATTTTGATTGCATTCGGTTCGCGGCGACGCATGGGAAGATTTGCACAGGCGGAGCGAGCGAATCGCGTTGGCTGAGAGCTGCATCCCTGCTAAACTTTATAAAATCCACTCCCTGGAGCAGGAATGCAAGCAATCCTTGCGTTGGAAGATGGGCGCATCTTCCGCGGCAAAGGCTACGGCGCCAAAGGCGAATGCTACGGGGAAGTTGTTTTCAATACTTCCATCACTGGCTACCAGGAAATCTTCACCGACCCTTCCTACGCAGGACAGATTGTTGTCCTGACCAACCCGCAGATCGGAAATTACGGCACGACTCCAGAAGACAATGAGGCCACGCGTCCCTACATCGAGGGATTGATTGTGCGCGAGTTCTCGAAGGTGAGTTCCAACTGGCGGTCGCAGCAAGTGGCGGAAGAGTACTTGGAACAATTCAAGGTTCCGGTGTTGGCGGAGATTGACACGCGCGCGTTGGTCCGGCACCTGCGCGATAACGGGGTGATGCGCGGGGTGGTCTCCACGATCGAGAGTGAGAGCGACAAGCTGGTCGCGAAGGCTCGCTCGTTACCCAAGATGGACGGGATGGACCTGGCGAAGGTGGTCAGCACCAAGCGTTCGTATGTGTGGGAAGTTGGGGAGCGATCGCACGAACCGGTGGCGGTGGTAGGAGTGAAAGACGAGCCGCCGCGCTTCCACGTAGTGGCCTACGATTTCGGAATTAAGCAGAACATTTTGCGCAAGCTGCGAGGCGAGGGTTGCCGGGTGACGGTGGTTCCGGCGGAGACCACTGCGGAAGACGTGCTCTCGCTGAAACCGGACGGAGTGTTCCTCTCGAACGGGCCGGGCGATCCGGAGCCATGCACTTATGCGGTAGAAAACATCCGCCGTCTAATGGGGAGACAGCCGATCTTTGGGATCTGCCTGGGACATCAGCTCACCGGGATAGCGCTAGGCGGGAAGACATTCAAGCTGAAGTTTGGACACCATGGCGGGAACCATCCGGTGAAGCGGTTGAGCACGGGCAAGGTGGAGATCACGGCGCACAACCACAACTTCGCGGTAGATCCGGACTCGCTGCCGCAGAGCGAAGTGGAGTTGACGCACATCGACTTGAACGACCAAACCCTGGAAGGCATGCGGCATAGGAATTTGCCGCTGTTCACGGTGCAATATCACCCCGAAGCTGCACCGGGCCCGCACGACTCGCATTATTTGTTCAAGGATTTTGTGAAGATGATGGAGGAGTGGAAAGGGTGAAGCTGGCATTTATCGTCGCATGCGGGCTGCTGCTGGCCTTGCCACCGTTTGGCACCGCGGCTGTCGAGGTAGTCGCGCCAAGGAAGTCTTCGCCAATAATCCGTCTGAAAATACTACTGGGTGGAAAGCCGCAGTCGGGAGCCAAGATCGAAATCTACAAATACCAGCTCGGTCCGGGACAAGAAACGAAGCCACGGTTTTCGCTATTCTCTGACGAACAGGGTATCGCGGTGCCACCCGAGCTTGCTCCTGGAAGTTATCACATTGTGGCGTCAGCAGAAAAAGACCTGCATGTGGATGTTTATTTAGATGTTGTGAGCGAAGCCCCGGTCAAAACGAGTGAATTTTCAATGGAACTGGTCGCGAGTCCGTATCCCACAGTTGCGAGTCCGTATGCCACAAGAGAGCAACTGGTGGAGAAAGCGGAGAGTGGGCTGTCCGTGGATCGGGTGCAGGAGTTTCGCGGAACGATCTTTGATCCGTCAGGTGCTGGGATTGCTGGTGCCTCGGTTGAAGTTGCGCGGGCGGGGACCCGGGGCACCGGCGGCATTGCGAGTCTGAAGTCAGATTCTCGTGGGGAATTTTTCGCCGCACTACCCGAGGGGCGATACGTCGCGGTTATCGCCGCGCCGGGTTTTCGAACACTGTATCTTCCGTTCGATGTGTCCAGCGATGGCTCGAAGGATTTCAAGGTGATCTTGCGGCTCGGGAGCACGACGTGAACAGGGCTCCAGTACCAGTGGTTTTCCATGCCTAAACGCACAGACATCTCGAAGATCTTAATCCTTGGCTCGGGGCCCATCATCATTGGGCAGTCG
The DNA here is from genome assembly GCA_038211475.1 of Terriglobales bacterium. Classification (GTDB taxonomy): domain Bacteria; phylum Acidobacteriota; class Terriglobia; order Terriglobales; family Acidobacteriaceae; genus JANYBT01. The sequence goes on along the minus strand of JBBQVN010000031.1, from coordinate 14,408 downwards.
GCGGAGTTCGACTACTCGGGGACCCAGGCTTGCAAGGCGCTCAAGGCAGAAGGCTATGAAGTGGTGCTGGCCAACTCGAACCCGGCGACCATCATGACCGATCCTGAGTCGGCGGATCGCACTTACATTGAGCCGCTCACTCTCGAATATTTGGAAGAAATTATTCGAGTGGAGCGAGAGATGTCGCCCACCGCGGGCTTCGCTGTGCTGCCCACGGTGGGCGGCCAGACCGCGCTCAACCTGGCGATAGAACTTTCTGACGGGGGAGTGCTGGAGAAGTACAATGTGCAGCTCATCGGTGCGCAAATCGCGGCCATCAAAAAGGCGGAAGACCGGCTGTTTTTCAAAGATGCGATGCAGAAGATTGGGCTCGACGTGCCCAAATCGGCGTTGGTGAACAACCTGAAAGACGGCCTGGAGTTTGCCGGCAAGATCGGGTTTCCGGTGATCATTCGCCCTTCATTTACGCTGGGTGGAACTGGCGGCGGCCTGGCCTACAACCGCGAAGAGTTGCTGGATGTGCTGGCGCGCGGGCTCGACCTTTCGCCGGTGCATGAGTGCCTGATCGAAGAATCGGTGCTGGGATGGAAAGAGTACGAGTTGGAGGTGATGCGCGACAACAAAGACAACGTCATCATCATCTGCTCGATTGAGAACTTCGACCCGATGGGGGTGCACACCGGAGACTCGATCACGGTGGCGCCGGCGCAAACGCTGACGGACCGGGAGTATCAGGCGATGCGCGATGCGTCGCTGGCGGTAATTCGCGAAATCGGAGTGGAGACGGGCGGGTCGAATATTCAGTTTGGGGTGAACCCGAGCACCGGGCGAATGGTAGTGATTGAGATGAACCCGAGGGTGTCGCGTTCGTCGGCGCTGGCGTCGAAGGCTACGGGATTCCCGATTGCGAAGATTGCCGCCAAGCTGGCGGTGGGATACACGCTGGACGAGATCACGAACGACATCACGCAGAAGACGCCGGCATGTTTTGAGCCGTCGCTCGATTATGTGGTGGTGAAGATCCCGAAGTGGCAGTTCGAGAAATTTCCTGGGGCGGATGAGAACCTGGGTCCGCAGATGAAGTCGGTGGGCGAAGTGATGGCGATTGGGCGCACCTTCAAAGAGTCACTGCTGAAGGCGGTGCGCGCGCTGGATACGGGGAAGAAGCCGGGGTCGGAGAAAATCGAGCCGCGCATCCTGACGCAACGGTTGGTGACGCCGCATCCAGAACGGCTCATGTACGTCCGCTATGCGCTGCGCCAGGGATACACGGTGAAGCAACTGGCGAAGATGACGTCGATTGATCCGTGGTTCCTGTACCAGTTGAAAGAAATCAACGACATGCAGATGGAGTTGGAGAAACACCCCATGGAGACGGTTTCGACCGAATTGCTGCGCGACGCCAAGCGCATGGGATTCTCCGATAGCCGGCTGGCCACGACGTGGCGGCTGGACGGAAAGGGCGGGCAGGAGCAAGTGCGGCACCTGCGCAACAAGCATGGTGTCTCGCCGGTGTACAAGCGAGTCGATACTTGCGCTGCAGAGTTTGAGAGCTTCACGCCGTATCTTTATTCGACTTATGAGGAAGAGGACGAAGCGGCGCCGACCGCAAAGAAGAAGGTCATCATTCTGGGCAGCGGGCCCAATCGAATTGGGCAGGGAATTGAGTTCGACTATTGCTGCTGTCACGCGGCGTTCGCACTGCGGGAGGATGGCTTCGAGACGGTGATGGTCAACTGCAATCCGGAGACGGTTTCCACCGATTACGACACCAGCGACCGGTTGTACATTGAGCCGCTGACGCTGGAGGACGTGTTTGCGATTTGCGAGCACGAAGCTTCTGGTGGGGCGGCGGTGGGTGTGATTGTACAGTTCGGCGGGCAGACTCCATTGAACCTGTCGCTGCCACTGAAAGCTGCGGGCGTGAAAATCATCGGAACTTCGCCGGAATGCATTGATTTGGCCGAGGACCGCAAGCGCTTTGGGAAGCTGCTGGAAGAGCTGGAGATTCCGCAAGCGCCGGGGGCGATGGTGACGTCGGTGGAGGAAGCAGTGGTAGCCGCGAACCAGATCGGATTCCCGGTGTTGGTACGTCCGTCGTATGTGCTGGGTGGGCGTGCGATGGTGATTGCCTTCGACGAAGAGACGATTATTCGCTACATGAAAGAGGCGGTGGAGTACTCGCAAGATCGTCCGGTGCTAATCGACAAATTTTTGGAAGACGCTGTGGAAGTGGATGTGGATGCGTTGTCCGACGGCGAAGATGTGGTGATTGGCGGGATCATGCAGCATATCGAGGAAGCGGGAATTCATTCCGGGGACTCGTCTTGCGTGTTGCCTGCCGTCGATATTGCCGAGCCGCTGCTGCAACGCATGCGAGAGTACACGTTTAAGCTGGCGCGGGCCCTGGAGGTCGTGGGCCTGATGAACATTCAGTTTGCGATTCCACGAGCCGGCGCGAAGGATGGTGGTATCGACGGTACAACGGTGTATGTGTTGGAAGTGAATCCGCGGGCCTCGCGTACCGTGCCCTACGTTTCAAAGGCGACCGGCGTACCGATGGCCAAGATCGCGGCGCGGTTGATGACCGGCCGCAAGCTGCGGGAATTTCTACCGGAAAACATTGAGCGCGGGACCGACCTGGATACGGGAAGCAACTACTACGTGAAGTCGCCGGTGTTTCCGTGGTCGAAGTTCCCCGGTGTGGATACGGTGCTAGGGCCGGAAATGAAGTCCACTGGCGAAGTGATGGGCGTGGCCGACAATTTTGGCGAAGCGTTCGCGAAAGCGCAGATCAGCGCGGGACAGAAGCTGCCGGTGAAGGGGACGGTGTTCATCAGCGTGCACGACACTGACAAGGCACATGTGTCGGAAGTGGCAGCGCGCTTCGTCGAGATGGGGTTCAAGATTGTGGCGACTGCGGGGACGGCCGACGTGCTAGAGGAGTCAGGCATGACGGTGGAGCGCGTGTACAAAGTGAAGGAAGGGCGGCCGAACGTCGTGGATTTGATTAAGGGCGAGCGGATCCACTTGATCATCAATACGCCACACGGGCCGGATCCGTATTTTGACGAGAAAGCGATCCGCCGGGCGGCGGTTACGGCGCGAATTACCACGATTACGACACTGTCGGCAGCGCGGGCCGCGGCCGAGGGCATTGCAGCATTGCGACGGGGCCAAGTGCGAGTGCAGGCATTGCAGCAGTTGCAGGCGGAGAGAGTGGCAGCGAGCCGCTAGCGGTGGGGAGTGCACGGTGAAGTGCTGGTCCCTCGCAACTCTCGGGATGGTCACTGGTCAAGATTCGCGATGACCATCCATACTGGTTAAGGTCGTGATGACCATTCATAAAGGATTAGGATTAAGTTTGCTGGCGGTTTGTCGCTGGCAGCCTGGAGTGTTCGAATGATTCTTTCTGGTATTTTCCCTCCCATCACCACGCCGTTCTATCCCGACGGCGGCGTGTATTACAAGAAAATCGAAGCCAATGTGGAACGCTACTCGAAGACGCCGGTAGCGGGAATTGTGGTACTGGGCTCTACTGGGGAAGCCATTCTGCTCTCTGACGATGAGCGGCGCGCGGTGCTGAAGTGTGCGATCGAGGCGGCGGCACCGCACAAAGTGATGATCGCCGGCACCGGAATCGAGTCAGCCGTAGAGACGCTTCGCCTGACCGAGTACGCGGCGGAAGTGGGCTACGATCTGGCGATGGTAAGGACGCCTCACTACTATAAGAAGCAGATGCATCCGGCGAACATCCTGGCGTTTTATCGGACGGTTGCGGATCGCTCCGCGCTGCCGCTGGTCATCTACAACTTCCCCCAAGCGACAGGTTATGACATCCCAGTGGAAGTTGTGATTGAGCTTGCCCAACATCCCAACATTGCGGCAATCAAGGAATCGAGCGGGAGTCTGGACAAAGTCGAGAAGCTGGTTGCAGGTACCCGCGGCGTGAAGCGTGCCGCTACCGTGACCGAGTCCTTCGAGGCAGTTACACCCCGCATGCTGAAGCCAACGACGGTGGGATCGAACGGAGGCGGGGAACTAATCTCGATCGCCTCGGCCGCAGGGTCGTGGCCCACGAGTGGGGAGGCATCCAAGCCTTCCTCCGCTGCCGTAAGCATTGTAGGCGGCGTGAAGACCCGCCAAAAGGAAGTGGGATTTCAAGTGCTGGTGGGAGCCGCCCATCAACTGAAGGATTCGCTCGATCGGAGTGCGGCGGGCGCAATCCTGGCGTTCGCCGACTGTGCGCCGACAGCCTGCTATGAAATTTATGCCGCGTGGAAAGACGGAGACGCTGGTCTGGCGCGCGAAAAGCAGGAGCGCGTGGCCAAAGCGGTGCCTCGAGTGCTGGGCGAGCTGGGAATTCCGGGAGTGAAGCACGCAATGGATCTGAACGGCTACTACGGCGGTCCGGCCAGACTGCCGCTGCTGCCTCTGACCGGAGCAGAGAAAAGTGACATCGAGCGCTTGATGGCTGCCCTGAAGAGCTAGAGTCCGGCGGCGAGTGTGATCGTCAGAGAAAAATGCCGGGCTCTGTTCGGCAAAATTCGACGTTCGGGTTAGCGCGTCGTCGCCGCCCCTACAAGTCGTCCGCTACTCAAAGGCTAGTCGAATCGAGACTTGTATAATCCCACACATGCAAGTGATGCCCTGGAGCACAGTCGCGATGGGCCCTCTGTTGTTCATCTCGCTGTTGCTTAACTCGGCGTGCTCAAATGGAGGATAGAAAATGCAATCTCCGCAACCTGAAGAGCCGAAGCCACCTATTAAAGTGGAGCAGCGCGGACGGATTCTTGGAATCGGCGGTATCTTCTTCAAATCGGCTAATCGTGATCAGATGCGCGAATGGTATTCGCAGCATCTTGGACTGGCCGACAAAGGCGAAGGCGTAATGCTTCCGTGGCGCGAACACGCCGACCCGAAAAAGGAACACGTTACGGTTTGGACTATTTTTCCCAGCTCCACTGACTATTTCAATCCTAGCCACGCGCCGTTTATGGTTAACTACATCGTGGACGATCTGGATGCTTTGCTCGACCGCTTAAAACAAGAGGGAGTAAAGATAGACGCCAAACGAATGAACGAATCCTATGGTCGCTTTGCCTGGATCTATGACGTGGACGGGAATAAGATTGAACTCTGGCAGCCACTATCCGAAAAGCCCTAAGTTTGTGCTACGACAATTTTTGCAAGACAGGGAAGTTAGCCAAGTCCGCTAGCTGGTTTGACCACCGCAAGTGGAAGTGAAATACTTTAGTGTCCCCCGCAACATTGTTCTTCACGGAGGCTGTATGAACTCCTCGCAGCGATTAACTATTCTCGCAGTCATGCTCTGTTTTGTGGTTTCGATTCCGGTTTTCGGCCAGGACGGTTTCAATCAACCGGGCACGGGGAATGGAGGAGCGCTGTATGAAACGCCCGGCGCAATTCTGCGACTCACGGTGCTCGGAGAGAACAATAAGCGACTGGACCGGCAGTCCGTGGTCAAGGTCATGAATCTCAGCGACCACACCATCTACTATTCGACGACAACGGACCGGTCCGAGACGGAAGTCGTGGGGGTGACGATTGGTAAATACGACGTTGAAGTGAACGCGTTTGGTTATCTGACGGCGCATAAGGGCGTGACGGTGGCGACGGCAGTGTCGAACTATGCGTTGGAGATCGTGCTCAAACCGGATCCCTCGGCGGTGAACTTGAATGCGGCGCTGAGCGCACAGATGCCTTCCAAAGTACGAAAGCAAACCCAGCGCGGGGTGACGTCTTTGAAGGCCGGCGACCTGAAACAGGCGCAAAAGCATCTGGAATCGGCAGAAAAGATGGAACCTTCGAGTTCAGAAATAAGTTTTCTGCTGGGCTATTTGTACATGCAGCGCAAAGAAAACGAGAATGCGCAGAAATACTTCGAAAAGGCCTCAACAATTGATCCCCATAACGTTCAGGCGCTGACCCAGCTGGGGAAGCTGCGTTTTGTGGAGAAGAACTACGCCGGAGCCAGAAAAGTTCTGGAACAGGCAGTGTTGGTCGACAATGAATTCTGGAATGCGTACTACCTCCTCTCGGATTCATGCTTGCGGTTGAAGGACTACGAGCACGCCCGCGAATACGCGCAATTGGCGGTCGACAAAGGCAAGGGAGCTGGCGACGATGCCTACCTGGTGCTGGGCCAGGCGCAGGCCCATCTGGGGCACGATCAAGAGGCCATTCAAGCGCTGAAGAGTTATTTGCAACACAACCCGAACAGTGCCGCCGTAACCCAGGTGCGCAATTACATCGTGCAAATTGAGCGCCACGCAGCAGATAGCGTCAAAGCTGGACGCATTGTGCCCACTACCACATATTCCGTGGACACTATCGAAGTGGCGAACGATACCGATGAGATCCGCTTGGCAGCCAAAACCTGGGAACCGGCGGGCATTGATGATGCTAAGCCGCAGGTGGCGGCGGATGTGACCTGTCCCTACGACCGCGTGATGGATCAGGCCGGGAACAGGGTTAAAGAGTTGGTGGACAACGTCGGCAAGTTTGCCGCGATGGAGAAAGTGGTACACGAGAATGTGGACGAGTTGGGCCATCCACTGACCCACGAGACCAGGCAGTTCGACTATTCGGTGGAGATTTCGGAGTCGAAGGGGTACTTGGGTGTAGATGAGTTTCGCGCCGCACATGGTGGTCTGGCCGATTTTCCAGAACAGATCGCGACCCGTGGTTTCCCGGCCCTAGCCTTGGTGTTCCATCCCGTCATGCGTGACAACTTCCAGATGACCTGCGAGGGTCTGGGGCAGTGGAAGAACCAGGCGACCTGGCTGGTGTATTTCCGGCAGCGCGACGACCGCACCAATCGCATCCACAATTATCGGGTGGGCAACGACACCTATGCAGCCGATTTGAAGGGGCGGGCTTGGATCGCAGCAGAAAATTTTCAAATCGTGCACATGGAATCGGAACTGGTTTCGCCCATCAGGAAGATCCAACTGCTCACCGAACACCAGTCGGTGGACTACGGGCCGGTGCTGTTCGCGGCGAAGAACGAAGAATTGTGGCTTCCCAAGAATGCCGACCTGTACATAGACTTCCGCAGGCGCCGCTTCCACCGCCGCCACAGCTTTGATCGCTTCCTGCTGTTCTCGGTGGATTCCACGGACAAGCAGAAGATGCCGGTGGCCGCGGACAAACCGGATGCTTCCGTTGATCAAGGCCCGAAACAGTAGGTCAAGAGAATGGTTTAACTCCGGTGATCGTGAAGCTGACAGTGGGAGTGCACACATTGGGATTGCAAATGGAAGGCTATGCCCCCAACAGCACTCCCCTGGAAATTGCTCCCGACGAAATTCCCGGGGGTACAATTTCGATTGGAACTGAACGCGGCCTAGTCGTCGTAGTGAGTGGGGTGCTCCCAGCCCGGAGCCATTCGAGGAGTTGTCATCCGCGGAGCGAGCCCGTATAATTAGAACGAACGTTCGACTATATGCCCGCTCCCGCGAAGGCCTCTGCCCGTCCCAGCCGCCTCAAAGAGTCGGTGGAGACCCGCTTTGAGCGGCGTCAGTCAGAGATTCTGGACCATGCCACCAGCGTGTTGTGCGCGAAGGGCTATGCGGGGGCTTCGATGCGCGACCTTTCCCGCGCCACCGGCATGTCGCTGGCCGGGCTGTATTACTACTTCGAATCAAAAGAGCGGCTGCTGTACCTGATCCAGAAACACACTTTCACCACCATTGTGCAGCAACTGAAAGTGCGGCTGGCTAGTGAGACGGACGCGGAAGGGCGCATTCGTACCTTCATTCTGAACCACCTGGAGTACTTTCTTGCCAATCAGAAAGCGATGAAGGTGCTGTCTCACGAGGATGATGTTTTGGAGAATGGATTTGGCACGGAGATCGCTGCACTGAAGCGCGAATATTATCGGATTTGCGTTTCGTTGATGGAGGAATTTAAACAAGAGAAGGGGCTGGAGTTTTCATCGCGCATCGCGGTGATGAGCCTGTTCGGCATGATGAACTGGATCTACACCTGGTACAAGCCGCGGGTGGACGGCGGCGCGTTGGACCTGGCAGGACAAATGGGAGACACCTTTCTAACGGGAATCGGGTCGAAGCAGCTACGAAAGCGAAGCAGCACGAAGTAAAACCGAATTTGGGGATGTGGGCAATCCAACAAACTTTTATTCAAGATCAAAGGAGCACCACTATGGCTACCACCACTCAGCCGGCCACCGGCGAAGCGACTAAAACACTGGTGAACTACCGCACCGATGCCGGAGTTGCGGTCATCGAAATGTGCGATCCGCCGGCCAACACTTACACCTACGAGATGAACCGCCAGCTCGACGAATCCATCCTGAAAGCGCGAATGGATAATGGCGTTTACGTCATTCTGCTGACCGGCAATGGCGACAAGTTCTTTTCGGCAGGCGCCAACATTCGCATGTTGCAGAGCGTGGATCCGACTTTCAAGTACTACTTTTGCCTGCACGCCAACGAAATGCTGCTGCGACTGGAACACACTCCGAAGCTAGTGATTGCTGCGTTGAATGGGCACTGCGTCGGGGGCGGGCTGGAAATCGCGATGGCGGCGGACATCCGCATTGCTCGCAAAGACGCGGGCAAGATTGGGCTGCCGGAAGTGAACCTGGGCGTGCTGCCCGGTACGGGTGGAACCCAGCGGCTCTCGCGCATGGTGGGCAAGAGCAAGGCCATCGAGCTGATGGTGACCGGGAACACGTTCTCGTTTGAGGAAGCCAAAGAGATGGGCATCATCAATGACATCTTTGAGCGGGAGGGTTTCATGGAGAACATCATGGAGTACGCGCGTCAGTTCACGCCGCCGAACAAGGCAGCCAAGGCTGTGGGACGGATCAAGCGCGCGGTGCAGACGGGATGGGAGATTCCAATGGAGTCGGCCCTGGCGGTGGAACGCGAGAACCAGCAGTTGCTGTTCCAAAGCGACGACGCCAAAGAAGGCTTGAACGCCTATGTGGAGAAGCGTCCCGCAGTGTTCACCGCGAAATAGCCACCACCGACCACGGGGGCACGGAGACAGAGCGAAGGGGTGCGGGATCGTGCTGTGGGCTCGGTGCCTCCGGCGGGAAGAAAGAGAAAATGCTTACTGCAACGAAAGCGAAGGTTTCCGCCGGCAGACTGCTGATTGATGGGCAGTGGGTTGAAGGCGCGACGAAGTTTGACACCGTCAATCCGGCTACGGGTGAAGTGTTGACGGAGATCAGCGAGGCCTCACACGGGGACGTGGACAATGCGGTCGCTGCGGCTCGGAAGGCCTTCGAAGACCGCGCTGGCGCTTGGCGAAAGATGTCGGCCAGCGAGCGCGGCCGTTTGATATGGAAGCTCGCTGACTTGATCGAGAAGAACATAGACGAGTTTGCCGAGTTGGAAACGCTCGACAATGGCAAGCCCATTTTCGAGTCGCGTTACGTCGACATGCCGATGGTGATTGACGTCCTGCGCTACTTTGCGGGTTGGGCGACCAAGATACACGGGGAGACCATAAACACGTTTGAGACGGCATTCACCTATACGCTGCGCGAACCGGTGGGCGTGGTGGGCCTGATCATCCCGTGGAATTTTCCGCTTTTGCTGGCCTCGTGGAAGCTGGGGCCTGCGTTGGCGTGCGGCAATACCGTGGTGATGAAGCCGGCAGAGCAGACTCCACTGACTGCGCTCCGATTCGGAGAGTTGGCGATTGAGGCGGGTTTTCCGGCGGGCGTGTTAAATATTCTGACCGGCGGGCCGGAAGTCGGCAAGGCTATCGTCACTCATGCGGGGATCGACAAGATCGCTTTTACCGGATCTACTGCGGTAGGCAAGGAGATTATGCGGTCAGCTGCCGATTCGCTGAAGCGCCTCACCTTGGAACTGGGCGGCAAGTCGCCGAATATTGTTTTTGCCGATTCCGATATTGACAACGCAGTGAAGGGGGCCATTACCGGAATCTTTTATGGAAAGGGTGAAGTCTGCAATGCGGGTTCGCGCCTGTTTATCGAGACCAAGGCACACGATGAATTCGTGGAGAAACTGGTGGGCCGGGCGAAGAAGTTGCAGCCCGGCGATCCGCTGGACCCGAAGACTCGCATGGGCGCAATCGTTAGCCAGGAACAGATGGAGACGGTTCTCGGGTACATCGAAGCGGGGAAAAATGACGGCGCGAAGCTAATTACCGGAGGAAGTCGCGTGGCGGTGGGGGATGGCCAAGGTTTCTTCATCGAGCCAACGATCTTCGGCGGTGTGACCAACGAGATGACTATTGCCCAGGAAGAGATTTTTGGGCCGGTGCTCTCCGTGCTCACCTTCGATGACATGGACCAAGTGGTGGCCGAAGCTAACAAGAATCCTTATGGGCTGGCCGCCGCGGTCTGGACCCGCGACATCAAGAAAGCCCATACCATCTCGCGGCAGTTACGGGCGGGAACGGTATGGATCAATACATACGGCTTAATGGATGCAGCTTTGCCATTCGGCGGATACAAGCAATCGGGATTTGGGCGGGAAATGGGAATGCACGCCATCGAACACTACACCGAACTGAAAACAGTTTGGTTGAACTTATAGCGCTGGCATTTTGCTAGCCAATATCGAAGTTAGACGAGGACTTATGCCAGGACGAGTTGCAAAAATCGGAAGCTTTAGCGAGTGGGAAGGTTTGTTCAACGATTGGCGCAAGGAAGTGGGCGTCAACACCGAGGACATAGAGGCGTTTCACTTCGACACACTTTACGGCGCGATTGACACGGCTGAAATCCAATTCGGCGCTTACAAAGGGCGGGATAAGTGGGAGAACCTGCGGCAAGTACCGACGCAGCAGATGCGCGACGCTTTGATGAATATGATCGTCTACCAGGGCGACACGGAATTTGCCTCGGTCGAGCAGCAGCGCAATCTGTTTGTGACCGCGCCCACGGATTGGGACCGCCGCGCGCTGACTCGCGTCATGATCGAAGAAATGCGGCACGGGTGGCAAATGTGCGCCCTGCTGGTGGACTTTTTCGGAGCGTCGGGCAAAGTCGAGGCCCAGAAGATGCTGGAGCGTCGTGCGTTTGAAAACAAGCGGCTGCTGGGCACCTTCAATGTGGATGTGGACAACTGGCTCGACTTCTTCACTTATACCGACTTTGTGGATCGCGACGGCAAATTCCAATTGCAGATGCTGAAATACTCTTCATTTGCACCGCTGGGCCGTTCAACTTCGTACATGCTGCGCGAGGAGGCGTTCCATATGGGGACGGGCAATGATGGCCTGCGGCGCGTGGTGGAGGCGGGTGTGATTCCGCAATGGCTGTTGCAGAAGTACCTGAACAAATGGATCTCCAGTTCCTATGATCTTTTTGGCACGGACCATTCTTCGTCGGCACACTGGGCGTACGTTTGGGGTATCAAGGGCCGATACGACGAGCCGCAGAACACAGAGACGGCTGATCTGGACGACTTGAATGACTACAACCGTCATCTTTATCAGAAGGAAGTGTCAGGGTTAGTAGAGCGGTTGAATTCATTCCTCAAGCCCGGCATTCCGCGGCTCTATACTCCACACATCAAGTTTAATCGCAGCATCGGGCGCTGGTCGGGGCTGAAGTTCCACTGTAAAACCGGGGAGCCTTTAGACGACAAGGATTATGAGCATCACTTCACCGAGTACACTCCGACCGCAGCGGATAAGACGTTGCTGCTGGATATTATCGCCAATGAAAAGAATTGGATCCTGCAGAAGGAAGGGGCGCGCGATCCGTTGAGCACCATCGGCGAGCCCAGGAAGTCGGCGGTCAACATCTAGCACACAAGATCTCACCTTGGAAACATTGAGACGCAGAGGCTCGGATGCGCTCGGTGCCTTCGAGCGAGACGTGAACAATCTCATGAGTGTTACGGTCCCGATATCGAGTCCGCCAACAGCCTCTTACACTCGCAGCGAGCTGATGGTGGCGGCGGCGGCGCGCGAAATCCGCGACGGGGAGCTGGTGTTTGTGGGCATGCGGCTGCCGTTGATCGCGTTCGTGGTGGCGAAGAAAACGCACGCACCCCAAGCGATTGGCCTGTTCGAAAACGGCGTGATTCGTTCGACGCCAGCCGCCGAATTGATCTATACCATGGCCGATCCGCCGAACATCGTGGGGGCGACGCAGTGCCTCGACATGCTGGGAGTGATGAGCTTATTGCAGTCGGGCCGGGTGCATCTGGGATTTCTGGGTGCTGCGGAAGTGGATCGCTATGGCAATTTGAATTCGACAGAGGTGCGAGGGACGAAGGGGCTGGTCCGGCTGCCGGGTTCAGGTGGGGCGTGCGATATTGCGTCGCTGGCGCAGCGTTTCGTCGTTTTGCTGGAGCACAGCAGGGAGCGCCTGCCGGAGCGCGTAGGGTATATTACCAGTCCCGGAAACGGGGAAGGTACGGGATGGCGGCAGCGAGCGGGATTGCCGCGGGGCGGCCCATCGGCGGTGATCACAACCAAAGCCGTTCTGCGATTTGACGAAACAGGCGAGGCTTACTTGGCATCGGTGCACCCTGGGATTCAAGTGGATGAGGTTCTCGCAGCGACCGGGTGGAAGCTGAATACCGGTGAGAACATTGGGGTCACGCCCGAGCCGACCGCTGACGAATTGCGAGCCATTCGCGAGTACGACAAAGACGGATTTTGGACCAGCTAGCATGACGCAAATAGTCAAGTCATCGCGGATCAGGGTTGAGACATTAAACGGCGTCGGCCGCGTCACACTCGATCATGCCCCGCTGAATGTAATTGACGTCCCCATGATGGAAGAGTTGGCTTACTCGTTGGGCGAGTACGAGAGCCGATCGGATATTGTTGCCGTGGTGATTAGCGGCGCGGGGAAGGCATTTTCCGCGGGCGTTGACGTTCCCGCTCACACTCCTAACAAAGTGGCGGGCATGTTGGAGAAGTTCCACGCTGTCATCCGCGCTTTGGTCGCCAGTTCCAAGGTGGCGATCGCCGCGGTTCATGGGCACTGCCTTGGGGGTGGCGCAGAACTGGCGATGGTGTGCGATATTGTCATCACAGCTGAGGACGCGTCCTGGGGCTTTCCGGAAATTAAACTAGGATGTTATCCGCCTGTGGCGTGCGCTGCGTTATCCGCCTTAGTTGGCCAGAAACAGGCTGCGGAACTTATCCTGACCGGCCGCACTATCCGCGGCAGGGAAGCTGCGGAGATTGGATTGGCGACTCGCGCAGTGAAGCCTGACGAGCTGGATGCCGCGGTAAGCGCGATTCTGGAGCGGTTGAATGCGCTCAGCCCTGCAGCTTTGGCCGTCACCAAGAAGGCGTTTTACGCCTGGGATGCCATGCACTTCGATAAAGGCTTGGCCCGCGCCGAGAAGACGTACTTGGATGATTTGATGCAGACGGAAGACGCACGGGAGGGCATTAGCGCGTTTATGGACAAGCGGCCGCCAGTATGGAAGGGAAGATAGCCATGTCTAAACTTCTCTCCATCCCCGAAGCAATTGCCGACCTGGTGCCCGATGGCGCATCGATTGCGCTGGGCTTGCAGATGGAGCAGATGATTCCATTTGCGGCAGGGCACGAAATCATTCGCCAGAAAAGGCGGGGGCTCACGCTGATTGGTCCGATTTCTGACATATTGTTTGACCAGATCATTGGGGCCGGTTGCGTGGAACGCGTGATTGCCGCCTGGGTAGGCAACGTGATGATGGGGTCGGCCTATAACTTCCGTCGCGCGGTTGAGCAAGACGGACTCAAGATTACCAACCTAACAAATTTCTCAGTGGCCCTGGCTTTGCAAGCGGCGGCGATGGGCGTACCTTTCCTGCCGACTCGGACAGCGCTGGGTAGTGACATTGCACACGACAATCCTTTCTTCGCCGAGTTTGCATCGCCCTTTACCGGCGAGAAATTGCACGCGGTGAAGGCATTGGTTCCCGATGTTGCAATCGCCCACGTGCAGCGTGCTGACCACGACGGCAACGCGCATTGCTGGGGCAACTTTGGAGTGATGATCGAGGCAGTGCGAGCGGCGAAGCGGGTTATCGTGGTGGCGGAAGAGATTGTTGAGGCTGAAGTGATTGCCAGCGATCCTAACCGCACCATGATTCCAGGATTTCTGGTCAGTGCGGTGGTGGAGTCTCCGATGGGCGCGCATCCCTCGCCGGTGCAGGGCTATTACAAGCGCGACGACGCATTCTTCCGCCAATATCATGAGCAGACCAAATCTAAACAGGACAGCGATGCATGGCAGCAGCGATGGGTGCACGGCGTGAATGATCGGCGAGGCTACGTCAACCAGTTGGGCGCCTGCCGAGTGGAAGAGTTGGGCGTTAAGAAGCACGCCTACGCGGCGCAGACGGAGTTTGGGTACTAGGGTTCACAAGAAGCTATGCCAGGGACTAGCAGCTAATTTATGGACTTCGAAATCAATGCGGATGACG
>JBBQVN010000030.1:0-31083 GCA_038211475.1 Terriglobales bacterium | reverse complement strand
TGGGTGCCAGGTGCGATATGCTGCCAGCGCATGAGCCACTGCATAAATTGCGCGGCGGTGACCGGCTCGATTTGCTTGCGCAGGGTGGCGACGGTGAGGCGATGGATGCGGGCGAGTAGACGGCGTTCGCACCACTCGTGCCCGGCGGCAATGCCGTCGCGATACTTGCCGCGCAAGATCGAGCCGGCGGCCTCCAAACGCAGCAGGGAGTTTTCGACTTGCGGCCCTGCCACTCCAATCCATGCCCCCAGTTCTTGGGCGGTGGTGGGGCCAAGGACAGACATCCAACCGGTGACCGCGGTGAGCAAGGCTTGGTCTGATTCAGGCGCATCGCCGAGGTCTGCGATCGCAGGACTGAAGACTGCGTTGGGATGGATGGCCTGAAACGCCTTGGCGCGTTCGGTAGCAACCCAGTAACTGGCTTCGGCGACGGTTGCAGTCGTAGCGCGTCCGGTCGCGACCAGGCGGTCGAAGTCGAACCTCCAGAGTTGAAGCGAGGATCGTTTGTTGAGGTCCGGAACCGGGACGCCGATTGCTCCGACCGCACCACGATCGGCGGGAAGCGCGACCAACGTATGCAGCACATCCTGCAACTCGTCGGGATCGCGAACGTCGGGCCAAGCCTCGGCTTGCACTTGGGCGATCGCGGATTGGTCGAGCTTTCCCATCTCCTCCAGCACAGACGCGGGCAACATCCGGCGCATCTCGACAGCGCGGGCGCGACGCTCTTCCAGCGGTGCGTCGTCCAGATAAGCGTATGGATTGGCGTTGAGGATCTCGTGAGAAAACTGCGAAGGCACCGGCGTATCTACAGCAATGCAACGAATGTTTCCTTGCTCAATCCCGTGCAGCAACTGAGTCAGGCCGTCGAGATCCAGAGCTTCGGTCAAGACGTCTTTCATTACCTCATTGACCAGGGGGTGGTCGGGAATCTTAATGTCGCCGACAATGTTTTCCTGGCAGGCGGCCACATCGGGGAACACCGCGGCCAGCAGATCGGCGGCCCGCATGCGCTGGATCTGCGGAGGAACTTTCTTCCCGCCCATAAAACGGAGCAGGGCGAGAGAACGATTCGCGTCCCACTTGAAGCGTGTGCCAAAAATGGGCGAGGGAAGCGCCGCCTGTTCCAGAATGCTCTGTACGGTGGCGGTCTGCAGGAACTGAAAGACGTCGGCAAGCGGGAAGCTGTGTTGCTCGGCGAGGGCGATGTTCAGGCCGTTGTCGGTGGCGGCGGCCTGCAATTCAAAATTGAAACTGCGGCAAAAGCGCTTGCGCAGGGCCAGTCCCCAAGCCTTGTTGATGCGGCCGCCCAGGGGAGCGTGGATCACCAACTGCATGCCGCCGCCTTCATCAAAGAAGCGTTCGGCGATGATGGTGGTTTGCGTGGGAACTGCTCCGAGCACGGCGCGGCCTTCGAGCAAATATCCGACGGTCTGTTCGGCGCCGGAATCGTCCAGGCCACACTCTTGCTTAAGCCACTCCACCGCCGCGGCAACTTTGAGATTATTCTGCGAAACGCCAACCGGAGAAACGCCTTCCAGCATGTCGCTGAGGGTCTGGCGAAGGTCGGCAAGTTGGGCGGAGAGTTCGTTGGTGCGCGCCGGCGCTTCACCCCGCCAAAACGGCACGGTGGGAGCGGCGCCGTGAGCATCTTCCACCAAGACGCGGCCGCTCTTGCTTTCGACGCGCCGAATGCGCCACGAGGTGTTGCCCAGCAGCATGATGTCGCCCGCGCTGCTCTCTACTGCGAAGTCTTCGTCGAGCGTCCCAACCACCGTGCCTTCGGGTTCCAAAACCACCGTAAACATGGCGGTGTCAGGAATCGCGCCGCCGCTGGTGATAGCCGCGAGACGGGCCCCGCGGCGGGCCCGCAGTTTGTGGTTGACCTGGTCGCGATGCAAGTAAGCGCCGTAGCGGCCGCGTTGCGATGCGATGCCTTCGGAGAGCATTTCGAGCACCGCGTTATAAGTCTTGCGCGTTAAGTTGCGGTAGGGATACGCCCTGCGAACCATTGCGAATAGTTCGGCTTCGTCCCAGCCAGAGTCATGGATCGAGAGCGCTAACTGCTGCGGACCGGATTCGCCGTTTTCCCCCGAACTGGCAGCGCCTGCGCCGTCACGTTGGAAGGCGCTGGCTGGCTCGGCGGCGCAGGTGGCGACAATCTGCTGCGCTAGTACATCTAGCGGCGAGTCCGGAATAATGAGGCGGTCAAGGTCTCCGTGCTTAATGGCCCGCACCAGGGCGGCACACTCGAACAGGTCATCGCGGGTGGTCACGAAGAAACGGCCGTGAGGAATCGCACCGCGCCAGTGCCCGGATCGTCCTACACGCTGCAACGCAACTGCCACTGCACGCGGAGAGTTGATCTGGAGAACGAGATCCACAGTACCCACGTCAATGCCGAGTTCGAGCGAAGCGGTGGCCACCAGCACTTTAACCTTGCCGAGCTTCAGTTTTTCCTCCGCGGCCAGGCGGATCTTGCGTGACAGGCTGCCATGATGCGCGGCGACGTTTTCCTCGCCTATCAGTTCGCCCAGGTGGTGGGCCGCGCGCTCGGCCATACGGCGAGTATTCACAAACACCAGCGTGGAACGGTGCTGCTCCACCAGTTCTACGATGCGCTTATAGATTTCATCCCACATCTCGTTACTAGCCACCGGGCCCAGTTCGCTGGCGGGGACCTCGACGGCGAGCGTCATGGGACGGCGATGGCCCACATCCACAATGACCGGGGCGGGACGTCCATTGCCGGTGAGGAAGGCAGCGACTTCCTCGATGGGCTTCTGAGTCGCGGACAGGCCGATGCGAACGGGACGCCGGTGCGTAAGTTTTTCCAGGCGCTCGAGGGAGAGGGCAAGGTGAGCTCCACGCTTGTCATCGGCCACCGCGTGAATCTCGTCCACGATCACGGTTTCCACGTCACGTAGAATCGCCCGGCTTTTCTCCGCGGTCAGCAGGATGTAAAGCGACTCGGGCGTGGTGACCAGAATGTGCGGAGGGCGGCGCAGCATCAGACGGCGCTCGGGCGCCAGAGTATCCCCGGTCCGCACTGCGGTGCGAATCTCCGGCATCAGCAGGCCGCGTGCCGCCGCCATCTGCATAATTTCGCCGAGAGGGATTTCTAGATTCTTCTGAATGTCGTTGCCGAGCGCTTTGAGCGGGGAGATGTAGAGGACCTCGGTGCGGTCGTGCAAGTCGCCACTCAGCGCTTTGCGCACCAGACGATCAATGCAGGCCAGAAATGCGGCGAGCGTCTTGCCCGAACCGGTGGGTGCGGCAATCAGTGTGGTATGCCCGGCGAGAATGTGCGGCCAGCCCTGCTCCTGCGGTTCGGTGGGCGTGCCGAAGCGGCGGACGAACCACTCCTGGGTCAGTTCATGGGCCCAAAGCAGCGACTTGGAGACATCCGGGAGCATGAGGTGAGATTGTACTACTTTCGCGAAACATTCGCCTGTCGCAGCGATGCTCGGTTGTATTTGTATGATGCGGGAAACGTCCCCGATGGACCACGCGCGCCTCAGAATAGATAGATCAAGTTCACCGCCGTGGTGAACTGTCGATTCCTGATGTGACTGTCGGCTGCGAGGAACACGCTTTTGTTCGATCGATCCAGACGCACTTCGCCCCGCAGCACGACTTTCCCGTCCGCCTTTCCGAAATGAGAGGTGATCCGGGAAGGCCTGGCGTCCATCACATACTCCGGGGTGAGGGTAAATCCGTGCAGAATTTGATCGCTACCAGTGCGCGTGCCGCCGCCGTCATTGAAAACCTCGCCGCGGAAGGTGAGCGAGAACCTCGAGGTAGGGCTGTACTTTGCATATCCCGCAAGCCCTCTCCAAATCGCGTCGTGACTGATCGCAACCCCATTCTGTTCGTGACCATACAGTCCATCGCCGCTCAAGCTGAACTTCGCGACCGGTTTCCAGGTCCCAACCAATTCGTAAACACTGCGCTGATCGTGGGTATTCTGCCGGCGCTCCGGCCCGTGAATGAAATTGAAAGTCAAGCTGGAATGGTTGGTGGGAGTGAACGCAATCTGTGCCGCTGCGGTGTAGGCGTGGTTGAGTCGCTGCACGTCATCCCACCCATTGCACAGTGAGACCATGGCCGTGACCTTACCAGTAAAGGCATACGTTGCCTTGACGCCAGTATGGCTAAACGGTATCCCATATCCAAATATGAATCCGCGGCTGAAGTTGTCGTTGTAGCCGTCATAGCCGCCGATCACTTCATATCCCATATGGGTAGCGTACTTCCCCACATCGAAACGCAATCCCTTCCCGACGGGAAGGATGTAGCTCAGGAACACTTGGGAGACATCCACATGGTGCGCGAGTAAAGTGTGGGTATCGCGAAACAGGCCATAGGCGGCGGTCACTTCCGGAACTCCCGAGCCCGCGATCAGGTCGAGGCGGAAGCCGAATTGTTTCGATTCGCCGATCGCACGTTGAATGACCAGTTGAGCGACGTCTAGTTGCGGAGCGTTGTCATTGAAATCAAAAACCCGAAACTGATTGATGCGGGGAACGGGGGTATTGCTGTTGTAGGTGTAGGAGAAGGACAGGAATCCGTCGGTGGTGATGCCTCGCCACCAGGGTTTCGCTTCGGCGACGCTGGCCATCTCAGGCGGGGCGGGTGCGGGATCGCCAGTCTGAGAATGGGCTTGCAGGGACCACGCCAGGATCGTCCCCGGCAAGATCGCCCCAGCCATCATCGTCCCTGAAATAATCCACGGGCCCAGGCACTTCTTCAGCACGCGCCCGAACCATCGGCAAACTACCTCAACCGGGCTAGCGCAAATCTCCATGGACCAGCTCATCGCGCTCAGCCGTCTCCTCGTAGGCGCGTTCGCCGTGAATGGATTCATCGAGTCCGATTTCCTCGCTAACCTCGTCCACTTTCACCGTGGTGAACCTATCGATGACGTACAACATCGCATACGTAAACACAAACGCCCAGACCGAGGAGAACAGCACGGCCACGAGTTGTTTCAGAAAGAAACCCGGATCGCCGTACAGCAGTCCATTCGCCCCCGCCGGATTAAATGCCTTGTTGGCGAAGATTCCCAGCATGATGATGCCGAGGAAGCCCCCCACTCCGTGAACCCCCCAAACATCCAGCGCGTCGTCCCAGTGCAGTTTGTTTTTTAGCTCAACCGCGTAGTAGCAAACCACTCCCGCCACCAAGCCGATGATGACGGCAGTGGTGGGAGAAACGTACCCGGCCGCCGGAGTGACGGTGGCCAGCCCGGCCACAGCTCCGGTCAGCAGGCCGAGGAGCTTCGGCTTCTTTTCGTTGAACCATGCCACAAACAACCAGGCGACGGCTGCGAACGAAGCTGCCAAATCAGTATTCAGAAATGCGGTGGCGGTCACCGAATCCACCCGCATTTCACTGCCCGCATTGAATCCGTACCACCCAAACCAGAGCAGGCCGGTTCCCAGGGCAACCAGCGGGATGCTGTGCGGCCCCCGATCCGCGGTGTGGCGCTTGCCCACGTACAGGACAGACGCCAGCGCCGCGATCCCTGCTATGTTGTGCACCACAATGCCGCCGGCGAAATCCAACACGCCCCATTTCTGCAGAAAGCCCCCACCCCAAACCATGTGCACAAAGGGGAAATAGACGAAAGTAAGCCAACCGGTCAGGAACAGCATGTAGGCTTTGAAAGTGACTCGGTTGGCGAATGCCCCGGAGATGAGTGCGGGCGTGATAATCGCGAACATCATCTGATACGCGATGAATACGAATGCCGGGATGGTGTCATTCGGCGACGGAGTGGTGAGATCAACCCCGTGCAGAAATGCGTTGTGGAAGTTGCCGATGACCCCATGCCAGTCGCCGCTGAAACAAAGGGAATAGCCATACATATACCAGATCACCGTCGTCCAGCCCATCGAGACGAAGCTCTGAATCATGATGGCGAGGACGTTCTTGCGCCCCACCAGCCCGCCATAAAAGAATGCCAGACCAGGTGTCATTAGCATGACCAGGCTGGTGCAAAGAATCATGAAACCTGTGTTCCCTGTGTCGAGATGCAGCATTAAGGTTTCTCCAAGCGAAAGGTTTAGAAGCCAACCTTGTTTGAATCAAAGGCGCCCTAGCGTTCCGCAACTTTTCAGGGCAAGTTGGCGACCCGCCGAGCCAGTCAAGGTTCCGCTGTAACTGAGCCAGAAAAGGACGCGGACCAATCCCTCGTCCACGTTAGAGTGTGCCCCTTGGCGAGTATACGCGCCATGAGGCACGTCACCGATGGGTGTGATGAGAGACCGCGAGAGTGAGGTGTACGAGGTGTGACCCAACTCTTGCTAGAATGCCGCCATGCCCAAAAAACGCGCTCGCAAAATCAAACTCGTGCTCTTCGACGTTGACGGCGTTCTCACCGACGGCAAAATCTGGATTTTCCCTGCCCCATCCGGTGCGTCGCAGAGCGTGCTGGAAAAGAGCGCGAAGCATGAGGGCACGGGCGGCTTTGGCTTGCACAGCCAGACCCTGATTGAGGCCAAGGGCTTCCACGCGCACGACGGTACCGCCATTTCGCTAGCTCGGCTGGCAGGCATCAAGACGGGGGTTATCACCAAGCGGATTTCCGAGACCGTAGCCCTGCGCGCCCGCGACCTCCGCATGGACCACGTCCACCAGGGTATTCAAGACAAGCGCACTTGCTTCGAGCAAATCTTGAAGGAAGAGGGCCTAACTGCGGACCAGGCGGCATTTGTGGGGGACGACGTGATTGATTTGCCCGTCATGCTGCACTGCGGCCTCGCGATCGCGGTAGCCAACGCTCGTGACGAAGTCAAAAAGCACGCCCACTTCGTCACCAAACATAGCGGCGGTGACGGCGCAGCTCGCGATGCGGTGGAGTTCATCCTGAAAGCACAAGGCAAATGGAAGGGCGTAGTCAGTCAGTACACGGTCGAGCGTAGTCCAGCGGAGAAAGCGAAGAAAGCGAAGAAAGCGAAGAAAAAGAGCGAGAAGGCTGGGAAAAAATAGAAAAAAGACTAGCGGCTTGCGCGAATCGCCAAAACCTTATACAACTTGTACACAATTCAGACGGCTTTTACGCCCCTGCCCAGCATCTGTATCACTAGACTTCAAAATTAAAACCCACCGGCTGCCTGCTTGGGGCGTGCTCGGGTCAGCAGTCGGTGGGCCACCGTTCTCCTTACTCACCCTGTTGTTTTCAGGAGCAATTACCAGCAAAAACCCAACGGCCTGAAGAAAGTTGCGCCAGGCCCAAGTTTTTTTCTGCCGGCTCGCTCCGACCGCTCCGGTTTCCCGAAGCCGCGTCCGCCCCTCACCGCCGGCTATTGAGCTTGGTGAGCAGCCGCAAAATCTCCAAATACAGCCAAACCAACGTGACGATCATTCCGAAGGCGCCGTACCACTCCATGTATTTGGGAGCGCCCGCGGCAGCCCCTTGCTCGATGAAGTCGAAATCCAGCACCAGATTGAGAGCGGCCACGATCACGACAATCACGCTAAAGCCAATCCCAATTGCCCCAGAGCCGTTAACTGCTGCAAAACGGACGCCGAAGAACCCCAACACAAGTTGCAATAAGTAGAAGACGGCGATGCCTCCAGTAGCGGCAAAAACTCCACGTTTGAAGGGTTCCGTAGCCCGAATCATGCCTGCCCGGTATGCCAACAACAAAGCCGCGAGCGTCCCGAATGTCAGCACCACGGCCTGCATGGGCAGCCCAGGATAGCGTGTTTCCAACATCGCCGAAATGCTGCCCAGTAACAACCCTTCCAGCAGCGCATAGACCGGTGCTGTCACCGGTGCCCAAGTCTTCTTGAATATGGTGATAATTGCGACAATGAACCCGCCGATGCCGCCGACCAGGGTCAGCCCGCCAACGCTTTCCGGAGACCGTCCAAATAGATTCCACGACCATACTGCCGTCGCGACGCAACAGAGCAGCAGGATGCCGGTTTTATTGACGGTGCCAGAAATCGTCATGGCGTCGCCCAATGCTGCATTTTCCGAGCGGAATGCCTCCGGTCCTAGAGCCGGATTTGCAGTCTTAAACAGTGCCATCGATTCTCCTTTTACCTTCTGAACTGTAAGGGAAGTGGGACGGGCATGACAAGCGGTTCAAGAAGCGAAGGAATCCTGCGGCTCGACCTTCGGTCACGGCAGTGGCACTCGATTTTGGCTAGTCGCGGATCGCCACCGGTTGCGCCCCCATCAGTTGGGTAAAGCGCGGGTCTTTGCGAAGTTGCGCGAACTCTTCGTCTTTGTAAACGTTCTTGATCTCTTTGAACCCTTCCTCCATGGCCTTGCGCAGATACTCCAACGACTGATCGCTGACGCCCATGCGGGCAAAGAGCTTGGCCAACACATAGTCGTAGTGGGCGCGGTCTTCCGGGGAGGCCAGTTGCGCAATCGCCCCGCCGTGCGAGGTGCGGTTCAAAATGCCAGGATCCAATTGCAGGGCGCGGGCATAGTTCTGAATTGATTTCTCGAAATCCTTTTTGGCAAAGTAGGCTGCAGCCAGGTTGCTGTAGAGCGAGGCCGACCCGCTTTCTATGGCGATGGCGCGTTGGTAGCCCTTGATCGCTTTGCCATAATTCTTGCTCTCGTAAAATACGACGGCCAAATTGTTGTAGGCATCGGCGTAGTCGGGCCTGAACTTGATGGCGCGCTCGAAATCCTTGCGGGCCTCGCGATAGTGCTGCATCATCAGTTCGGTGATGCCAATTTTGTTGCACAAGGCGCCATTGTTCTTATGCTTGTCCAGGGCTGCGCGATAGTAGTCGAGCGCGTCAATGAAGAACTTCTGGGCGCGGAGCTGGTCGCCAGTTTGCTCCAGTTCCTCGGCTGAGGACAAGGGCGAAGGCGGGTCCACGCGATGCAGTGGCGGCGGAACCTGCACCTGCTCGAACGAATAGCTGGTGGTTTGCGCCGACGCGGGTGGAACTAGCACGGATGGCACCAGCAATGACAGCGCCAACATCACGAAGGCGAACATCGACACTACGGACTGAATCGGGACGCGTACCCCACGCATACTTACCTCCCGGCACTCGGTAGGAAAGCGGTTTCCCTCCCAAGCATGCTTCCTAAGACGGATTCTACGCCGGAAAGGTTCCCGCAAGCAGGAAATATTTTTTGTCAAACTTCACGTGCCAAAAACCCCTAGCGCTGTCCCCATTTCAGCTTGGTCCGCAGCACGTCGAAGAACGATTGGTCCATGCGCAGCAGCTTGACCTGGTAGTCAGACTTACGGCAGACCACATGGTCCCCATCGTGTACGGGCATGCCGATCTGGCCGTCCACGCTCAGGTAGGCCTCTTCGCTTCCAGTCTTGATCACGATTTGGATCTCCTCGTTGACCGGAACCACCAGAGCGCGGTGGGTGAGCGAGTGGGGCGATACCGGCGTCACCACAAAGGCTTTGACCGAGGGCATCAGAATAGGCCCACCCGCTGCGAGAGAGTAGGCGGTTGACCCGGTTGGGGACGAGACGATTAAGCCGTCGGCTTTATAGACGGAAACGAACTGTGTCCCCACGAACAATTCAAAGTGGTTCAGGCGTGCGATGGCGCTCTTGCTGACCACCACTTCGTTGAGTGCATGATAGCTGGCCACGGCGGAGCGCGACCGCACCAACTGGCAGTGCACCATGGAACGCGAGTCCACCACACATTCATGGCGTTCCAAAGCCTGCAGTGCCTGGGGAAGCTCGGCGAGAGGACCCTCGGTAAGAAATCCCAGCGAACCCAGGTTGACGCCGAGAATGGGGGCGCCGCAGCGGGAAACAGCTCGCGCCGCTGAGAGCAACGTGCCGTCGCCGCCCAATACGACTGCTAAATCCACTGGGTGCGCGGGCATGTCGTCGCGTCCCACGACATCAACGCCCCGGGCGTATGCAGCCGTCTCGCGATCAATGATGACGCGAAAGCCGCGCTCGCCCAGCCAGTCGATCAATTCAGGGACGATCCGGGCCAGTTCCACTTTCCCCGGCTTGGAGAGAAGCGCGGCGGAGCGGTGGCCTTCAGTCGGGAATTGGAATGTTTCCATGGCGAAGAATGATTGTACAAAACAGGCTAATACTTTGCGTGCAGCAAAAATTCGCGATTGCCTTCAGCGCCAAGAATTGGCGACGGGATGGACTCCAGCGCAGTACAGCCAAGACTCGCCAGGCACGCCGAGACGCTTGCGACCGACGCGATCTGGGCTGCTTCCGATCGTACAATCCCTCCCTTGCCCACCTGTTCTCTGCCTGCCTCAAATTGAGGCTTCACCAGCACCACGAGCTCGCAGGTGCCGGCCGCAGGCTGTGGGAAAGCCGCGGCGATTACTGCGGGCAAAACTTTGGTGGCGGAGATAAACGAGACGTCCATGACGGCGAGCGAGACTTCCTCTCCCAGGGCGGCACGGGTGAGGTAGCGCGCGTTGGTCTTCTCCAGCAGGCGTACCCGAGGATCCTGGCGTAAGCGAAAATCAATTTGGCCGTGCCCGGTGTCGACAGCAATGACGCGGGCCGCGCCGTGCTGCAGCAGACAGTCTGTAAAGCCGCCAGTGGACGCTCCGACATCGAGGCAAATTCGCAGCGGAACGTCAATGTGCCAATGCTCCAGGGCGGCTTCCAACTTAAGCCCGCCTCGGCCCACATAGCGGAGGTCATCCCCCAGCAACCGCAGTTCAGCGGCAGAATCCACTGCTGCGCCCGCCTTTTCGATTTTCTGCTGGTTGACGATGACCTTGCCCGCCAGTATCAGGGCTTGTGCCCGCTCGCGCGAAGGCGCCAGGCCGCGCTCCAGCAAAAGTTTATCGAGGCGAGTCTTCACGGTGATTGCATTAAGTGGCGTCTTTCATATGATTAACTCCGCGTTCGACCAGATGCAGGACGCAGAAGCAGTGTCGCCCTAGTTTTTAAGATCGATTAGCCGGAAACGTTCGGGATGCAGGTCACTTTTATACCGCGTCCACGCTCTTGGCTTCCGGCTGAGCGCCCAAGTCCATAAACCTCTGGTCGCGCGCTTCTTGTTGCACTGAAGTCAGGGCCACCATCACCTCGCGGATGTAGTACC
The DNA here is from genome assembly GCA_038211475.1 of Terriglobales bacterium. Classification (GTDB taxonomy): domain Bacteria; phylum Acidobacteriota; class Terriglobia; order Terriglobales; family Acidobacteriaceae; genus JANYBT01. The sequence goes on along the minus strand of JBBQVN010000030.1, from coordinate 20,043 downwards.
AGGTTGCGGCCAGCAGGCAGATCATCGCAGCCACGAATACCGCCACCGCCACCACCCCGGCATCGCGCCAGTATAGGCCCAGTCCGAGCAGGAGGCAGGAGGTAATGGTCCCGGCCAGCGAGGCCAGAGCCATCAGAAAGCAGCGGCGAATCATCTCCGCCCGCCGTTCAATGGATTGGATTTGCGCGTCGTAAGCTCCGGCTTCCATTCCACGGCCGCTGTTGGCGGCGTCGTGTTTGGCATGGACGAACTGCCGCAGCCTGCTCACCATGCCCATCAGCCTCACGTTGATAGAGAGGACCAGCAAGGCGGTGGCCGATACAAAAATTGCCGGCGCCAGAAAAGCCTGAAAAATGCGCGTGATATCAATCATGATAAAGCCAGCGTAGCGCCCCTGGGCGGGGAGGCCGGTGTCGAACGCAGCTCCGACTCTAGCTGGCCACTTCTTCCAGCAACTTCTCGTCAATGTCGAAGTTGGAGTGCACGTTTTGCACGTCGTCGTTGTCTTCGAGCGCCTCCATCAATTTGATCATGGTGTTGGCTTGGTGGCCTTCGAGCTTGATGTAGTTTTGCGGGATCATGGCCACGCTCGAGGAAATGGGAGTGATGCCGGCCTTCTTCACCGCTTCCAGAACCGCTTCATAGGCGGACGGCGCGGTGAGCACTTCCCAGTTTTCGCCATCGTCCTGCAAGTCTTCCGCTCCCGCGTCCAGAACTATCGCCATCAAGTCGTCTTCTTTGGCGGCGGACTTGGGGATTACGATGTCGCCTTTCTTGTGGAACATCCAGGAAACCGCTCCGGCTTCGGCCATGTTGCCGCCATTCTTGCCGAACACATGACGAATTTCGCTGACGATGCGGTTGCGATTGTCAGTATTGATTTCGGCCAACACCGCCGCGCCGCCCGGGCCATAGCCCTCGAGTGTGAACTCTTCAATAGTGGTCCCAGCAAGCTCGCCGGTGCCGCGCTGGATCGCCTTCTTGATGTTGTCGCCCGGCATGTTCTCCGCTTTGGCGGCCAGGATGGCGGTGCGCAGCCGCGGGTTCATGTCAGGATCGCCGCCGCCATTTTTCGCGGCAATCGCGATTTCCTTGATCAAGCGAGTGAAGATCTTTCCGCGCTTGGCGTCGAGCGCGCCCTTCTTGTGCTTAATTGTTGCCCATTTTGAGTGGCCGGACATGGAGATACCTCGTCTCTAAAAATCTTTCATTGCGCAGGATCCGCCCGAAGAGGACATCTGTGATTACCTCGAAAATTGATGCAGACGAAGCGAAATTATAGCACGGCAAGGGGCTGCAAACTGCGACAGTCGCCAGAAGGGAAGCCCCGAATGAAATCCAGAATATCCTCCGCGCCCTCCTGTTCAAGCCTGGGTCCGGCCTTAGTGTTGCCCTTCGTTGGATGACGTCAACCCAGATTCAGGCCGGTTCGCCTGCTTGGCCTTGTAGGCATAGACCACAGCCAGAAGAGGCGGGGCGAGCAAAATTCCCCAGAACGGGATGACAATGCCCAGGAGAATCGGCACCAGAATCGACGCCCAGATGGGAACCTTCGCGACCCGCCGCATCAGGGCGGGCTGCAAGAAGAAGCCGTCAATGACCACGATGACGGCGTAGAGACACAACACGTAGACGGCGCGTTCCCAATCCCCAAACTTTAGCCAGACCGCCAATACTGGTCCCACCATGCCAAGCACCGCGCCGATGTGCGGCACGAACTGGAAGCATGCCGCCAACAAGGCCCACAACGGCGCCCACGGCACCTTAAGCAAGTACAGGCCCACCAGCCATAGCAGGCCGACCGCCAACGAATCCTGGCACTGCGCCACCAGCCAATGCTTGAGCGCGCCGCCCGTGGTTCTTGCGTGTTCCGCCAAGTCCATGGCCATGCCAAATGGTATCGCATCGCAGGCCGGGCCAGCCAATTGCCTAGCAGACAACCCAAGGCCTGTGACATCCCCGCCGCGGAACGTTAGAATGTCACTAGACGGTGTGACGTCCCCCATGACCCTGACCAAAGCAAAAGCCCTCGACCTGTTCCACTCGGACGACCTGATCGGCATCGGCATGGAAGCTGACGCGCTACGCCGCAAACTGCATCCCGAGGGTGTCGTCAGCTACATCATTGACCGCAATATTAATTACACTAATTTCTGCACCGAATACTGCACTTTCTGTGCGTTTTACCGTCCGCTCAAGGGACCCGCGGCCAAAGAAGGATACATCCTCGACTTCGAAACCATCTACGACAAGATTCGTGAGACGGTCGAACTGGGCGGAACCGGAGTACTGATGCAGGGCGGCTTGCATCCCGACCTGAAGATCGAGTGGCACGAGAGGATGCTGAGCGGCATCAAGCAGCGCTTCCCAAAGGTCCACCTGCACTGCTACTCGGCTTCAGAGATCCTAGCCATTGCGGAATACAGCAGCCTGACGCTGCGAGACACCATTGCCCGCTTGCGCGATTCCGGCCTCGACTCCATTCCCGGTGGTGGCGCCGAGATTCTCGACGACGAAGTTCGCTTCAAGATTGCGCGCCTGAAGTGCCTGACCAACGACTGGCTCAGCGTCCATCGCACCGCCCACCAACTGGGCATGAGGACGACCGCGACCATGATGTTCGGGGTCGGCGAAACGGTGGAGCATCGCATCAACCACTTCCAGGCGCTCTACGATCTGCAGCAGGAAACCGGCGGCTTCACCGCATTTATCCCGTGGAGTTTTCAGCCCCAGAACACCGCGCTCGGCGGTCGCCACTGGGATGAAGCCACTGCGGTGGAATACCTGAAAGTGCTGGCCATCTCGCGCCTGTATCTTTCCAATTTCCAGAATGTGCAATCCAGCTGGGTGACCCAGGGCCTTAAAGTTTGCCAGATGGGATTGCGTTTCGGCGGCAACGACGTGGGCTCGGTAATGCTGGAGGAAAACGTGGTCCGGGCGGCAGGCGTTACCAACTGCACTACCGAAGAAGAACTGCGCCGCATCATCCGTGACGCAGGGTTCCGGCCCGCGCAACGGGACACTCTGTATCGCCAGTATTTCCTGAATTAGCAGACACGCCTGGAAGAAACTCTCCGATTGCATCCCGGCAGAGGGACTCAGATCCTCTTAAAGGCCCGCTGAATGTCCTTCATCGAGTAGCGCAGCACGATGGGACGCCCGTGGGGACAGGACATCGGGTGCGCGGTCTGCGCCAGTTCGGCCAGCAGCCACTCCATCTTGTTTTGCTCGAGCGGCATATTCACTTTGATGGCGGCATGGCAGGCGATCGAGGCGGCGATGCCCGTGCGGATTGTTTCCAAGTTAACCGATTGGTCCTCGCGCGCGAACTGCTCCAGCAACTCGTGCAACATGCGTTCGACTTCGGCGGCGTCGATCCCCGCAGGCGTCACTTTAACGGCGAGGCTGCGCGAGCCAAACGGTTCAGCTTCAAATCCGTTATGCGCCAGTTCATCGGCAAGTTCCGCAAACACCGCCATCTGCGCGGGTGTAAGCTCGATGACAAGAGGCATCAGCAAGCGCTGACTCTCCACTTTCTGCGCCGCTCGCTGCGCCAGAACCCGCTCGAACAGCACCCTCTCGTGGGCCACGTGTTGGTCAATGATCCAGAGGCCGTCTTCGTTCACCGCCAGAATGAACGAATTGCGAATCTGGCCCAGCGGTTTCAGGCTGCGCAGGGATTCGAGCGTCGGCTCGTGACCGGAATCGTCGGGGATGGGCGGGGTGCAGCCGTGGTCCGGAACCACCGTCAGCGATGTGGGCGCATCCGCACTGGGAACGCCTCCGCCGAAGGTATGCCACTCGCGAACCACCCCCATGGCGGCATTGGCTTCGACTTCGATGCCGCTTTCAAACTGGAAACGCGCGTTCGTGGCGGGAAGGCGCGGCGGCTGCAGCGCGAACGAGGGATTCGCGAACGAAGGATCAATGGGTCCGTACAGCGCACGCCAAGCCGCAGACTCGGCATCGCGATGAACCCCCGGAGTCAGCGACGGCGACGCAGTGGGATGGGCGTGCATTTCGGTCGAGAACTGTGCCACTGGCCGGGCCTTCATCAGCGCACCGCGAACCGAATCGCGGACGAAATCGTGAATCGCACCTTGCTGGCGGAAGCGGACCTCGGTCTTCGAGGGATGAACGTTGACATCCACTTCTGCAGCGGGCAGTTCCAGAAATAGCAGCACCACGGGATAGACCGCGGGCGGGATGATATTCCGATAAGCGTCAGTCAGAGCGTGTTGTACATAGCGGTCGCGAATCAGGCGTCCATTTACAAACACGAAGATGGAGTTGCGGTTGAGCTTCTGGATTTCGGGCTTGGAGACGAACCCATGCAGGCGCACTTCGCCGAGCACCACAGTCTCTTCGGCTTCTCCCGCGGCTGCGTTGTCGCGCCGACGGAGCCAGGCGGGAGCCTGCGGTAAACCCACTCGGTCCAGCGGCAGCAGCGCGGCGACATCAATGAGTTGGTCCAAGGTTTCGCGGCCAAACACCTGGTACACGCGCTCGCGGGAATCGGCCACCGGCGGCGCGACCAGGATGGCGTTGGTGGCCGAGTGCAGCTCGAAATGCTTGTCCGGATGCGCCAGCGCGTAGTGTGTCACCAACGATGCAATGTGAGACAGCTCTGTAGATTCCGAGCGAAGGAATTTCTTGCGCGCGGGGACATTGAAGAATAGGTCGCGAACGGTGATCGCGGTGCCTTCCGGCAAGCCGGCTTCTTCAACTTTGAAAATCTTGCCGCCGTTGATTTCAACCACAGTGGCGGAAGTTTCTTCGCGGGCTCGTGTTTCAAGGCGCAGGCGCGATACAGAAGCAATGGAGGGAAGGGCCTCGCCGCGAAAGCCCAGGGTCGAGATGCTGAGCAGATCAGCGGCATTCTTGATTTTCGAAGTGGCGTGGCGCTCGAAGGCGAGGAGGGCGTCATCGCGCACCATCCCGCAACCATTGTCGCTAATCTGAATCAGCTTTTTTCCGCCCGCTTCCACGTGCAAGACGATGCGGGTGGCGCCGGCGTCCAGTGCGTTCTCCAGAAGTTCCTTGACCACCGATGCTGGGCGCTCGACCACCTCGCCCGCGGCGATCTGGTTGGCGACATTATCGGAAAGGACGTGGATGCGGCCCATGGCGAACAGTCAGTGTCGCAGATGCGGGCGCAGAACTCCACACGGGCGCGAGGTTCGGGTTTCCGATCCCGATTCTTCCAGCCATCGCCAATGACTTTAACGGTTGCAGCATCGTCAGCTTCGGCGATTGGATTCCAAGGTTGCAGCAGTCCACCTGTGTCCCCCTGCGGCCCCCGTGGTTAATGTCCCGCCGCGCCTCCGCGGTTGCGTTTGCCAGCGTGCTAAGATTTGAAGTCGTTCTATCCCACGGTTGGAAATTGCGATATGAGCACTCAAACTATGCCTTCCTCCTCTCTTTTTACCCAATTGCAAAGCAAGATTGAGGCCCGAACCGCGCAGGTTGGCGTGATCGGCCTGGGTTATGTTGGACTGCCGCTGGCGCTGTTGTATAGCGAGCAAAAAGTTCGCGTCACCGGGTTCGATATTGACGAGCGCAAGGTAAGTACACTGGCGCAGGGCGGTTCGTATATCTTTCGCATTGCGCCGGAGGAAATTCAAGCGGCCAAGGCGAGCGGGTTCAGCGCGACTTCGGACTACGCACGCATCACCGAGATGGACGCAATCGTCATTTGCGTGCCCACGCCGCTGAATGAATATCACGAGCCTGACCTGAGCTACATCACTAATACGGCCCACGCGGTCGCCCCGTATTTGCGTGCCGGACAACTGGTGATACTGGAAAGCACCACTTATCCCGGGACGACCGAGGAAGAACTGGTGCCCATTCTGGAGTCAGAAAACAAGTCGGGATTGAAGGCCGCGCGAGGCGAGGGCGGCGCAGCGCAAGAGTTTTATGTCGCTTTCTCACCGGAGCGCGAGGACCCGGGCAATACGACTGTGGCGCGCCACGATATCCCCAAGGTGATTGGGGGACTGAATCCGCAGGCGACCGAACTGGCCGCCGGTCTTTATGGGACGATTTTCCGGCGAACCGTGCGAGTATCGTCGCCCGCGGCGGCGGAGATGACCAAGTTGCTGGAGAACATCTACCGCTGCGTGAATATCGCGCTGGTCAATGAATTGAAGCTGCTCAGCTTGCGCATGGGCATCGACATTTGGGAAGTGATCGAAGCTGCTTCCACCAAGCCATTCGGGTTCCAGCCGTTCTATCCCGGGCCAGGCTTGGGCGGGCATTGCATCCCGGTCGATCCCTTCTATCTTTCGTGGAAGGCAAAGGAATGGGACTTCCGCACCCGCTTCATCGAACTGGCCGGCGAGATTAATTCCAACATGCCCTACCACGTCATTAGCTCTGTATCGGGAGCCCTCAATCAGCATAAGAAGGCGATGAATGGGTCACGCGTGATGGTGCTGGGAGTGGCCTACAAGAGAGACATTGACGATCTGCGGGAGTCGCCCGCATTAACCATCATCGAGTTGCTGCAGAAAGAAGGAGCTCAGGTCACCTACCATGACCCGTATTTTCCGATGGTCGGCAAAGGCCGCAAGTATGATCTGCAGATGAAGCGCACGCCCCTGGATAACCTGGGACAGTACGATTGTGTGGTCATCGTGACCGACCACACCGACTACGACTACAAGAAAATTGTGAGCGAAGCGCAGTTGGTAGTTGATACGCGCAACGCCACCAAGGGGATCAAGAGCGAAAAAATTGTGCGCTGCTGAAATTGCTCTCCCCTCCCGTCGTGCCATTGACCGCTTCGAGGCTTCGGCATACTCTCAAGGGAACGATTGCCCCCCCCCCTCGTATTGCATTTCTGGAGAGGAGTTTCGCATGTCATCCCGCCAAACCTCACCGTTTGAGAGCAGGGTTTCCGGCAGTCTGCTGGCGGTCATTGCGCTGGCGCTGTTCGTCGTTCCCGCGTCCGCTCAGACCTTCCATAGTCTCTTCGAATTCGTCGACTACCACAAAGACGGCGCGGTTCCCGCCGAGGACGCTCCCACTCAGGGACGGGATGGCATGCTGTACGGCTCCACCAACCAGGGAGGGGCGTTCTCGCAAGGGACGATTTTTAAGTTCGATCCCTCCACTAACACTCATACCGTATTACACGAACTGGCGGGTTCCGATGGCCTGGGTCCCTATGGCAGCCTCACCTTGGGAACCGATGGCAACTTCTATGGCGTTACTCAGTCGGGAGGGCCGGGGTTAGTAGGTGTGTTGTTCCGAGTCACTCCCGCGGGAGACTATCGCGTGCTGCATTATTTCATGGGCGGGAGCGATGGAAGTTATCCCTATGCGCCTCCTATCGAAGCTACGGATGGCAATCTGTACGGGACGACGAGCGGCCTGCTAAGCCGTATCGCAACAGTTTACAAATACACTCGCTCGGGCCAGTTTTCTACTATCTACCAGTTTGACGGCAGCGCAGGGTTGATTCCCCTGTCGTCGCTGCTACAGGCGCAGGACGGCAATCTCTATGGCACTGCCAACTCGGGGGGTGCGTACGGTTGTGGAACTGTTTACAAGCTGTCTCGCACCGGGACGCTGCTGCACTCCCACAGTTTTGACTGTGGCGCGAATGGCGCCTATCCCGTTGGCGCCCTGATCCAGGCTTCCGACGGCATTTTCTACGGCACTACCCAGCATGGCGGTCTTCCCGGCGATCCCTATGGCGACGGAGTGATCTTCAAACTCACGCAGAAGGGCGGCGTCTCTGCGGTCTACCAGTTTGCCTCCGGCGGTTCTTTGGATGGATCCCAGCCAAACACCGCTCTCCTGCAAGCTACCGACGGCAATCTGTACGGCTCCACGTTGTCGCTCGGATCTTTTGCACAGGGCACGCTGTTTCGCTACGGCCTGGATGGAACCTATTTTCCGTACTACGACTTTTCGCAGGGGACCACGCAGGTCTATGCCTCAAGCCTGGCGCAGCACACCAATGGAGTGCTGTATGGCACGACCGCATACTGGGTCGGGGGCAATGGAACAGTTTTCAGCGTGGACATTTCGGCGACGCCATTCATCGCGCTGGTATGGTATTCCGGCCGCGTGGGTGACACCGTGCAGGTGCTGGGGCAGGGGTTGCTCGGTACTACCAGCGTGACCATCAACGGTACTCCTGCTGCTTTTACCGCAGCCTCGGACACCTTCCTGACCGCGACAGTCCCGGTGGGAGCAACTTCGGGCCCCGTCGGGGTGACTACTGTGAGCGGAGCGTTGACCAGCAATCAGATCTACAGAATTGTGAAGTGAACCCAGCGAAGATGTGCCCTGTGGTGGCAGAGAGCGAATCGGAGCTGGATATTACCGCGAAACCCTTGCGGGATGGCGCGACGTTGAGTTGCCCGTCTCATAAACCAAATCCTATGCGCGCGGAGCGGGAAAGCCGATTGAGTGTACACTTCGGAACAGCCGGTCGCGCGAAATTAGATACTAGTCAAGCGAGTGACTATCATGACCCGTGGCGCCACGATTGCGACTTTCGGCCTACTTTGCATTTCGCTGTCCGTCGGGGCACAATCGGGGCCGCAAGTCGTGCTGCCGCTCATTGCCACCGATTCCCAAGGGCACTCTATCAGCGGTTTGTCGTCCGATTCCATTACTGTTTTCGATCACAAGAGTCGCGTCAACGCAAAGTTGGTGCGCGGTGGGGATCTACCGTTGCGACTTGGCATTGTGATCGACACGAGTACTTCGGAAGAGAAGAACTCTGGGTTTCTGCCGGGGGTGCATCTGGCCCAGGATTTCGTAAGCCAAATCATACATTCAGAACAGGATCGAGTGTTCTTCGAGTTGTTCGACGCGGTGCCGCGAACAACGGGACTGTTAAGCAAGCACGAACTCTCAGACCTGGACCTCCCTCAACACGCTTTCGGCGGCACAGGGTTTTATGATGCTGTGGTCGTCGCCTGTCGGAAAATGGGGGAACGGGAACCGCAGACCCCCGTTCGGCGCGTATTAGTGATTCTGAGCGACGGCGATGACACCATGAGTCACGTTACCCTCGATCACGCCGTCGAAGTAATTCTCCAGTCCGGCGTCACTATTTTCTCCATTAACACATCTTCTGGTCCTCACACCAAAGGTGACCGGAACTTGAAATTAATGTCCGAGGCTGGGGGCGGTTTGGCTTTTCTCGGGGTCAACCGCCATGAACTGCCCGATGTCTTCGTGACGATCCGAGATCAAATCGAAGGCATGTACTATCTCTCTTTCACTCCGGCAGATATCGGATCAAAGAAAGGCGTCCACAAACTTGACGTGCAGCTCCCCGGAAATGCAAGAGTACGAGTAGGCCAGTATCTCTGGAATCCCTGAAGTTTCTGTTGAGTGCGAGCAGCAAAACACCCAAACTGTTTGGTTCGGGACAAAACACACTGCTGCGAAGTGCCTACGATCCGGCTGAGAGCTTATGGCCGTGATTCTGGGCCAGGCCGTATTGGCGAACTTTGTAGAGCAGCGCCTTGTAACTGATTTGCAGCAAAACAGCGGCTTGCTTGCGGTTCCAGTTAGTTTCATCAAGGGCCAGTTTGATGGCTTCGGCTTCGTCTTTGGCGCTACGGCCCAGCGACTTCAGGCCTCCGGCCGAGTTCGACGATGCCAGGTTCGATGATGCCAGGTTCGAATATGCGGCGTTCGACCCAGTCGGGTCGGAGCCGCCGTTTTTCGAACTGATTTCCGCGATGGCCAAATGTTCGTCGCCCAGGATCAGATACCGCTTCACAAAATTTCCGAGTTCGCGTAGATTGCCCGGCCAGGAGTGAACCATGCAGGCCGCCATCAGAGTCGGACTCAAAGGCAATGGGGGACGGGCGTAGCTCTCAGCCATGCGAGTCATGAAGTGCTTCAGCAATATGGGAATTTCTTCCTTGCGATGGCGCAGCGGCGGTAGTTCGAGGGTGAATGCGTTGAGCCGGTAGTAGAGATCTTCTCGTAACCGCTTGCTGGCCAACGCTTCGGGGATGTTGATGTTGGTGGCGGCGAGAATGCGCACGTCCACTTTTACGATGGACCGGCTCCCCAGCCGCGAAAAAGACTGGTCCTGCAGCACGTGCAACAGCTTGGCCTGCAGCGAGGGAGGCATTTCCCCGATTTCGTCGAGCAGGATGGTGCCCTTGTTGCAAATCTCAAACTTGCCCGGCTTGGAGTGGGTTGCGCCAGTGAATGCGCCGGGCTCGTAGCCGAACAATTCGCTCTCCAGCAGGTCGGCGGGAACCGCAGCACAATTTACTTTCAAAAAGGTGCGGTGGGCCCGTGCTGACAGCTTATGAATCAGTCGGCCCAACACTTCCTTGCCCGTGCCACTCTCTCCCAATAGCAGAACCGGAATGTCCACATGTGCCACCAACGCCGCCTGAGAGCGGATCTTCTTCATCGCGGGACTGACAGCGATAAAGAAAGAGTCTTCCGAAAGTTCCTCAACCTCCCCGCTATAGATTTTTTGCGAGTGATCCAGACACTGCGCGATGACCGCATCCAGTTCGATTTTCTGGAAGGGCTTGGTCAGATAGTCGTGGGCGCCCATCCGCATGGCCTGCACAACTTTCTTGGTGTCGTTGACGCAAGAGAGCATGACGACCCGCGCCGAAGGCCTGAGGCGACGAATCTGTTCCAGGGTCTGCAGGCCATCGATTCCGGGCATTACCAAATCAAGCAGAACGAGTTCCGGGTCGAGCCCGTTTTCCAGTTGCTCAATCGCATCCTCTCCGGTAGTGGCAGTCTGGACGTGGTAATTGTCCAGTTCCAGCAGAGTGCGAATGTAGCGCAACATTCCGGGTTCATCGTCGACCAGCAAAATGTTGGCAGCCATTCAGTTCGGTCCTCGCTTACTATCCCCAGAGGTTTCCTGCTGGGGCGGGCGGTGAGGAATCAGGAACGAGAACTTGCTCCCCGCGCCCAGGTCGTTCTCAACCCAGATGCGGCCTCCCATGGCCAGTGCCAGCCGGCGCGCGATGGCGAGCCCCAGTCCCATGCCTTCTACACTCTCATCGGCTGGTAGCCGGAAAAAATCATCGAAAATTTCCTGGTGGTATTCCGGGGGCACTCCGGGGCCGGTATCGGTGACGCTGACCTTCACGGAATTTGGCGCTGCACTATCGTTGCGGCGGCGGTCCACGGCGAGCGTGGGCTTGGTCGTACTCCGGCGCTCCCACAAGTAAGGCTCAGCGTGCAGCCATACCGTGCCGCCGGCGGGAGTGAATTTGGACGCGTTCTCCAGTAGATTCGACACTACCCGCTGCACCTTGGCAGCGTCGAAGGGGAAAGAGGTGAGCTTGTCATTGGTCAGGAAGTAAAGAGCGATGCTTTTTTCCTGAAAACGCGGCGACCACAAGCGGCAGACCTCCGCCAGGCACTGGTTCATGTCCGCGGCGATGCATTGCAGCTTCATCACACCGGTTTCTAACACGCTAAATGTCAGAAAGTCTTGAATGAAGCGCTGCAATTGCTGGCCGCTCATTTGCATGTCCGCCAAAACAGCCCGTTGGCGATCGTTGAGCGCTCCCAGCTTTTCACTCTGCAGCATCTCGACATAGCCGTTCAAAATGGCGAGGGGAGTCTTTAAGTCGTGGGCCGCGGAGGTGAGCGCGTCGGTGGTTCGCCGATAGCGTTCTCGAAGCAGGGTGTAGTCCCGGAGCAATGCGTCGGCACAGGCAGGCTCAGCACATGGTCGCCCGTCCTCGGAACTCGGGCATGGCGACTCCCTTGGATGTCCGGCCTTGGAGGAAGCGGTCAAAAACTTGTCTGAAGCGGTCATATTCCCCGCACAATACGATTCGGCTGGTTGTAGGGGAGAACAACACTCGCTGCTCGGGGCAAGCCGTCGATGCTCAACATCGTAAGGTACCTCCCCTGTACTGTCAACGAAAATGCAACATTGCGGACTAAGGTTGGCAAAACGTTGCACTTTTCAAACACAGTAGCCCATCTCGGGCGGGTGTTGTGAGAAATTGCCGCACAAGGGAACACACCAGTAACTATCACTCGCAACGAGGTTTAACTAGCAACCGGCGACCTGAGGCCGGGATTTACTGCTTTGGTTACCGGAGTGCTGCCAACATTACAAAGAGAGTGTGGGGCGGGATTTTTGCCGCCTAGACCGTGGGGCGTGCTTGGGCAGAGACGGAAGAATCACCGAGCGTCGAAAATCGGTGCGCTTGTGCTTGGCTGTGCCGGTTTTTGTTCGCAGCCGGGACGAGACTGGCAAAGAGTTTCTGGAATTTGCCACTGCTCTCAATATCGGAGCCGGCGGTGCTCTGGTAGCGGTACGGCGGCTGGTTCCGCTAAGCGCCCAGGTCCTGCTAGAGATCCCCAGTGCCCCGTTGGCAAGTATGGCGGGATTGCCAAAAGCGTCACGCAGTTTTCGCTCCAAGGTGCAGCACGTGGGTGTGGCGAACGGATATCACCTGCTGGGGCTAAAATTTTCCAAGCCCATGGAGGTAACGAGAACCAGTGGTGCAGAAAAAGTCAGCGCGAGTGTGAAATAGTTTTCGCAGTGTGCGGAAAAATGGATCAAGCGTGGTACCCTTCCTCAGGTGCAGCAGCCGGTATCTGTTCGCGATAACTGGTTGCAGCTAAATAACTTAGCTAAAGTCGCGAGACCTGGTGATAGCCTATCTGAGCATTGGTGGCCGATGTGCAGGAAATTGCGTACCCTAGATCGGCAAGTTGACCATGACGACATCCGCAGTGAACCTCTTGGCGCAAGCGGTTGGCGAAATGCCTCCCAACTCGGTAGTGTTTGGGCACTCCGACGCCATGCAGTCGGTTCGCGAACGCCTGACCAAGATCGCCGCCGCGAACGTGCCCGTGTTGATTCAAGGCGAAAGCGGCACGGGAAAGGACATCATCGCCCGCATGGTGCACACCCTGTCTCCGTGGAAGTCGGGGCCGCTGGTCAAGGTGAATTGCCCGGCCATTCCCGGAACTTTGCTGGAAAGCGAACTGTTCGGCTACGAGCGGGGGGCGTTTACCGGAGCCGTAGGCGCCAAGCCCGGCCGGGTAGAGTTGGCGCACCGGGGCACCTTGTTTCTGGACGAAATTTCCGAGCTCGAATTGGGGTTGCAGTCGAAGCTGCTGCAATTGCTGCAAGATGGACAGTTTTGCCGGATCGGCGCCCAAGAAGACACCAAAGTCGAAGTTCGTGTGGTTTGCGCAACGAACCGCCATCTGGAAACCGAGGTTGAGGCCGGGACTTTTCGCCAGGACTTGTTCTACCGCATTAACGTTGTGAGTTTGAACCTGCCGCCATTGCGGTCGCGGCGCGGCGACATCGAAGGCCTCACCCGCTACTTCCTGGAATATTACAATCGGAAGTTCAACGGGCGAGCGCGTCCCATTTCCCCTGAATTGATGAGGTCGCTGCAGAAGTACCATTGGCCGGGGAATATTCGCGAACTGGAGAACCTCGTCAAGCGCTACGTAATTCTGGGAGAGGAAGAGGTCATCGCCAGCGAACTGGTTCCCGCCAGCCCTGATTTTTTCGACCCGGAGTTTTCCATAGACGGTCCAGTTTCGTTGAAGAAACTGACCCGCCAGGCGGTCCGGGAGCTGGAGCGCAAAGTAATTTTGAAAATGCTACAGGCCCACCATTGGAATCGCAAGCAGACGGCGCGGGCATTGAACATAAGCTATCGGGCATTGTTGTACAAGATTCGCGATGCGGGGATTCCCGCCAACCGCACGCCGAGGCGCCAGGGTGCTGACCTCGCAGTTAAAGCCGTTAAACCCGCCGTTTAAAACCCGGCCGTTCGAACCCGCCATTTAAAACCCTGCTGTCTAAAACCGCCAACTAAAACCCTACGTCTTGAACTGCGCACCCCAAGGGCTGCGGGGCGCGTTGATCCGCAGTCCTGACCCCAAAGCACTTCGGGTGTAGATGTGTTATATACAGTGTGTTACACACAGTGTGTTACAAACAGTGTGTGTCGTGCTGTCGGGCGAAATTTCTTTATGCCGGGTCGTGGCAGCCATAGCTTTTTGGACTGTTCTGCGTATTTTGAATACCGGCTGGCTGGCTATTAGCATTTGAACGCGTTCTAGGGCCCGTGGGGCTCGCCGGACGACGCAAAGTGCCACCTCACCCCCGTTCGCCTCGCCACGGCACTCCTTAGGGTCACTACGGGGCATCCTGGATGATGACGCTGACCCCGAAACAACAATCTGCCAAGGCTTGCGGTGGTAAAACTGGAAGAGCCCCTCGGAGCAGCCAAAAGTCTCTATTGTTTCCAATGACTTAGCTGTGAGTCAAATATTTAATGCGAAAGAACCCGGATCGGGCCTTTGCGAACTCCAGACCACGTCTGCCGGTTGCGCCCCCCCCAGTTGGCCGGTTGCGAACTCTGCCCCCAGAAACTGTCGCGAATCCCACCCGGTGCTAGAATTTAAAACAAATTGGGCAAGATGGGGGTGCCCGGCTCGCCACGATCTCCGGCTGGTGCCGTAAGGTATTGCGCGACAAGGCGTTGCGCGCTAAATTATCTGCAACGTCACAGGAAATCTGCAACCTCGGAATGAAAATTGGATAAGCAGGACAAGAATCTGGAAAAGCCGGACTGAAGCCTAAGCCGTCGGCAGTCGGAGCTCATTTCGAAAAGAATTGCGGGGGTGTACGCGCTAATTATCTGCAACGCCACCGGAAATCTGCACCCGTCGGGTATGAAAATTGGATGTGACAGGATAAAGAACATGAAAAAGCCGGACGCAATTCCAGGCCAGTCTGCATCGGAGCTCATCTCGGAAAGAATTGCCGAGCTCGCGGACTGGCGCGGGGAAACCCTCAGAAGAATGCGCAATCTCATCAAGGCAGCGGACCCGGACGTGGTCGAGGAGTGGAAGTGGATGGGCACTCCGGTTTGGTCGCACAACGGCATTATCTGCACGGGCGAATCCTACAAGCTCGTCGTGAAGCTGACCTTCGCCAAGGGCGCATCTCTAAAGGATCCGGCCCATCTCTTCAACTCGAGTCTCGACGGAAACGTGCGCCGTGCGATCGACATCCACGAAGGAGAAGAGGTTGACGAGTCCGCCTTCCAGTCGCTGGTTCGCCAAGCGGTCGCCTTAAACAGTTCCAAAAAGCCGAAGCCTTCGAAGAAAGCGAAGTCCTAAGGGGCTTCGCCCCTGAACACGTCGGGGGTGGGCGGGTCGAGGGTGGGCAGGTGTTCCCACATCCTCAAGGACTATTCTTCGGCTGGGGCGCGGTGCTGGATCCCATCTTTTTCTCGCGGAGTTTGTCACCCTGAGCGAAGCGAAGGGCCTATTGGCTCATCGAGTGCCCGTGTTTGGCGGTAGTGCATTATCACGCTCAAAAATAGGACATCGCCACTGCCAGACTCCTAAGCGTAACTAGCAAAACTGCAGGGCCCTCGGCCGGCTCAAAAGTAGTCAACCAGCGTGCGGAAAGCAGTTCCTGACCCGCGAGCTTCCCTTAGTCATACACCGCCTTCGACGGCAATACCATTTGCTTTGCGAGCCTCCCGAATAAGTTCATCCAATCCACATGACCCATCTCGGAACTTGAGAAGGTCCCCAATGGTATGAGAGCCAAGCTGACGATAGCTCTCGAATTGCGATTCGTCAAACCACTGATCCGTGGTTGACTGATGAGGAAATGTGGGTTGTAACCTGGCATAGGATAGAATATCCTTCGGCTCGTTACCGTTTAGGCTTGGCTTTATATATAGCAATGTACCGTTCTTAACTTTGCCGTCCACACAGGAGTACTGAATCTCGCCCACCATCCAATGAGCACCCTTCTCGCCTGCCACCTTAGGTATCGGGAGCTGTTCCGGGAACTCGATAGGAATGCCCAGGTCGACGCGAATTTTCCGGAGAGCATTTCCGAGATCTTCATACATAAATGCAGGGTCGGCGCTGGCGTCTACAACAACAATATTGCGGCAGCGTCGCAGTACCATTTCATAAAGTCCTAGATTTTCGAAATGCCCACCATCGGAGAGATAGACCCAGGCATTGTTGTCAGTAGTTAGTCCAAACGCTTCATCTATAAAAGGACGAACTGCGAAGGTGGGACCCTCCGCACCCCATTGATCCTGTCCCGGACTGCCGGGATTAGCCAGCCATACGCCAAGCCGGGCGTTGAAAAGGGTCATGATAATGGTGACCAAGGGCGAAGAGTGGTACCCCATGTTAGGACTGGCGGCCGCGCCAGAAATTGTAATTGCCCCGCCCAGAGTTATACCGCCTTTATGAGCAGAGGTAGCGTCCTTTGGCCGGCCGTAGCTTTCCGAGCGCTGGTAGCCCAAGCGCAAGCTTCCACTGTGGAGTCGCGAAACGGTGAAGGATTCTGCTTTCCGTTGCTGCCATGCAAGTTTATCGCCTCTCACAAGATTCAGTGCTATATTCACCACATGCAGTGGGCGTTCCGGAAATAGCTCCGCCATCGCGAGATTGTCGTTTGGATCAAAGCCAGTAAAAGGGTTGGGGTGGCGGTCTCCGTTGGATGCGCCTAAGAAACTTCGAATTAAACGCAGCCGGTACATGGCGTGCAGCGAGAACTTATTGATATTCACGACTCTTGCAGCGGTCAAGGAAACGATCAGCAAGATCAGGATTAGAAGGCATTCGTTGCCAAACGACGGCTGGCTTTCAGCTCGCCCCACTCCTGGCCAATGACTAGACCAGGAAGCCCTTGCCAGATACCGGCTAATGACCTCATTAACATTGGCGAGCGATATAACCAATAACACCAAAAAAGCGGGTATAATGAGTTTCAGGGCAAGACTAACTGGAGCGGCTGAAGTCGGTAACTTACCCGCAGAGCCTCCCTGTCCTTGATTTCTTACGCCGACCTTTGTTGTCGAACTCGACCCCAGCCAGCTAGCGATGGCGCCCAGCGTGGCTGTCAGCACCGGGGCAGTAATAGCAGAATGTAGCTTGTCGAGGAAGAAAGTCGCGTGCAAGACAATTCCTGCCAGCGAAATCCAGACGACAACCACCAGGGACAGCCATGCCATTGACCGGGCCCACCATTCTCGATCTTCGTCTTCGGTCAGCTTGCTGGTTAGGCCGACGGTTAGAAGTTGCATGACGCCAATGAGCATCAAGCCGGATGGGAACGCGAGCCAGGCAAATAGTTTTACGTCGCTGGGCTGATGATGGTGACTATTCAGGAGCAGTACAGCTAGGCGATAGCCAACAACCGCCGCAGCAAAGGCTGCCCCCAGTGTTGAAACTGCCGCGACCACGATCCAGTTCCATTTACGTGGAATTCCCCGGCGAAAGCCGATGACCAGGGCAAACAATAATCCCCCCGCCACCGAAGCCGCTACATATCCGCCCGCGTAACTGTCGCGGAACTGCTGACCGCCGCCGACGATGTACCACGCCCAGTAAAACGTGAGGGCTAAACAAGCCAGAGAGACGGGCAAAAGATGGTAACGCAAGAAGGAAACCTGGGTCCATCGGGCGTTCATAGCCGTTGGAAGATCACAAACGATGTACGCCGTTGAAATAGCTGCACACAAACCGCCCCCGACTAGCAAGAAGGTAAATACAGATCCACCGTTTCCCTGACCACTTTCATTCAGCAGAGCCGCATAAACCAGTTGAGGTAGGGCGAGAACCGCGGCCAAAAGAGGAAGTAGGACCAACCAATTGAGGAACATATTGCGGAGGATCGTCGAGATCAACGTCCAACTGTCAACCGAGAAAAGGCCCAGCTTTGGGTTCAAATAGCTAACGAAGTCGCGCAAAAAAAGTAACGGCTTGGGTTCGGGATCAAGTTTTCTCAATGAGGGCCGCGCCAGTTTCTGGACTACGCTGGACGTACTTTTTTCCCGCTGGATCCAAGCGGAAAGCCATCCTCCCGTGTAGCCCCCGCCCGACACGGTAGAAAGGTAATGAAACTCAGAAAACAATTTCTCGCCAGATCCTGAATACCGTGCCAGAGCTTGCAATACCCCCAAGCAAAAGCTGGCGCTGCGAATCCCGCCACCGGAGAAACACAATGCATTCCGCGGATGTTGATGGAAGCGGCTGATTAGATTACTTGCAAGGTTTTGTTTGGCTTCTTCACATTTCTCGCTTAAAACCTTGTCGCCGTCCCCGGTAAGTTGCTTCCGAGCCTCTTCTTCCTCTGTGCAAGCATTGATATAAGCAGACGATAACAGTAGGTGCTGCGCGTCGGGTTCAGTGTTGCTAAGGGAAAAATATTCCTCACCTAGGACTTGCCACAGAGAGAGTGGAGTTGAATCTTCACGAAGGGGATTCTCGTGAATTGCTTTCATCGAATCCATAATCCCTCCTGCGCAATAAACGATTTCAAACCGGTCAGACGCTTATGGTGTGCCCTGTACGAGAAGGGCCTGGCCATTCATAGCTGAAGTTGGTGGTCCACCGAGACCGAATTCACGTACAACACGATCGAATGCTAAGAGATGATCGAAGTTCAATGCTCCGCCAAGATCGGCAGTGGCGGCGAAGTGCAATATCGCGGCGCGTGCGTTCTCTCGATCGAGACAGGTCTGGTAGATGATGAATAGGCACGAATTCCCATGTGACCAGCCAGATCAGTACGCGAAAGTTGGGTTTGCACGTTGGAATGAAAAAATACCCCCGGGGCGGCCAGAAGTCAATCTCTAAGCTTGTTTTGTAGATTGAGGGTGGCCCCACATCCGTTACAAACGGTTCTTCGCTTGAGTTTCCAATTGCTCGAGTTCTTCGCGAGAAGTGAGGCCAGCGGCCGCCCGCACCCACTTCTCGCAATGAACGCGAGAATCATGGCACCCCTGGCTAGAAGTGTCAGGGGTCGAGGCGTATCAGATAAGCTGCGGGTAGAGGTGCCGGCTGCGGAGCTACATTATCGAGAACTGCTCTTGCAACGCGCCCATTTTACGAAACGACCTCTTGCTGACGTTCGACAAGAAATCCGCGGTGCAGCAGGCCCAACAGCAGATCGTTGGCGCCCTGCTTCATGGCTCCGTCCGCGAACGCAGCCACCGGTCCCTGCAGTAGCGGATTTTGGCTGCTCTCGGCAAAACGTGCCACTATCTGCTGGGCGGAGTGGCGCCCGTTGAGCAGGCCTAAGAGCGGCTCGAATGACGCGACATCCCGCAGAAGACCTGACAGCCCCTGGTTGCCATTCATCACTTGTTTGCCCTTGCCTTATCGCAAGACGTCGAAATCCAGGTAGCGCATGACGGTCGGAGGCGGATTAAAGCGAGCTGCGAGGCGTAGCGGTACGTCCCAGACTCGTCATGTGCCGCGCCACTGGCGGGGTCTTCTGCGGAAGTTATTGGCGTGGCGGTTTCTGCGCAACCGGCTCCAGCCTGCCTCTGGGAGAAGCGTCGGCCAGGCAGCGGCGCAATTGCCGGTCCGGTGCAGTCACTGCCCAATCCCAAAACCTAGTAGCAACGTCAACCCTGCATCGCAGTGGGGCGGACTTTGCGGCAAAAGAAAGGCGGACCCGCATTGGGTCCGCCTTTGCTTATGGAAAATCCGGCGACTTATTTCATCGCGTTGACGTGGCCTGCCAAGCGGGACTTGTAGCGCGCCGCGGTGTTCTTGTGCAACACGCCCTTTTGGATTGCCTTGTCGAGGGCGGAAACCGTGTCGCGATGGATCTTCTGCGCCGCCGCTTTATCGTTGCCGGTGAGGGCTTCGCGCATCTGGCGCAGGGCGGAGCGTACGCGAGAAGTGCTGGCGCGATTGCGTGCCGTTCGCTTCACAGTCTGACGGGCGCGTTTCAGCGCCGAAAAATGGTTTGCCATGTTGCTTCACTATCCTTGTGCTCAGAAAGATATCCGGTGAGTACCGAATGGTCTATTGTACGAAAGATGGCTGCCGATGGTCAATGCGGAGGCCGGATTGACTCTCGTCTCCTGCATAGGGACTCTCATTGACTCCCAAGGTGGCGCGGGATAGGCTGGAGAGAATGGTTCCCGCTTGCGCGATCAGAGCGAGCATTTCCGGTGGTTCCCATCTCCAGGAAAATCGTTTTGCGCCTAATATTTCGCAGGGCTCGGTCCTGTGGCGTGGTGTGCATTGTGGCGCGGG
>JBBQVN010000029.1:0-31516 GCA_038211475.1 Terriglobales bacterium | reverse complement strand
TCGCGAACTGGTGGGCGGCTATGTGAAGGCGTTCCGCCAGGCCAGCATCGAACTCGGCATCATGGGCGATCCCGATCTGAATGTCGCCATGCGCTTGCCCGGCGCGCTCGATGCCGGAGTCAATTCTTCGGGAGACGCGCTCGAGGACGCCGTGATGGGGATAGTGAACGATGCCATCACGCAGTTGAATGCAATGCGCGAGGAAGAGGGCGCAGCCATTGCCCGCGAATTGCGCGAGCGCATGGAGCGGCTGCGGGCGGCCGCGCAGGCAGTGGAGCAATTTCGTGAGCCGGTGCTGAAGGCCCATGTGGAGAAGTTGCAGGTGCGCATCCAGGAGATGATTGGCTCTCAGGTGGATCGCGAACGCATTCTGCAGGAAGCCGCATTGCTGGTGGACCGCAGCGACATTCAGGAAGAAGTGGTGCGCTTACAGACCCACGTGCAGCATTTCCTCGGTTTGATGGATGCAGGCGGCGAGACCGGAAAGAAGCTCGACTTCCTGCTGCAGGAAATGAATCGCGAGGCCAACACATTGCTTTCCAAGACTTCCGGCCTTGCATCGGACGCAATTCAAATCACCGAACTGGGGCTGGAGATGAAGGCGGAGATTGAGAAATCGCGCGAACAGGTGCAAAACCTGGAATGAGCAAGGTGATCATTGTTTCCGCGCCGTCCGGATCAGGCAAGAGCACGTTGGTGGGCCAGCTATTGAAGATGGTGCCCGGCCTCGATTTTTCCATCTCGTATACCACGCGCGAGCCCCGTGGCAGCGAGCAGAACGGCAAAGAATATTTTTTTGTGCCCAAGGAAGACTTCGAGGCCATGATCGCGCAAGAGGAATTTCTGGAGTGGGCCAACGTATTCGGCAAATACTACGGGACGGCGCGACGGTTTCTGCGCGAGGCCGAAAGCAAGGGACATGACCTGTTGCTCGACATCGATGTGCAGGGCGCGGCGCAAGTGAAAAAGCGAGTTCCCGCAGCGGTGAGCATTTTTATTCTGCCGCCTGACCGCCAGACTCTGGAGTGGCGGCTGCGCAATCGGGGCGAGGACAAAGAAGAAGTGATCAAGCGCCGTTTGATCGCGGCCTCGCGCGAGATTGAAAATTGCGAGAAGTACGACTATATATTGGTGAACGACCGCTTGGAGCAATCGATGGACGAGCTGCGGGCGATGGTGCTGGCGGAACGCTTGCCTCATCCCGCCGGAGAGTTTACCCTCGAGCAGGCGCGCAATCTGCGTCTGGCGGAAGCGAGTAGACTAGAGAATAGTAGGGCGAGGATTCAGCCGATACTCGCGTCATTTCTGGATCCGGCTTAGTCGAGATTAGTTCGAGTTCGGCGAAAGCCTAGTGAAGGGAGACCAGGCCATGAAATTAGTCGAGGGATTCGATAGCAATTATCGCTACATTCTGGTTGCGGCACGGCGGGCCCGCCAATTGCAGAGCGGCGCGCCACCCGTGATTTCCACCCACTCGCGCAAACCCTGTCGCATTGCCCAGGACGAAATCGCCGCCGGCCAAGTGAAGTGGATCACCACGCCGCTGGCCACGTCGGAAGTGGACGCCGCCAGCGAGGTGCTGGGAGGCGGCTTAGAACCGCGGCTGCACGGAATTTGAGGGGCGTGAGGGCTGAAGCGCGCCTTTCGCGCTGCACGCTAACCTCATGGCACTCGATCAGGACATGGAGATTGGGTCCGGCGCATCTTGACGCCGGTCCGTGATATGATTTTGCGGTCGTATCCCCCGCGGTGCTCGGAAAATCAGGAGCTACTCATGCCCAGAGGTCTAGTAGTGTCTCGCATCGATTCGTCTTCACGTCGTCAACTCATTGCGGTGATGGTAGTGTTGTTTGTCTTGCCAGCCATGGCGGTCGTGGGCATCATCCAGAACTTTGATCCTGCAGGTTCACAAAACACTTTCGTGACAGGAATGAACTCTAGCGGGATCGTAAGCGGCTACTTCACGACGAGCACTTCGGGCTCCCACGGCTTTGTGCGAGAGGCGACAGGCAAGATCAACCAAATCGATGTCGCCGGAGCAGTCACTACGGTCATTTACGCGATCAATGATTCCAGCCAAACCACCGGCTGCTATGTCGACACGTCGAACCGATTTCACGGTTTTGTCCGCGATTCTCTTGGCAACGTCACTTCGTTCGATGCACCCAACGCGAGCCAAACGTTTACCTCCAGTATTAATGGCAGTGGACAGATCGTCGGCACATACACGGCGGACTCAGGGGTGACGTACCCAGCGTTCATCCGTGATTCGCTCGGGAACTTTACGACGTTCAGCCCGCGGAACTCGCGGTACGCGTTCAGTCCTTTTATAAACTCCATCGGCCAAGTCGCGGGGACGTGGCAAGACGCCCGAGAAGGGGTTCACGGTTACTTCAGAACGATTTTAGGCACCCTCACCACTTTCGATGTGCAGGGTGCGAATATGACGATAGTGACCGGGCTCAACGATCAGGGGATTGCCGTCGGTTTTTACTTCGACAGTGTCAACGTACAGCACGGGTTTTGGAGAACAGCCGGGGGTACGATTACGACGTTCAACTACCCGGGCGCCTCGCAGACTTCCGGCAATGGAATCAACTACGGCGGCACAATCACCGGCACTTACTCGAACTCAGATGGCGTGGTGCATGGCTACACGCGTGATACAGCCGGTAACTTCACGACGTTTGACGATTCCGATGCGGGAACCAGATCCGGCCAGGGGACCTTCCCCCAAGCCATCAACCGGGCCGGTGTAATTACGGGCAATTTTACAGGTCCGAAATCGGCGTCGCACGGCTTCGTGCGCAGGTAGCTTTGGTAGAGGCCCAGCACGGGGCGATCTTAGCTTAAGCGGTGTCGCCATTCAATGCGAAATTGTCTCTGCAGCCTGAGTATGCATACTCTCCAGCGGGAGTGAACCAGCTACCCACCGATATTCGAATCTGGCTAGGACCTATTCGGTCCGCAAAGCGTTTCATAAAGAACCCATTTTCAGCTAGTCTGTTCATAGCACTTGCTGAATCTAACCATCCATGAAGATCGCGCTGGGAGTGTCGGGAGGCATCGCGGCTTACAAGGCGGCGGAGATTGCGCGCCTGCTTCAGGACCGCGGCATCCACGTGCAGGTGGTGATGACCCGCGCCGCGCAGGAGTTCGTCCGCCCGCTCACCTTTGCCGCCCTCACCGGAGAAAAAGTTATCACCGATTTGTTTAGGGTGGGCGCCGAACAGCCGAATTTGGATTCGGCAGTCGAGCACATTGCAGTGGCACAGTCCATTGATGCGCTGCTGGTGGCGCCCGCCACGGCTGACCTGCTGGCTCGCTTTGCCCACGGCATTGCCAACGACTTCCTGACTACGCTATACCTTGCGACGACCGCTCCGGTGGTGGTAGCCCCCGCTATGAACGTCAACATGTGGAACCATGCGGCCACGCAAGCCAATCTGGAAACGTTGCGCGCGCGCGGTGTGCGCATTGTGGAGCCGGGCAGCGGATATCTGGCCTGCGGCATGACCGGGCCGGGGCGTCTGGCGGAAAACGAACTGATTGTGAACGCGCTGCTGGAAGCGCTGGGAGTTTCGCAGGACCTCGCCGGGCAGACCCTGCTGGTAACCGCCGGCCCAACCCGCGAGAAGATTGATCCAGTGCGATATTTGACCAACCGTTCCAGCGGCCGCATGGGATATGCCATCGCCGAAGCGGCGGTGCGGCGCGGAGCTCGGGTGTTGCTGGTGAGCGGGCCGGTGGAGTTGACGCCGCCGGCGGGAACGGAAGTGACCCGCGTTGAGACCGCACACCAGATGCGCGAGGTGGTGCTGCGGCTGCTGCCCGAGTGCACGGTGGTGGTGAAGACGGCGGCGGTGGCGGATTTCCGTCCCAAGGCGCCGGCCGAGCAGAAAATCAAGCGCCAAGGCCCGATGTCGAGCCCAATGACGAGCCCAACGACGAGCCCGATGACGCTGGAGTTGGAGCCGACCGCCGACATTCTGGCGGAGGTGGCGCGGCGGAAGACGTCGCAGGTGATTGTGGGCTTCGCCGCTGAAACTGAGAACGTTCTGGAAAACGCGCGCAAGAAGCTGGCGACCAAGTTGGTGGATGCAATTGTCGTGAATGACGTTTCGCGTGAGGGCGTGGGCTTTGACTCCGACCGCAACGCAGTCACCATCCTCACCCACGACGAAGTGGTGGAAGTGCCAGAAACCAGCAAGCGCGAAGTCGCCGGACGAGTGCTCGATCAAGTGGTGAAGCTGTTGGCAAAATCCGCAGTCCAGGCCGCACGCTACCTGCAGTCCGAGCCGCGCACTACCGAGCCGCACACTACCAGGCCGCACACAAAATGACCCGCACTCTTGACCTGGAGATGAAGCGCGCGCTGGTGGAGCGTGTCCGCTTCTATCGCGAGCTGGGTATTTACGATTTCTACCGGCGCGAAGTGCCGCCAGAGTTGATGGCCGCGGCCGCAACCGGTTCCGTTGCCGCTGAAGCCGATTCAAGCGACACCTATTCCTCCGCAGATCAGGACTTGATGACCCCACGAAAGAAAGTTGTTTCCGCGGCGGACCTTGCGGCAGCTCCGCGCATTGCCTATGCCGAACAGGGCACTAGCGATGCGGCGCAGGCGCTGCGCATTATTCGCGAAGACATAGGCGACTGCAAGCGCTGCCGGTTGAGCGAGGGCCGCACCAATATCGTCTTTGGGGTGGGGAACCCCAAGACCGACCTGATGTTCATTGGCGAGGCGCCGGGTGCGGACGAAGACGCCACAGGCGAGCCCTTCGTCGGCCGCGCCGGTCAACTGCTCAACAACATGATCAAGGCGATGGGCATCTCGCGCGAACAGATCTATATCGCGAACATCATCAAGTGCCGTCCGCCCGGAAACCGTCCGCCGGAGAGCGACGAATGCCAGACCTGTTCGCCGTTCCTTATGCGGCAAATTGCAAGCATCAAGCCCAAGGTGATTGTGGCGCTGGGTGCGACCGCGGCGAAGACCTTGCTGGCGATGAATTCGTCCATGATGGAGATGCGCGGCCGTTGGTACGATTTCTATCCCACTGGCGTGCAGAGCGATGACCCCAATTGGTCGGGAGTGCGGCTGGCCGTGACCTATCATCCCGCGTACCTGCTGCGCGACCCGCGGCAGAAGGCCGAGGCGTGGAAGGATTTGCAGATGGTGATGACCGAACTGGGCTTGACGCCTCCACCGAAGAAGGCGGATTAAGCCGCTCCGTGGTAGAACTATTCAGCGTGGAACTCTATAACAAACGTGTGTTGGTGGTCGGGCTGGGAAAGTCGGGCGTGGCCGCGGCCATGTTTTTGAAACTGCGAGGCGCGCGCGTCACCATCTCAGACGCGAAGCCCCTGGAGCAGTTCGGTGTCGAAATCCCACAGCTACTCGACGCCGGAATCGCCGTCGAAGCTGGCGGCCACGGCGAGCGCACTTTCCGCGAGCAAGACTTGATTGTCGTAAGCCCCGGGGTGCCAGTGGATGCGCCCATGCTGCAACAGGCCCGTGCCCTCGGAGAGCCTGTGATCGGCGAAATCGAACTCGCGGCGCAATTTCTTTCCGGGCCAATTGTTGCAATCACGGGTTCCAACGGAAAGACGACCACCACCACCCTGGTCGGCCAGATTCTAACAGCGGCAGGGATGCCCGTGCTGGTGGGTGGCAACATCGGAACGCCAGCCATCAGCTTCGTGGAGCGTGCCACCGCCGCAACCCGCATCGTTCTGGAAGTGTCGAGCTTTCAGTTAGAGACGATTCAGAAATTTCATCCCCGCATCGCGGTTATTTTGAACATCACGCCCGATCACCTCGACCGCCACGGAAATTTTGACGCCTACGTCAACGCCAAGGCGCGAATCTTTGAGAACCAGCAAGCCGATGATTTCACCGTGTTGAACGCCGACGATGCCACCTGTGTGGGCCTGGCATCGCGCACCCGGGCCAAGGTGTATTGGTTCAGCCGGTTGCGCGAAGTCGAGCGCGGCGCCTTTGTGCGCGCCGGGAAAATCGTGTTCCGTGACGAAGCCGGCGAAGGCGAAATCATGGCAGTCGATGCCATCCGCTTGAAGGGTGCACACAACGTGGAAAATGTTTTGGCGGCAGTGTGCACCGCGAGGCTGGCAGGCTGCAGCGCCGAGCAGATTGCCCGCGCGGTGGCCGGGTTCAAGGCGGTTGAACATCGCTTGGAATTCGTGGCGACGATCGCTGGCGTCGATTATTACAACGACTCCAAGGCGACCAATGTGGATGCGACCATCAAGGCGCTGGAGTCATTTCCTTCGGCCATCCACTTGATCCTCGGCGGCAAGGATAAGGGCAGCGATTACCGCGTGCTGAACCACTTGCTGCGAGCGCGAGTGAAGCGGGTGTACACCATCGGCGCGGCGGCGGAAAAGATTGAGGGCCACATTGCCGGCGCCGCCGACGTGGTGCGCGCGGGCACGTTGCAGAATGCGGTCACGCTGGCAGCGGCAGCTGCGCGGCCCGGCGACGTCGTGTTGCTGGCTCCGGCGTGCGCCAGTTTCGACCAGTTCCAAAGCTACGAACATCGCGGACGCGCTTTTGTGGAAGCCGTGAGGAAACTGTAGAGTCCGCCGCCGGCCCGATGCACGCTAGCCAATAAATCCCTCCACGTTTTCGCCGCCGACCGATAGTTTCTCCCAGCCTGCCCCTGCCTTTCACGCTGCCGAACCACATCAGTTACTAAATTTCCACCGCGCCATACTAAGCCTACCGCCCGACTCCACTACGAACATGATGAAATGGAGGTCCTATGCCGAAGCGCGTCAGTTTCGATCGCTGGTTGTTCATCACCACGCTGCTGTTGATTTTCATCGGCCTGGTCATGATCTTCAGCGCGTCGGCGGTAATGGCGAAAGAGCGCTTTGGCTCGCCATACGGATTTCTGCTGCGACAACTGGTGGGCGCTGCCATCGGACTGGCGCTGATGGCGTTCACCATGCACATCGACTACAAACGTTGGAAGAGTCCCGCGGCTGTGTTCTCGCTCATGGGCGTTACCACGCTGCTCTTGATCTCGGTCTTCTTCCTCGACCGCGCTCATCACACTCATCGCTGGTTTCGCTTCGGACCCATTTCCCTTCAACCATCCGAATTCGCAAAGCCCGCCATCATTCTCTTTCTGGCGTATTTTCTGGCCACTCGCGTTAAGACTATGACCGATGGGCGCAACACGCTGCTGCCGGCCGTCGTGCCCACTTTCATGTTTGTCTGCTTAATCGTTTTTCAGCCCGACCTCGGGACGGCCTTGGCCTGTCTCGGCATCACCGCCTGCGTGTTGTTCATCGCGGGCGCGCCGCTGAAATATTTTGGCTTCAGCTTTGTCTTCTCGCTGCTGCCCTTGTACTTTCTGATCCGACTGTTTCCTTATCGCATGGCCCGCATCACCGCTTTCATGCATCCGGACAAAGACCGCCTGGGCGCGGCCTTTCACATCAACCAGTCGTTGATTGCGGTGGCCACCGGCGGCATTGGTGGCCGGGGCTTGATGGAAGGGAAGCAGAAGTTGTTTTATCTTCCTGAGCCCCACACCGATTTTATTTTCGCCGTCATTGCCGAGGAGTTCGGTCTGATAGGTTCGGTGCTCGTGGTCGCTCTGTTTGCGATCTTCCTGTGGCGCGGCGCACGCGTGGTGTTTCGCACCCAGGATCCCTTCGGTCGCTATCTCGCTGCCGGCATCACCAGCATGATTGCTTTGCAGGCCTTCATCAACGTGAGCGTGGTGCTGGGCATGATGCCGACCAAGGGCATCCCTCTGCCCCTGGTGTCCTATGGCGGTTCTTCGCTGGTGGTGACGCTGGCATCGATCGGCGTTCTGCTGAATATTTCGCGGCAAACCGAATAGCATCGCTTCACGATCCATCTTCAATTCCTAAGCCAGGCCGTCTCCACGATATAGTCATGCTATGCGCGTAATTCTGGCTGGCGGCGGTACCGGGGGACACGTCATCCCGGCCCTCGCCATCGCCGAACAATTGAAGCAGGACTATGGCGCCGAGGTAATGTTCATCGGCACTTCACGCGGCATTGAGAATCGTCTCGTCCCTCAGGCGGGATTCCAATTGCGCCTCGTCGAAGTGGGCGCTTTGAAAAACGTCAGCCTGGCAACGCGCCTCAAGACCTCACTCGCCCTGCCTCTCGCTGTCGCCGCCGCTCGCCGCATGTTACGCGAGTTCCAGCCCGACGTCGTGATTGGCGTTGGTGGCTACGCTTCCGGTCCCGCGATGATGGCCGCCATCTTGCGCGCCACTCCAACCCTGGTCTTCGAGCCCAACGTGGTTCCCGGATTTGCTAATCGCATGGTCGCGCGCTGGGTTTCCGCCGCCGCCGTCCACTTCGATGAAACTTGTTCCTACTTCCGCAACTGCCGGGTGACGGGCGTTCCCGTGCGCGACGCATTTTTCCGTATCGCGCCACGCGCCGCCTTACAACGTCCCACGTTGCTGGTCTTCGGTGGAAGCCAGGGCGCCCACTCCATCAACCAGGCGATGATCGAATCGCTCGCCGGCTTGAGCGCACACGTTCCCGGCATCGCCATCATTCATCAGACCGGTGAACGGGATTATGCTGCGGTGGCTTCCGCCTACCACCAACGCGGTCTTGACGCCGAGGTGCACAAGTTTATTGATGACATGCCGGCGATGTTCGCTCGCGCCGATGTGATTGTTTGCCGCTCCGGCGCCAGCACCGTGGCCGAAATCACCGCCGCCGGAAAGCCCGCGGTTTTCGTGCCCTTTCCCCGTGCAGCCGACGACCATCAGAACGTCAACGCGCGTGTGCTCGAACGTGCCGGAGCCTCGGTCGTAGTCGAAGAGAGCGACCTCGGCGCCTCCTATCTGGTGGAAACCCTCGTCGCACTGCTCAGTGACCCGGGCCGCCTGGCGCAAATGTCGGCTGCTGCCAAGTCGTTGTCGCATCCCAATGCAGTGCTCGAAATCGCTGCCATGGCCGCCGAACTTGCGGGGTGGGAACCCGACCGCGGCCCAGCGCGTCTACAATAGCTAGTCTCCATCGCATGTTTGCCAAAATTCAGAACGTCCATTTCGTCGGCATCGGCGGCATCGGCATGAGCGGT
Organism: Terriglobales bacterium; assembly: GCA_038211475.1. Lineage (GTDB taxonomy): Bacteria > Acidobacteriota > Terriglobia > Terriglobales > Acidobacteriaceae > JANYBT01. Next base: position 22,412 of record JBBQVN010000029.1, on the reverse strand, counting down.
ATCGCCGAGGTGCTGCTGAATCTCGGCTTTGGCATTTCCGGCTCCGACTTGAAAGGTTCCGCGTTGACGCAGCGGCTCGCCAGCCTGGGCGCAACCATCTTCGAAGGACATCGCGCTGAGAACGTGGCACGTGCTGAGGTGGTGGTCACCAGTTCCGCAATTTCGCACGACAATTCTGAAGTCGCCGAAGCGCGGCGCCGCCACATTCCGGTGATTCAGCGCGCGGAGATGCTGGCCGAGCTGATGCGACTGAAGTACGGCATCGCCATCGCTGGCATGCACGGCAAGACGACCACCACTTCGATGGTGGCTGCTGTGCTTGCCGGCGGCCAACTTGACCCCACCGTTGTGGTGGGTGGCCGCATCGGCGCGCTGGGCTCCAATGCCTGGCTGGGGAAATCGCGATACCTGGTGGCCGAGGCCGACGAAAGTGACCGCTCGTTTTTAAAACTCTCGCCGATTATTTCCGTGGTCACCAACCTTGACCGCGAGCACATGGACACCTACCGCAACATGCGCGACGTGCGCCGCACCTTTGTCGAGTTCATGAATCGGGTTCCTTTCTACGGTACGGTCGTGGCCTGTTATGACGATCCCATGCTGCGGCGATTGCTGCGCCTGGTGCACCGCCGTGTGGTGACCTATGGCATGCGCAAGGGCGCGGATTTTCAGATCAAACCGGTGGCGAGAACGGACGCGAACCAGGGCCAGCCGGTCACGCGCTTTCAAGTTTGCTACGGCGACCGCGACCTGGGCGTGTTCACGCTCCATGTTCCCGGCGTCCACAACACGCTGAACGCGACCGCGGCGATTGCCGTCGGCTTGGCTCTTGACATCACCCCCGACCAGATTCGCAGCGGCCTCGAAGCCTTCACCGGAGTGGATCGCCGATTCCAGTTGCGAGGGCAAGCCAGTGGCGTCAGTGTGGTGGATGACTACGGACATCACCCCACCGAAATTCGCGCCACGCTGGCGGCGGCGCGGCAGTGCGGCTACCGTCGCGTGCACGTAGTGTTCCAGCCCCATCGCTACACTCGCACTCGAGACCTGATGACAGAATTTGCAACGGCTTTCAGCGATGCGGATTCGCTGTACTTGTTGGACATTTATGCGGCCAGCGAGAAGCCGATTGAAGGCATTAGCGGCGAAGCGCTGGCTCTGGCCATGCAGGCCCGAGGGCACGCAGCAAAATATGCGGCCTCATTCGCCGAAGCCGCTCAATCAGTTGCGGCCGATGCGCAGCCAGGCGACATGATTCTGACTTTGGGTGCGGGGAGTGTGTCGCAGTTAGGGCCGATGATCCTCGAAATGATCCAACAGATGACTCAGGAAACGACCCCGCAGACGACCCAGCAAACGACCACGCAGAATCCGGGTCCGCGCTAGCCGATCGGTTCGTACAAGTGACCTTCAACGCGGTCGGCAAACTTGGGCAGCACTTTCCTGGCATACTCCAGAAAATGCGGTGAGTTGCGATGCGCTTCCATGGCGGCGTCATCGCGATACTGTTCGTAAATAAAGAACCGCCGAGGTTCTGTTTTGTGGCGGTGCACCTGGTACACCACGCAGCCAGGCTCTTTGCGGGATTCTTCTGTCAGTTTGCTCAAGGTGGCTACCGCATCGGCTTCATGTCCGGATTTTGCCATCCAGGTTACCGCCAAAACGATCATGCATCGCTCCGTCGAGGTTTCGGTCCTCGCTTGCGTGGGGCGGGCCGCGGAACCGGTCTGCCTAGTGTAGCCAAAAACTCGTCCCCAAATATAGTCTGCTCGCGGTCGGGGCCGTTGGAAATCATGCCAATCCGCGCCCCACTCTGTTTCTCCAGAAACGCCAGATACTGGCGCGCCTCGCGCGGCAACTGGTCCACTCGGGTGAAACTATCGGTTGGGGTGGCCCACCCCGGCAGGTTCTGGTAAATGCAGTCGATCTTGGCAAAGCCGCTGTCCTGCGGCGGAATGGAATCGGTTTCCTGGCCGTCCACCTTGTAGCCGACGCAGACTGGGATTTCTTTCAGATGATCGAGCACGTCCAGCTTGGTGACTACCAGCCAGGTGGTGCCGTTCAGCATATTGGAGTAGCGCAGCAGCGGCAGGTCCATCCACCCCGTGCGCCGGGGACGGCCCGTGACCGCGCCAAACTCATTGCCGCGGACCCGCAATTCTTCTCCGCGTGAATCACGCTCCTCCGTAGGGAAGGGGCCTCCGCCCACTCGCGTGCAATAGGCCTTGGTGATGCCCACTACCATATCCAGACTAGTTGGGCCGACCCCGGTGCCAATCACCGCGCCGCCGGATGTCGCGCTGGAAGAAGTGACGAAGGGATAAGTTCCATGGTCAATGTCGAGCATCGTACCTTGCGCGCCTTCGAAGATGACCGACTTCTTGTCGGCTATGGCGCGATTCAGAAACAGCGCGGTATCGCACACGAAAGGCGCAAGTTTCTCCGCCGCCGCGGCATACTCCTCGTACATCTGTTCCGGGTCAAGCGGGTCGGAGTTAAACAGCGCGTGCGCGATCATGTTCTTCTCGCGGCAGGCATTATCAATGTGGGTCTTCAGTAGCGGCAGGTCGAGCAGGTCGGCCACTCGCAGCCCGCGGCGTCCCATCTTGTCTTCATAGGCAGGGCCGATGCCGCGCGAGGTGGTGCCAATCTTGACTCGTCCTGGAGCGTTCTCCGAACCCAGTTCCATCATGCGATGGTAGGGAAGAATCACGTGGGCGCGGTTAGAGACGAACAGGTTGCCGTCCACCGCCACTCCGACGTCCCGCAGCGACTGCACTTCCTTCAGAAAAGCCAGTGGATCAAGAACCACTCCGTTGCCAATCACGCTTTGGCAACCTTCGCGCAGCACGCCGCAAGGAACCAGTTGCAGCACAAACTTTTTGCCGTTGATGATGACGGTGTGACCGGCATTGTGTCCCCCGGCATAGCGGGCCACGACCTCGAAGCTTTCCGAGAGCACGTCCACGATCTTGCCTTTGCCCTCATCGCCCCACTGGGCGCCGACAACGACTGCCGTTCTGCCTCGTCTCACTGCACGCTCCGCGGAAAAAATAAATTGCTGTACCGCACCGCCTCCGCACACACTCGACGGCATATTATCATTGCCAAGCCTGAAATGCAGGGGAATGTGAAGCAGGGTGTGTACAGATGATGATAACGTGCGCACCGGGCTGGAGTCGAGCAGCGAGTTCCGCGAGTCTGACTTCGAGTTCTCCTTAGAATTGTCCTCCTGAGCGTAGCGAAGTCCTGCTGTGAATTGTCGCCCCCGAGTGAAAGAATAAGTCATGCCCGAACTTCCTGAAGTCGAAACCATCGCGCGCGGCCTGGACCAGCGCGTCCGCGGGGACGTTATCGAGTCGGTGTGGCTCGGCTCCAAGCAAGAGCCCTTGAAATCCCCCGCCGCGGAGATCGTCCAGACGCTGGAACAGCAGCGAATTGCCGGCGTGCGGAGGGTGGGCAAGCACATCGTGGTTGACCTGGAACCGGCTCGAAAACGCGCCAAACCCGGCCCCCATGCGCAGTGGATCGTCCACCTCGGCATGACCGGGCGGATGCAGCTGTGTTCGCCAGAAGCCGAGATCGCCAAGCATACCCATGCCATCGCGCGGCTGGCCTCCGGACGCGAGCTGCGTTTTGTCGACCCGCGTCGTTTTGGCAGACTGAGTGTGACCCGCGATTTCGCCGCGCCAGGATCGGAGCCGCTGCAGGTGGTGCGCGAAAAATTCGTCGAGCTGTTTCGCCGGCGCAAGACGCCGATCAAGAGCGCGTTGCTCAACCAAAGCCTGTTGAGCGGGGTGGGCAACATCTATGCGGACGAGTCGTTGTTCCGCGCAGGAATCCGTCCGCGTCGGCGAGCGACGACGATTTCGCGGGAAAAACTAGGCGCACTCTTTGTCGCGGTGCAGGAAGTTTTGCGAGAGGCGATTGCGCTGGGCGGTTCCTCCATTTCAGACTACGTGGACGCCAACGGCGAAGCCGGCTTCTTCCAGTTGCAACACCGTGTGTACGGCAGAGGAGGCGAGCCGTGCCTGAAGTGCAAGACGCCGATCAAACGCGTGGTAATCGGCGGCCGAAGCAGCCATTACTGCCCGAAGTGCCAGAAGTAAAGCAGTATGAAGACGGGGTGCCCCGTTCAAGCTCCGCTTGGGCGGGAGCGCGGGAACCTCAACTCCCGATCCCATGGTTCAGCAAAGACCGCCCGCCAGTTCTCCCCCCACGGGGTGCCCCGTTCAAGCTCTGCTTGGGCGGGAGCGCGGGAACCTCAACTCCCGATCCCATGGTTCAGCAAGACCGCCCGCCAGTTCTCCCCCGCGGGGTGCCCGTTCAAGCTCCGCTTGGGCGGGAGACCGAGGGAACCTCAACTCCCGATCCCATGGTTCAGCAAGACCTCCCGCCAGTTCTCCCCCCACGGGGTGCCCCGTTCAAGCTCTGCTTGGGCGGGAGACCGAGGGAACCTCAACTCCCGATCCCATGGTTCAGCAAGACCGCCCGCCAGTTCTCCCCCCACGGGGTGCCCCGTTCAAGCTCTGCTTGGGCGGGAGACCGAGGGCGATGTTTCATCCGACCCCCGTTCGTAAATTCCCTCACGTTTTGATAGCCTTGGTTTCGCTTATGACCAGATTTTCTATTGGCGTTGATTTGGGCGGCACCAACCTCCGTATTGCGGCGGTCGAAGAAACCGGCACCCTCATTGAGAAAGTAACTCTCGGCACCAAGACCTCGTTGGGACACGATCATGTGCTCAACGACATGTGCGATACCATCCAGCATCTCGCCGCCAGATATCAGACCACGGCTTCACTCGCAGGCATAGGCATTGGCGTGCCTGGAATTATTGACATGGAAACTGGCATGGTGCGCGAGTCGCCGAACTTGCCGGGATGGGTGGACTATCCGGTGCGCTCTGAGATTGAGAAGCGGTTGCACACGCGCGTGATTTTGGAGAACGATGCCAACGTGGCTGCGCTTGGCGAGAAGTGGCTGGGCGCGGCACGTGACTTACCCGACGTGGCCATGCTCACGCTGGGCACCGGAGTGGGTGGCGGGTTGGTGCTCGGCGGACGCGTCTGGCATGGGATGAACGGGATGGCCGGCGAGTTTGGACATACCACGGTGGAACCCGAAGGTTCGCCGTGCAAGTGCGGCAATCGGGGCTGTTTGGAACAGTATGCCTCGGCCACGGCCATAGTGAGAATGGCGCGTGAAGCGATCGCCAGCGGCGCGGCGCCTGCGCTCAGTCGCGCTGCAGATTCCAATGCGGAGTTCAGCGCCAAGACGTTGTACAACATGGCGATACAGGGTGATGAGGATGCGCGCAAGATTTTTCACCGCGTGGGACGAGCACTCGGAATTGTGTTGAGCGGAATGGTCAACGCGCTCAACTTGCCCATGTATGTGATTGGCGGAGGCGTCTCGAGCGCGTGGGAAGCATTTGCGCCGTCGATTTTTGAAGAGTTGCGGCAACGCTCGATGGTGTATGCCGCAACGGCGCCAAGCAGTCCTGCGGGCGGAGGGTCAGGCGCATCGGCCATGGTAGAGCCGGGGCCGGGAGGAAAAACAATTATTACGCGCGCGCTCTTGGGCAGCGATGCCGGACTGTATGGCGCGGCGCGTTTGCCGGTGGTCGAAGTACTTTAGCGAGTGATCGTCGCCGGGCTGTGTTCCCTCACCTTCTTGAATGCGGCCACGAACATTTGGTTTTGTTCCGGCGTCCCAACGGTGACGCGAATTGCATTTGGGGCTCCCCACGGACCCATGGGACGAACGATAACTCCTTTGGATTGTAGGCGTTTGGCGACCACACTTGCGGTTTCACTTAGCTCGCAATAGACGAAATTGGCCCATGTGGGCACTGGGTCGTAACCCATTGCCTGGAAAGACTTTAGCAGCCATTGTGACTGTAGGGCATTATTGGCAAGTGCGACCTGAACGTGATTTTCGTCTTCAAGTGCGGCTAAAGCGGCGGCTTCGGCTATGCTGGACACGCTAAACGTCGTTCTCATGCGCGCAAAATATCCGATAAGTTCTTTAGGCCCAATACCATAGCCGATGCGCAGTCCAGCGAGACCATGAGCTTTTGAAAATGTTCGCAGCACCACAACGTTCTTGCCCTCGCGGACGTGTTCCACCGAGTGCGAATATTCCACGCCGCGAGCGGCGGCGAAGTGCTGGGCGAAATCGCAGTAAGCTTCGTCGAGCACAACTACAACGTGCGCAGGGACTTGCGCCAAAAAATGCTCCACGGTTTTAGCGTCGAGCAGCGTGCCAGTGGGATTGTTAGGGTTGGCGATAAAAACCAGCCGCGTATTGGCATCGATGGCGGCCAGGATGGCGTCGAGGTCGAAACCGTGATGGAGCGTAGGAACTTCGATCAGCGTCGCGCCAGCGGCTTTCGTTGCAATGGGATACACGATAAACGACAGCTTGCTGGTGACGGCATTTAAACCCGGAGCGAGCATGGTGCGCGCCATGATGCCGAGCAGCGCGGTCGATCCAGCAGTGACCAGAATGTTTTCCGCAGCGACGCCATGTTTTTCCGCGAGGCGCGAGCGCAACTCAGTGACGTCGTTATCAGGATAGTAGTTGGTTTCTTCGAGCACTCGCTGCATGGCGGCAACTGCGCGCTGCGAGGGACCGAAGGGATTTTCGTTGGACGCCAGCTTGACGCATTGCACGCCACTCTCCTGCTCTGCCTGCTTGAGAGACTTGCCAGGAATATAGCCGCCGAGAGTGCGAACCGGCGGCGTGACCAGATTAGAAAAAATGCTCATAGCGACTGGTTATGATGCCACGTCGGGCGGCTTGGGCGCCAGTGTTGAGCCGCGACGGGATGGGGGCCGTGACGAGGCTCGGTTTTTGTAGAACGGCGCATTCCCGGTACTTGCTCCGGGACGAGTTGAACCACCGCGACGATCGGAGGGACGACCTGACGGGCGACCTGAGGGACGTCCTGATCCACTTCGCGGAGGTCCGCTGCGCTTCGGGCCTGCATATGCGGGACGGCCGCTCGGTCTACTGCGATCGGAGCGAGGCCGTTCTGGTCCACGCGGAGGGCCGGAGCGCGAGGGTCTGCCGGTTGGAGGTCCGCTGCGCTTCGGGCCTGCATATGCGGGACGGCCGCTTGGTCCAGTGCGATCGGAGCGAGGTCGTTCCGGTCCATGTCGCTCAGAGCCGGGACGTTGCGATTCACGCGGAGGGCCGGAGCGGGATGGTCTTCCGGTTGGAGGCCCGCTGCGTTTCGGGCCTGCATATGCGGGTCTGCTGCTGGAGGAACTGCGACCGGAGCGAGGACGTTCTGGTCTAGTTCGTTCTGATCCAGGTCGGTCTGGTCCAGTTCGCTCAGAGCCTGGACGTCGAAATTCGCGCGGCGGTTCGGAGCGCGAAGGTCTACCGGTTGGAGGCCCAGAGCGCTTCGGGCCTGCATACGCAGGTCTGCCGCTCGGGCCACTGCGATCGAAGCGAGGCCTGTCTGATCTGAGTCGTTCTGGTCCAGGTCGTTCAGATCCACGTCGCTCAGATCCAGCTGGCTCAGGTCCACGACGTTGCGATTCGCGCGGAGGGCCGGAGCGGAATGGTCTGCCGGTCGGTGGCCCAGAGCGTTTTGGGCCGAGTTTCGGTTCACTGCGTGTTGGTTCAGTGCCTATCGGACCAGTGCGTTTCGGCCCGCTGCGAAAGGCGAAGGCACGAATCGGTGTACGGCGCGCCACTGAATCCAGAATTGTTTCCGTCGGAGCGGCGTCGAGAGTTTTCGGCGGCTTGGGTGCGGCTGCGGCACGAGTTGGTTCGCGGCGCGGAGGCGGGGGTGTACGCGATACGACGACCGTAGTCTTGGCGGCGGACGCTTCCGACACGGCTGCCTTCAGGCGCGCCACTTCGGCGAGGGTGAGGGAGCGATACTCGCCGGGCGGCACGTCGAGCGAAAGCGGGCCATACTTGACGCGGCGGATTTTTTCGACATGGTTCCCGATTTCCTCGAACATGTTGCGGATCTGGCGGTTGCGGCCTTCGATCAGAGTGACTTCGAACCAGGGATTGTCGGCTTCCTTGATCTGGGTGATGAGGGCGGGAGCGGTTTGCACGGTGCGGGCACCGGGCTCGCGCAACAGAATCCCTTTGCGCAACTTGTTCAGACCCTCTTCGCTGGGCTGGCCCGCGACTTTCACAACGTATTTCTTAGCGACGTGGGAAGAAGCCTTCATCAGCTTACCGGCCAGATCGCCATCGTTGGTGAACAGCAACAGGCCTTCGCTGGCATAGTCGAGGCGGCCCACGGGATAGACGCGCTCATGCACGCTCTTGATCAAGTCCATCACGGTGGGGCGGTTTTTCTCATCGCTAACCGTGGTGATGTAGCCCTTGGGCTTGTTGAGCATGATGTACACGTGGCGGTCGGGAGCGCTGAGCAGCTTGCCATCGACGCGGATGTGGTCGGTGGCGGGATCGGCCTTGGATCCGAGTGTGGTGACAACGGCGCCGTTGACGACGACGCGTCCTTCGGTGATGAGTTCCTCGGCTTTGCGGCGTGAGGCGACTCCGGCGGCAGCGATGATTTTGTGCAAACGTTCTTCAGCCATTCAGGTCCTTCCGGCGGGGTGAGGCGGAAGCGCCCTCAAGGGCTGCCGGTCACTCTATTCAGTGTACTGAAAAGCAGGACAACTCGCGGAGGGGAGAGTAGAGGGTTGGCAATGTTGCCGACCGATCGCGTTACATTGGGGGCGTCGTTGGTCGCCGACTCGTCCCCACGCCCGGCTCTATCCTCGCTATGTGCGCAGCCATCTTAAGCGGACTACGGAGCGGGAGCTTCGAATTTCGATTTTCAAACGATGGAGGGTTCGGTCGTCCCTCCGGGACTTTTTGATTTTAATTTTGGCGTACCCAGCGCTGAAGCGCTGGGCTACTTTCGGGTTGCCCCTCCGGGGCGCGAGGTGCGAGTTGGGGCGATGGTCTCCTCGCTGCTCTCCTCGATGGTCTCCCCCCCGCTCTCCTCGCTGCTCTCCTCGCTGCTGTCCCCGCTGCTGTCCCCGCCGCTCTCCTTGTCCTCTTCGGACACAGTTGCGGGCTCGGCCGTTTCTTCGGCTGGGGTGGGGTCGCTTAGTGGCAGTATGTCGGGCTCGAAGGATTCGGCTACCAGTTTTTCGAACTCTTCCATGCTGGGCAACTCGCCTACGTCCTTGAGTCCGAAGCGGAGCAGGAATTCCTTGGTGGTCTTGTAAAGAATGGGGCGGCCGATGACAGCCTTGCGTCCCGCAGTGGTGATGAGTTTGCGGTCGAGCAGGGTGGCGATGACGCCTCCCGAGTCCACACCGCGAATCTCGCTGATTTCCGGCACGGTCACGGGCTGCTTATAGGCGACCACTGCGAGGGTTTCGAGCGCGGGCAGCGAGAGGCGGATCGGCGGCTTCAGGCTCTTGGCGAAGGCGCGCACCACGTCATGCTGCTCGGGCTTGGTGGACATGCGGTAGCCGCCGGCTACCTGTCGAATTTCGATGCCGTGATCGGCGGAACCGTACTCGGCGAGAAGTTCCTCGACGGCGGCGCGGACCTGGGATTTGATGGCGGCATCATCGGCGAGTGGGTTTTCCGCGACGATGCTGTCTTTGGCGAGTTGAGACAACGAGTCCAACCCGATGGGATTTTCGGCGGCGTAAATGATGGCTTCGAGTTTGGCTTTGAGGCTCATGTTTTCAGGGTGGAGCGAATCTTTTCAGGCTGAGGCGAATCTGGGCTGGGCTGCGAGTCACCCGCCAGTCACGAGCGAGTTATACGCAAGTCATGCGCGCGTGATTCGCAACTCTATCAAATCATCTCCAATGGTTCATCGACAATCGTCATTTTCAATCGTTCATTTCGAATCGTTCTCTTCAATGTTCATCTCAGTCGCTCATCTCCAATCGTCGCGAACGGCTGCCTGCTCTGCAATCACTTGATCAAAGTGGGCGTGCTTACGCACCAGGATTTCTCCGAAGACTGCTTCCTGCCGGACCTGGATGGCTTGCAGTCGGACTAGCTCCAGCAGGGCCAGGAACATGCACACCAGGGCCTGGCGTGATTCTACGTTGCGCAGCATGTGTTTCAGGCGGATGGGCCGGTCTTCCATCGAGAGGCGGCGTTGCAGGTAGCCGATCATCTGACCGACGGTGACGGTCTCCTCGTCCACTTGCAGCATGGGGCGATTGCGGGCGCGGTCAAGGATCTGCTGAAAAGTCTTGACCAGGTCGATGACATCGGCGGCCATTTCCGGTTCGGTGCCTTGGTCGTTGAGGAACTCCTTGAGCGACGGGTTGGACAGGACGGCATCTTCAATCTGCTGTTTTTGCAGAAGCATTTGCGCGGCGGATTTGAATTTCTCGTGCTCGAGCAAGCGGTTCACCAGCTCGGAGCGGGGGTCGTCGATGGCGCCAGGTGGGGCCAGGGGGTCGCGCGGCAACAGCATCTTGGACTTGATATGAATGAGCACCGCGGCCATGTAGATAAATTCCGCGGCGATGTTCACGTCGAGTTGGCGGATGCGCTCGACATAACCCAGATACTGGGCGGTGATGGTGGCGATGGGGATATCGTAAATATCGATATCCTGTTTGCGGATCAGGTCAAGCAGGAGGTCGAGGGGGCCTTCATAGAGTTCGCCGAGAGCGATGGCGAAGGAAGAATCATTTTGTTCTTTCTTGTGGGCCGACGGGGACGATGCTTCGGGAGAAGCCGAGTTGGATTGGCTGGCGTCCTGAGCGGCGGGTTGTGGCGGTTGAGTCATGCTTTCGAAGGGGGCGGGCCATTTTTTAGCGGGTCGTTTTTTTGCGAATCAGTCTTTAGCGAGTCATTCTTTAACGAGTCATTCTTTAACGAGTCATTCTTCGGCGACTCGTAATCGAGCGACATGCCCATCGAGGCGCGAGCTTGATCCATGGTAACGCCGGACACGATGCGAGCTTTGGCGGAACCCTGTTGCAGAATATCCCAAGCGAGTTTTGGATTCTCTTCGTATTTCTTGCGGCGTTCCTGCATGGGCTTGAGGATGGTGAGCAGGGATTCGGCAGCCCAGCCTTTGCACTCAATGCATCCGATGCCCGCGGTGCGGCAGCCATCGTCAACCTTGGCCATGGTTTCGGGCGAACTGAAAATTTTGTGCAGGTCACCGATGGGGCAGAGGTCGGGATTGCCGGGATCGGTGCGGCGGACGCGGGCCGGGTCAGTCATGCTGGTCTTAAGTTTCTGGCGAACAACCGGTTCCGGGTCGGTGAGCAAGATGGCGTTGCCATAGGACTTCGACATCTTGCGGCCGTCGGTTCCGCGAAGCCTGGGGGACGGAGTCAGTAGCGCCTCGGGCTCGGGAAAGACATCGGCGGGCTTGCCGTAGAAAAAATTAAAGCGTCGAGCGACTTCGCGCGTGAGTTCGACGTGGGCCACCTGGTCTTCGCCGACGGGAACGAAATCGGCCTGGTAGATCAGAATGTCGGCGGCCTGAAGCAGGGGATAACCGAGGAAACCGTAGGTGCCGAGATCCTTGCCCTGAATATTGTCACGCTGCTCCTTGTAAGTGGGCACGCGTTCGAGCCATCCCAGCGGGGTGATCATGGAGAACAGCAAGTGCAACTCCGCATGGGCGGGGACGTGTGACTGGATGAACAGAGTGGATTGTTCGGGGTCGAGTCCGGCGGCGAGCCAATCGAGCAGGACCTCGAGGGAGTTCTCTTTTACCTTGGAAGTGTCGGCATAGTCGGTGGTGAGAGCGTGCCAGTCGGCGATAAAGAAAAAACATTCGTACTGGTTTTGCATGCGCACCCAGTTTTCGAGCGCGCCCACGTAATTGCCAACGTGGAGCCTGCCGGTGGAACGCATTCCGCTGAGCACGCGCTTGCGATTGTGGGAGGGAACGGCCATTTAGGATCCCACCACCAGGGAGTTAAAGAACTGAATAAAGGGCTGGATGAGAGCAGTCAGAAACCGTCCACCAAAATAGACCAAGGCGAGCAAGCCAAAGATGCCGATTTGGTCGTAGGCCCGGAGCACGGGCTCGGAAAGAAAATGGCGGATGACGTGGCTGCCGTCCAACGGCGGAATGGGGAGCAGGTTAAAAACCGCGAGCACTACATTGATGAACATCAATGCTTGCAAGAGGAGGACGACGGGTTGCATCCAGGAGCCAAGCAGGGGAGCGCTGGAGGTGGTGCGCACCATGCGCCAAGCCAGCGCGACCATTGACAGCAGGCCTGCCGCGAGAAAAGCTACCAGAAAATTGCTGACGGGCCCGGCCACGGAGACCTTGATGTCGTCGGCGACGGGATTTTTGAAGTTCAGAGGATTGACCGGGGTGGGTTTGGCCCAGCCCAACATGGGGAAGCCGGTGACGGCGGCGAGCAGCGGCATGATGACGGTGCCGACGGGATCGATGTGGCGCAGGGGATTGAGGGAAATGCGGCCCAACATGCGCGCCGTAGGGTCGCCGGAGCGCGAAGCCATCCAGGCATGCGCCGACTCATGCACGCTGATGGCGAACAGGAAGCTGATCAACTGGAAGACAATTTGGACGTGATCTAGAGTCATGAAAGAATTCTCACGATTTTAACAGACCTGTGCGAGGATGCTGTTGTCGCAGCATTTTCAAGCACTTGGCGCGAGTGGAATGGATGAGACGTTTGGCGGGATGGAACGTCTAATGAAGTGACATCAAAAGTCAGGGAACTTCCCAACCAGGCTGTACGTAGGTAAGAGTGTAGGAGATAGAAATGAACCTGCATTATGAAATGCAAGAATCCAAAGAAGTGGTGATGGTTCGAGCGGTGGGGCGCATGGTTCGCAGCGAGGAACTGGATGCGTTTTGCGAGATTGTGACCCAGTTTGAAAGTGCACGCATCGTGGTGCTCGACCTGTCGGAAGTGGAAATGATGGATGGCGGCGGGCTGGGGGCGCTGGTGTACCTGCGGCGCTGGGCCACCGAACACGGAGTGCAATTGAAGCTGGCGAGCCCTTCGCACTTTGTGTATGAGCTGTTGGAACGGACCGGACTGGCGCCGCGGTTCGACATTTCTTCGCTGGAAGAAGCGGTGACGGTCCTGCTGATGGCGGGAGAGCGCCGGCCGCGGGGCTACGCTCTCGCGTCGTAATCGTCGTAAGCGCTAATGGTAGTGAGCGCAAAAAAACGGCGCCCGCGAAACTGTGGAGGCGCCGGATTCGCAAAGAAAAATCAACCTGCCGTCGCGGTGACGATTTCGGCTGGTTCGGGCGCGGAACGGATCCCATATTTGTTGAGTTTGTAGGCCAGTGCGCTGCGCGAAAGACCCATGCGGCGAGCGGCTTCTGCTTGCGCCCCACCCGTGGTATTTAACATCTGCAAAATCAAATCCTTCTCGATGCGCTCCAGGTGTTCGGTAAGGTCGAAGGGGCCGCTCGCAGGTTCGACTGCCGTGCGGTCGATTGCCGCGGGCTTGCCGTTGGCAGGAGGCAAGGCGATGGCGGCCATCTCAGGCATGTGGGCCACGGGGAAATTTTCCGGGCCAAGCTCTTCGCGGCTGGAGAGAATGTAGGCGCGCTCGATCAGATTGCGCAATTCGCGAATGTTGCCGGGAAAGTCGTAGCGTTGCAAGCTCTCGGTGGTCTGGGCACTGAGGCGGCGGGGCGCCAGCTTGAGTTCAGTGGCGATCTGGCGTGAGAACAAATCGCAGAGCTCGGGGATATCTTCGCGGCGTTGGCGGAGGGGCGGAATCTCGATGGGAACCACCGCCAGACGGTAGTAGAGGTCTTCGCGGAACGTGCCTTCGCGGACGCGGCGCTGCAGGTCGCGGTGAGTGGCGACCAGGACGCGCACATCCACGGCGCGCGGCTTGGTGGAGCCGACACGGAGGAGCTGTCCATCCACCAGGATGCGGAGCAACTTGGCTTGGGCGGCCATGGACATTTCGCCCGCTTCATCGAGAAACAGGGTGCCTTCGTGGGCGGCTTCGAACAAGCCCTGGCGGGCTCGGTCGGCGCCGGTGAAGGCACCTTTCTCATGCCCGAACAATTCACTTTCCAACAGAGTCTCGGTGAAGGCGGCACAGTTAACGGCGATGAAGGGCTTGGACGCGCGCGAGGAGTTGCGGTGAATGGCGCGGGCGACCAATTCCTTGCCGGTGCCGGTCTCGCCGGTAATTAGAACGGTGGCGTGGGTGGGCGCGACGCGAGCAATCCTCTCCCGAACGGCGGCGATGGCGGAACTGGCTCCGAAGATCTCCGAAGCGCCTTCCAAGCGGACCACCGTACCCTTGAGCATGGCGTTTTCGCGCAGCAGACGAGTGCGTTGGGCGGCCCGAGCTGCGACCGCGCGAACCACTTCGGGCTGAAACGGCTTGGTCAGGAAATCGAAGGCGCCGAGGCGCATGCTTTCGACCGCGAGTTCGATGGAGACGACCGCGGTAAGCAACACCACTGAGATTGTGGAATCGGAGTCGACGGCGGCGGCCAAGACCTGCAGCCCGGCGCCGTCGGGCATCTTCTGGTCGGTAAAGATGACATCGAAGTCTTCATTCGCGATCTGGCTTTTGGCTTCTTCGACGCCGGCAGCCTCGAAGATCTCGTGCTTGTCCTGACGCAGGTTCGAGGCCAGGATACGACGCATGTGAGGTTCATCATCAACGATCAGGATTCTCGCCATTACTTACCTCTCGGTGCTACGGGGATGGGCCTGTCCGCACTGGGCAGGAGGAAAGAAAAACAAATCTCATTGGGCTGGTTGCGGGCCAGCATCAGCTCACTGTCGTGAGCCCGCACGATGTTGCGAGTGATCGAGAGGCCGAGTCCAGTGCCCGCCGGCTTGGTGGTGTAAAACGGCTCGAAGATGAGGGGCAGGTCAGCGCTGGAAATTGCGGGGCCGGAGTTTTCAATCTCGATATTGATGTTGCCGTCGGAGCGGGAGCCGCGCAGCCACACAGTTCCGCCCGGCGCCGAAGCGTCAATTGCGTTCATCACCAGGTTGAGCAGAGCCTGCTGGATTTGGGGCGCATCCATCTCGGCGTGGAGATGTTCAGGAACGTCGGTTTCGATGAAGACCTGCTTCGCCGTGGCCTTGGCCCGGCACACGCTGGCGACATAGGCCAGAGTGTCGCTGACCGAGGTAGGCTCGGCTTCGGGCTTGCGAGGGCGCGCGTAACTCAAAAACTCCTGGGTTAAGACTTCCAGGCGCGAGGCCTCACGGGCGGCAATCTCATACATTTCATTTTGCTGTTGCGAATTCATTTCGCCTCGCGCCGCCATGGCCAAAGAACTGGAGATCATGGCGACCGGATTTCTGATTTCGTGGGCAATCGCGCTAGAGAGTCGGCCGACTGCGGCCAGCGTTTCTTCCCGCAGCAGCTTTTCCCGCGTTTGCTCCAGCTCTAGCAAGTTACGGGCCAGCCGCGCCTCCTTCTCGTGAAGATGCTTGACCAGCAACCAAACCAATATGCCGACGATGGCAAAAATCACCGAGGTCATGCCGGCCTCGACATACTCGCTGATCTCCACCGGTGGATGTTTGGCGAAGAATTGGCTGACCATCTCAAAATTCAGATAGCTGGCTACGCCAACCACGGCCACGACCGCGGGCAGGCTGAAACGAAATGCGGCTTGCAGGATCGGGACTACCATCAGCACAAAATAAGGAGTGTCTTCGTGATCATCCAAATTTGTCAGCGTGCAAGCCAACACTAAATAGAACACGATCGAAGTCCAAGTGAGCACGGCAATGGCACGGTCGGAGAGGGGATTCTCGAGATGTTGCACCCATGCCACCTCCGCAACACTGACGACGCAAGCACCGACCAAACACAACATCAGGGGCACAGTGATGATGCCCCAGAACGAAGAGAGACGGTGGAGCAGCAGCAGGAAAATCAGCAGAGCCAGATTGAGGACGACAAATATAGATTCCTGGCGCTTGAAAGTGGGGAGGTCGGAATAAGTCATGAGATCGTGTCCGTCCAGTTTTGTGAAGCCGTACTCCAAGCGTAGAGTTTTCTGGACTGCAATGGTCAGATTTCTTTACTTGTGCTCGTCCGCTCGTTGGGTCATATACTGGCCAGTTCCGCGTCCAATTTGGCTCTGAACGAGCTAAGTTGAGTCGTGACAGCAGGATACGGCTCGGTCATAGCGCCAAGTGCGATTTCCCATAATGGGAATCGAGTTCAAATAAGTTGCCAGTTTGTCGCTGCAAAATAAGTAGGGAGCACATCACCAGCCACAACTTAGGGCTCGCCGTACACTCGAAGGTCGGAGGGCGTGGCCGAACGGAGAGGTGATTGCATGAGATTGCGCGTGCAGACGCGCGGATTTGTGCTGGGGCTAATTTTTGCGGCGTGGGTAGTTGCGCCGACAGCCGCGCAAATTTCTCCCGGCGCGCTTTCGAAAGCCCACAAATCTTTGGAAGGTGCAACCCAGTGCGCATCGTGCCACAAGCTGGGCGGAGGGGAGCCAGTTTTTCGCTGCCTCGATTGCCACACAGAGATCGCGGGCCGATTGTCGGCACATCGCGGATTGCACTGGTCGTATGGAATTCGAGCAGGGTCAAGTCAGGAGTGTGCGCGATGCCACTCGGAGCATAACGGTTCCGACTTCCCGCTGATCAAGTGGGACCTCAAGAAGTTTGAGCACAAGCAGACAGGCTATGTGCTGGAAGGGAAGCACGAAAGCTTAACTTGCAACCGATGTCACACGCCGGACCACATTGGGGGAGCGGAACGCGCAGCGATCAGGATGAAAGATCCGGCGCGAACCTTTCTAGGAATTTCAACGGCATGCATCACGTGTCACCAGGACCAGCACAACGGACGCTTGGGACAGAACTGCCAGCAGTGCCACAACTTCATCGATTGGAAGACGACGACCAAGCAGTTTGACCATTCCAAAACGCGATATCCATTGACCGGACTGCACGCCCAGGTCGCTTGCCAAAAATGCCACACGCCCGCACCTGATGGCAAGCCCCGCTATGCGGGGCTGCCGTTTGGCAAGTGCTCCGACTGTCACGCTGACGTGCATCACGGAAGCTTCGCGCAGACCTGCCAATCGTGCCACAACACGAGTGGGTGGAAGCGAGTATCGGTGGGCGGGCTGAACCTGAGCTTTGACCACGCGAAGACGAAGTTCCCGCTGGTCGGCAAGCATCAGGGACTGGATTGCCTGCAGTGTCACCAGAACGGCGATTTCAAGAAAGAGGTGGCATTCGCCAAATGCGCGGACTGCCACAAGCCAGATCCGCATAACGGCCAGTTTGCGAAGCGTGCTGACCAGGGCGAATGCGGATCGTGCCACAACGAGCAGGGATGGAAGCCGGCGAAGTTCGGGCTGAAGGAGCATGCCGCGACCGCGTATCCGTTGGTCGACAAGCACGCCCAGGTAGAGTGCGCGCAGTGCCACATTCCAAAGGGCAAAGAGACATTGTTCAAGATCAAATTTGCCCGCTGCCTGGACTGCCATAAGGATGAGCACGGCGGGCAATTCGCAGCAGCGCCATACTTGAACCGCTGCGAGCAGTGTCACAACTTGAAGGGGTACAAACCTTCGCTGTTTAAGCTGGAACAACACAGGAAAACGCGATTTCTGCTGACCGACGGGCACTTGGCAGTGCCCTGCGGTGAGTGTCACAAGCCAATGGAGGGCGCCAATGTAAGGCCGCTAGACGGGAAGCCGCTGACGCCGTATCACTTTGATCCACTGACTTGCACCAGTTGCCACAAAGACCAGCATCAAGGAGAGTTTGCCCAGCGCACCCAGCAATTGTTGGCATCCGGAAAGCCCGCGGGATGCGAGGCCTGCCATTCCACCAAAGCCTGGAAGGAACTGTCAAGATTCGATCACGCCAGCACGCAGTTTGCACTGGTGGGAGCGCACCGGGGAGTGGCGTGCGGCGACTGCCACAAGCCGCCAAACCTGGAAACCACGTTGCTGCATGTGAACTTCAGCGCAGCACCGGTGAAGTGTGAAGACTGCCATGCCGATATTCATGGGGGACAATTTGCCGATGGAGTTCGAGTGACGGAATGCGCCAGTTGCCATAACAGCAACAAGTGGAAGCCATCGGTGTTTGATCACGACAAGCGGACCAGCTTCGCACTGAAGGGAGCGCACCAAAATGTGCGTTGCGCGCAATGCCACAGCGCGATGCGGGAGATCGAGGGCAGGCCGGTTCTGTTCTACAAGCCGACTCCGAAAGAATGCGCGACGTGCCATGGCGCCGATCCGAAGTTTAAAACAATTGCGCAATGATGCAAGCAAGTTAGGGATGCAAGCAGATGTTGCAAGCCGTTGGACGTGACGAAGTGCACTGTCAAAACTTTTCGACCTCGTAGTCCAAGTTCCTCGACCGTAAAAAATCCACAAAGAACAGAAGAAGTTACATCGCTGAGACGGGTTGGGAGGTGTTGCGAAACGCAACATCGCTGCTCTTTTTTATTTGGGAAATGGGCGCGGCGTCACAGACCGCGAAGAAGAAAAAGCCGATCATCAGAATGGAGGATTAATTGCTTTGCTGTTAACACACAAGATGGCTACGCGGCCATTTGCTGAATTCTTGAACGTGTAAAACCAATTTTTGGACGAGGGGAAACGAGGGGACTTGTGATTTCGGGTCTGGCGGCACATTTCGTGATTGCATGGATGTTGCTGCCGATGCCCGGATCGCAGACGGCAAGGCCAGCGCAGAGCACGCACAGCCCTCACGGCAACCTGACCCTGCCCTGCGAGAGCTGCCACACCGAAGCAGGTTGGACGCCGATCCGCGCTATTCCTGAGTTTGACCACAATCAGACGAAGTTCCCTTTGCGCGGATTGCACGAAGGGGTGCAGTGTACCCAGTGCCACGTCAAGCCGGTCTTCACCAACGTAGGCGCCAAGTGTTCGTCGTGCCACGCGGACCTGCACAAGGGCCAGTTCGGCGCGGCTTGCGAGCAATGCCATTCGGTGAAGGGATGGAACGTCGCGATTCAACAGGTCAAAGAACACCAGAACCGGTTTCCATTAATTGGAGGGCACGCCGCGCTGGAGTGCGAAACGTGCCACACGGGCGCGGCGACGGGACAGTTCCAGGGACTCTCCACCGCGTGTTATAGCTGCCACGCCAAAACTTACCAGAATACTTCGGGCCCGAGCCACGTGGCGACGGCGTTTCCCACGACTTGCGAGCAGTGCCACAGCGTGAATACGTGGTTTGACGCGAAGTTCGACCACAGTAAGTTTACGAATTTTGCGTTAACTGGGGTGCACACCACGCTGCAATGCACGCAGTGCCACATCGGAGGGCAGTTTAAGGGGACGCCTGCGACTTGCGTGGGCTGCCATCTGCCGGCATTTCAGGGAACGGACAACCCAAGTCATGTGAAGTTGAACCTGCCCCAGACTTGCCAGAACTGCCATACCACTGCGGCCTGGATGCCGGCATTCTTCGATCATGCCCTGGTGGGATTCGCCCTGACCGGCGCGCATGCTCCGTTGCAGTGTTCGCAGTGCCACACCAACAATAACTACAACCTGACGAATACCGAGTGCGTGTCGTGTCACCTGAAGAATTTCCAGGACACCAGCAACCCCAACCACGCGCAGTCGGGATTCCCGCAGACCTGCGCCACTTGCCACAACACCACTACCTGGCTGACCGTGACGTTCAACCACAGCAACACCGGATTTCCGTTGACCGGCGCGCACGTGCCGTTACAGTGCTCGCTCTGCCACATCAACAACAACTACAACCTGAAGACCGCGGACTGCGTGAACTGCCACCTGCCCCAGTACCAGGGGGCAACCGATCCGAATCACGTGACGCAGAGCTTCCCCCAGACCTGCCAGAACTGCCATAGCACGGTGAACTGGTTGAACGCGACATTCAACCACTCTTCCACCGGCTTCGCGCTGACGGGGGCTCACGTGCCGCTGGCCTGCTCGCAGTGCCACATCAATGGCAATTACAACTTAACTAGCGGGGCCTGCGTGAATTGCCACCTGAAGGAATACCAGGCGACCACGGACCCCAACCACGTGGCGTCCGGCTTTCCCCAGACCTGCGAATCGTGCCACTCGACGACCTCCTGGGCGGGGGCGATCTTCAACCATGCCTCCACCGGCTTTGCCCTGACGGGCGCACACGTGCCGCTGCAATGCGTGCAGTGCCACGTGAACAACAACTACAACCTGAAGACCGCGGCCTGCGTGGATTGCCACCTGACGCAATACAACAGCACCACCAATCCGAACCACGCGGCGGCGGGATTTCCGCAGCAATGCGAGTTGTGCCACGGCACCACGGTGTGGACGGACTCGACGTTTAACCACAACAACACGCCGTTTCCGCTGACCGGCGCGCACACCACGCTGGCCTGCGCCAGTTGCCACGTGAACAATAACTACACTACGCTGCCGACGGATTGCTACGGCTGCCACAAGTCCCAGTATCAGAGCACCACCAATCCGAACCACATGGCGGCGGGCTTCCCGACCACTTGCCAGACCTGCCATACCACGCAGACCTGGCTGGGCGCAGTGTTCAACCACACTTATTTTCCGACGCCGCATCATGGCATTAGCACTTGCACCGACTGCCACACCAATGCGAACGACTACAAAGTCTTTACTTGTACGGGTTGTCATTCGCATCCCAAGGCGGAAACAGACAGTCACCACCAGGGAGTGAGCGGATACGTGTACAACAGCACGAATTGTTTGGCCTGCCACCCCACAGGAAGTGGCGGCGGATAAGCAAGGGCCACGGAACTGCAAGCAATTGAGTGAGAACGATGCCCTCCCCCCACAGCGCTGACAGTGAGAAGAACAATGAAGATAGCCCGACAATTCGGATTTGTTCTTCTCCTGTTGAGCAGTGCCGTGGCGCAAGCTTCGCCGGCGCTGAAGACGCGACCTGACTCTGCAAGCATTCGCCCACAGGACGCGGCTGAAGCGACGGCGGATGCGACGCGGGGCGCGACGGCGGATGCGGCGGGGACGAGTTCGTTGGTGGAAGACGCCAACCAGGATCTGCAAACGGTTTTCAAGATCAAGTATGTTGCCGCCGATGCGGTGTATCTGGACGGAGGACGCAGTGCCGGACTCGCGGAAGGCGTGAAGCTGGTCGTGCGCGAGCCGAGGACAGCGAAGCCGCGAGCGGTGACCGCGGAGAGTGCCGCGCCGGCAGCGGAGAATGATTTGCCGGGCGTGGTGGCGGAACTGGTGGTGCTGTCAGTCGCCGAGACTTCCGCAGTAGCTCGCATTCAATCCCCCAAGCGGCCGCTGATCGCCGGTGACATCGCTTCTCTTTCCACCGCCGACCAGGAAGCGCTGGTGCAAAAGAACGCGCTGAGCGCGACCCGAAAATATCCCATGGTGATCAGCTTTACTGAAGGCGATACTTTGGACGACGAGGCGCGCGAAGAAGTGCCGCGCCCCCCGCTGCCTTCGGTGAACCGCGCTCGCGGACGTTTCGGCCTGGATTACTCGGGGATCTCAAGTCCGGGGAGCGGCGGATCCAGCAGTTCGAACGTCGGGGTGGTTTTTCGCGGCGATATCACGCGCATCAACGGCACTTACTGGAACCTGAGCGGATACTGGCGCGGCAGTATGAATTCGCACTCCGGGGCCGGGACGCAGACTCTGCAAAACCTGCTGAACCGGACCTATCACCTCAGCCTGAGTTATCAGAACCCGAATTCGGCGTGGGTGGCGGCGGTGGGGCGGCTGTATCTGCCTTGGGCCAGCAGTCTCGACACCATTGACGGCGGATATTTTGGCCGTCGCGTGCACCCCGGTGTGACCCTGGGAGTGTTCGCGGGTTCGACGCCAGACCCGACTTCCTACAACTACAATCCCGACCGAAAAATTGGTGGCGCCTTCATCAACTTCGAGGGCGGCAGCTATGACGATTTGCACTACACCAGCACTTCGGGATTCGGCATCAGCACGTTGAAGTGGCAGATTGACCGCCCCTTCGTGTTCTTTGAAAACGGCATTTTCTATAAACAGAAATTTTCGGTTTACCATTCCTTGCAGGCGGACAGCCCCAAGGGGAATGCTGCCGTGACCTCGCCTGGAGCTGGCATAGGACGCAGTTTTCTGACGATTCGCTTTCAACCGTTGCCGCGGGTTGAACTCACGCTCAACCACAGTTACTTTCGCGATATCCCCACCTTCGACCCGTCGCTGATCGGAACCGGACTGCTCGACAAATATCTTTTTCAGGGATTCAGCGCGGGGGCACGGGTCGAAGTGCACAAACAGATTTGGCTTTACGGCGATCTTGGCCGCAGCAGCCGCAGCGGCGACGCCAAGGCTTCGCTGAACGAGCTGTTGGGCGTGACCTTGGGGCGGGTGCCGTACATCGCTGTGCGCGCAGACTTCCGCTACTCGAAATTCAACAGCTCGTTCGGAGCGGGCTCCTACTCCGCGTTGTCGCTGTCGCGCAGTTTCAACGACAACCTGCG
>JBBQVN010000028.1:0-31742 GCA_038211475.1 Terriglobales bacterium | reverse complement strand
GTAGCGGTTGGTCGAGGTGGAATAGGTCGGCTGAAACGACCCTCCTGTGCTTCCGCCCGGAACGGTTTTGGTGATGTTGCCGAACGGGTCGTAGGTGAAATTCTGGTTATAGATGCTGGTGCCGCAGTTCGCGCTCGCAATTCGGCCCAGATCGTCATGGGTATAGTTGCAGGTCTGAGCGTTCGCCGAGTTCGCTCCGTCGGTGATCACCAGCTTGCTGAGCGATCCGTTCGCATTCCAGGTCAGGTTGCCAGTTTGGTCTTGGCTGGCACCGATGGTGGCCTTGAACTGGGTCATGCGCCCGGTATTCGGATCATATTGAAAGCTGTCGGTATCGCTCGACCCCAGCGTGACCTGCGTCAGCGACCCGATCGGCTCGGTCGTCCCACTGGCCGTATAGGCCACACTCGACACCGGATTGGTTCCTGAGGTGACGGTGACCGCCTTGAGCCGCCCTTCTCCGTCCAGATTCCCTCCGCCGGTGCCGCCGTACTTGAAAGTAGGCAAACCGGAGATGTTCGGAGTCAAAATGTTGAGCAATCCGTGCGCCCAATACGTTGCCGACACATGATAATAACCGGAAGAGTGCGCGGTGGACTGATACACGTCGCTCACCTCCCCGCGAACCGAATATCCAAATCCTAGGTCGGTAGTTTTGGTTGAGGTGGGGCAACTGCTTCCAGTGCCGGTATAAGCCTCGGCGAGCCGCCCATGCGCGTTCGGCATTGTCTGCGAATTGACGGTCGCCGTGTCGTAAACGTAACACTTGGTGGGGGTTGCTGCAGCGTAGCTGCCACTGGGGTACGTAACGCTCGTCAGACGGTGGAGACTGTCGTACTTGTAGCAGGTGACATTTCCGACCGCATCGGTCCGCTTCACGAGATCGCCATTCGAGGTGCCACATGTCGAGTCCGTGTCATAGACATAGGTGACTGCCGCGCCGTTGGTCTCGGGATTCTTCTCCGAGGTCAACCGACCGAGCAGGTCGTACGTGTAGGTGCGCGTCTGCCGGCTCCCAGAAGCCGCCTGCGCGTTCTGGGTGACACTCGTAAGATTGTTCAGCGCATCACGCACGTATGTCGTGTAGTACCCGGTTTGGCTGGTCTTCTGTGAACAGGTGCCGGACAAGGTTCCGGTGGTCAGCTCGCACACCGACGTGAGCCGACCAAGACCGTCGTACTCAAATTGCCGTTGCTTGTCATTTTCCCCACTGGGCGCGACGATGTCTTGCAGGACATCCTGTTTCGTGTAGGTCCAGTTGAAGGTTCCGCCACCTCCATCAACCACTTGGACCAGCCTGCCCAGTGCGTCGTAGGCGCTCGTCGTAACCGGAGTTCCCGAACCCATGGCAACCCCCTCAGCGGCGGCGTACGGCATGCTCGACTTCACCGGGCGATCGAGGTCATCGTAGGTGATCTCGGTTGAATCGAAAGTGCTCGATGCGGGCGATTGTTTGCGCTGGCTGTACAGAGGTCTTCCGAATCCGTCGTAGGTGGCGAGAATATCGACGGCCGAGGATGTGCCGTTGAAGGGAAGGCTGGCTTCGACCGTTAATGGAGAGGTGCCATAAGAAATCGACGTTGTGTTGCTTCCTTGGTCAGTGGAGCCGTCAGGACGCCAGAAATAGGCGTTGGTATAGGAAATCGAACTGACATTTCCGTTTTCGTCGGTCACCGACTTTTCCACGCCGCCGACGCAGTCCCACGTCATCGAGCGCGAAAGGCTGAGCGGCTCGCTGATCGAGGTGGGAAATGAACTATTGCAGGAGCTGCCGGTATAGTTGTAGGTTGTGACCGCGCCATTGACATCCGTGACGGTGTTCAGGGTACCGTTGCTGTTGTATGAAATATTTCTGGTAAGTGAATTGCTCCCAGATGTCAGAGAGCTCACCGACGTGGTATTGCCCTTTGCATCATAGCCGAAGGTCGTCTTAGCTGCTGCACCGTTCACGATAATCTGGTAGGGGCTATCCACAATACCATTCGCGATCGTGGCATAGCTCGTGGTCGTCTCGCGCACGAGATAGCTACTTGAGGGCGCACTCCCGGTTGCCACGCCGTAGCCGTATTCTTTCGCGTCGGTCGGAAGTCCGTTGCTGTTGAAAACTACCTCGACCAGCGAATTCTGACCGCTGGGGATCTCGCGGTACGCGTCAAGCTGCGTTATCGGGCTGTTCACAGCCGTAGTCGTGCAATTGGCGTAGTTCCCGTTGTAGCAGATCAGCGTGGTCAGCAGAAGCGTTCCGCTTGTGTGGGAGCCTTGGTATACCTTGCGTTGAGTCTCGTAGAACGAATGGTTTGAAGCGCTCGCATCCGCCTGAAAATCGATTACCGTGTCGTCAGCCGCCGACGAGGCATTCGCCACATCCGGAGGCGTCGTAACCGTGGTCGTCCAATGGTTTCCAGACACATCCGAACGCACGTATGACCATATGTTGCTTGCCACGCCGTCTGGGCTTAATGTTCGCTGCAACCCAGAGGCGCTACCGTCAGCACAGGTGATACCGTTCGATCCTCCCGTATAGCTATAGCTAATGGATCCGCCAGTCGGCAATGTCACTCTCGCAATGCGGCCAGTGTAGTAGCCGGTGTTGCTGGGGGTGGGCTCATAGGTCAATGTGTACTGCGTACCGTCGGGCAGTCCGATGCTGCTGATGAGCAATACGGAGCTTGCCGTGTATTCTGTTACTCCGCTACAACCGAAGTTGGTCTTTATGTTGTAAGAACTATAGTTCACGTTGTACGAAGCACTCGCTCCGCTCGGGGCGGTGTAGGTAAACTGGAGCGGATTCGTGCCCGACACAGTCAGCGCGGTCTGGCCCAGCGTATCGGTATATACACCGGAGTTACTCACTGAAATCTGATTACCGTTGGGGTCGGTCTGCGTGGAAGCGATCGCCCCACCCGTTGGATTGACGGGCGGACTGATCACCGTGCCATTTCGTTTGGTAATGGTGGTCGCTTGCAAAACTCCGTGTGACGAGAGGCTAGTTGCTAGCGTGATGCCGGAGCCGTCCGTGGCCATAGCGCTATATGTGAGAGTGTTCCCATTATCGCAGTTCGTGGGGTCATATTCCATGAAGCCGCCAAAATGATAGGTCATGCCCTCGGGCGCGTAATACGTAAAGTTCTGGTACCACCAATAATGCGTGCCCACCAGATCGCAATTGTATTCGTGGGAATCGTACGTGATATACCCATTGTGGCCGACACTTGTACCGGTCCAGCCCCATGTGCCCGAGGGTTGCCAGGTCAGCACGCCGTTAACTGTCAAGGGCTGCCAAACCGAGCTGTCATAGTCCAGCGCATATTGAAACGGCAGTCCCCGTCCAGCCTTGCTAAAGATTGGCACCTTGAGGTGCACGTTCAGATTTCCCAGATTTACCACATCGAACGGGCCACCCCCGAAGCTGTTAAACGGCGGGGTCCCCGCGGCGACTTGGCATGAGGCAACTGGAGTCGCAATCGCTAGAATCAAAGCGGCGCATAGAATGTATTTCATGACCTTCTCCCGTCTCGGAATTCTTAGTTGATTGCGAAGATTGAGAGACTCAGCCCGGTATTGAATGTGGCGCTGGCAACTGTGATGTCGGCATTTAACGTGCCCTGCATATAGCGCTGAATATGCATCGGGACCGTGACTCCGTTAATGGTCTGATAATTGGAAAAGTCGACTTCGACAGGGACGTTCGCCAGAGAATTCGTGTCGGGGTGCGCGTTGTAGACAAGCGCTGTAGGCAGGAACGTGGTCGCGTCCAAATAGAAATCCATCGTGCTCAGCGGAGCGCCCGAACCCGAACTCTGGTCGGATTGCGACGCGTAAGACTGCAAATGCTGGACAGTCGCGCCGTTCCATGTTTCCTGGCCGATATATGAGAGAACCACCGAGGTTCCGGCGGCCAGCGACCCGAGAGCGGGAAAGAACCAGACTGCATCTGTGGCGCAATTTTGCGGCGCAAAGTACCCCGAACTTCCGCCTGGTGCGAACCATTGTCCTTGCGCATTGCCGGTCGATGCGTCTCGAATCTCGGTTCGGGTACCGCCGGCAAGCACGAGATCCACTCTACTCTCGGCCGATCCCGAAGCGCGTAACGTCGCGCTCCCAGTGTCGCTCTCTGATCCAGCGGTCCAAGTGACGTTGCCGGTGAGCGTTACGTCGCTAATGCTAGTGCCATTTGTAAGGGCCACTAAGGACTGGTTGGCATAGGTAAGGGCTTGTGGGTCGCTTGCAGGAGGATTTAGCGCGGAGGCGATCGAAACCATCGAGACGACCACAAACAAACATCCCAAAAAGCGAGCCATAAGATCCCCCCAATAGATTCTGCTTTCCTTATCGCAGAGTTGTGGCGGAACTTACCAGGCGGATTGTCCGATGTCAAGTGAAATCGTAAATCGTAAGAGAGTTTGGGCCCTGAATCGGGGATTTGTTGTAAAAGGGGCAAAAGGCGAGAGTCGTTTTGGATTTCCGCTGCGCTTTCGGGCCGATTCTGGCCGATGAGCAGTTGGATAATCCGAAAGCGAGCGTGTTGCCTTGTTTTTTCAGCTCTCACGGGGTGCTTTTACCGACAGATGGCGCCCCGGGCCCAGCCTGAAGGCACTCACATGGGGCCAACTGCCGCTTCAGGATATTCTCGCGTCCGGCGCAGGTGGCAGCGCCACTTGTTTTTTAACAGTGGGCGAAATCTTCGTTCGACCAGGTCGGCGCGCCGCTTTAGTAGCGCGCCCGACCCCTCCCCTATCGTGTACGAGGTTCTTGCGGAGCACGAGGGGTTATATCGCCCAGCATGTACTCCGCGCGCGGCACTACTCAGTCGCGCCTGTATGTGCAATTGCTTGGCTGATTCGCTCAAGATACTGACGGCGTGTCGCTTTGGGATCCGTTTGCTCAAGGAAAATCAGAAGCCGCAGATACAGATTGAGATGCGAATAACCTTTTTGCTGGAACAGGCCATAGTTCGGGTTTCCACCAACAATTCCTTGTGGATCGTAATTCACATCGTAGAGGTTGAATCCCGTCCACACTACACGAAGAATATTGCTCGCGATGGCGGCTCTGCCATAAGGTCCCGGCAACCCGGAGCGCATCTCCCCGGAGGCCCAGGCCGACCGGACGATTTCCGACGCGAATGCATCGGCCCGCACCTCGGGATTGGAAATCGACCGGCTCGGGGCATTGATCTCAGCGAGGTCGAGACGGGCATTCGAAGCGTAGCTAGTGCGATCGCCAAAGTGCAAGTGTCCCAGTTCGTGCAGAAATACGAGCGAAAGCGCGATGGCCTTGTCGAACGAGCTATGTTGACCGGAAGCGTGAGGACCAACCAGGTACAGTTGCTCGGAAAGGTGGTCCAGGCTGTAAACACTGAGAAATATGCACCGGCATCCTTCCGGAACGAAGGCCGTCTCGGCATCGCCTAGCGACTGCCTGTCGATCAAGAAAACAGGGACAGTCTCGGCGTTGGTAAAGACCAAACCGTCGTCGAAACCCCGGTCCGTTACCAGCGCGACGCGAAAGTTGCGCTGTGTGGCGTCCGTGCTGAATGTCTGTGCCGGGAAAAAACCGGACCGCGCCCAGGTTGGCTGGAGGCGAAGCCGCTGGTCCGGCGGCAAGGCAAGATTGGCAAACAGGATCGCCTGTTCGGCGATCGGCCTGCCCAGCGCGGTTTCAGAGAGTCCGTACTGTGCCGGCAGCCGCGTCTGCGGGCCGCTGCTGCATCCGCACAAGCTCGCCCCAAGAGCTAGGGTGACGAACAAATTCGGACGGAATGTGCATTTTGACATCACGGCAGGCCGCTTCAGGGAGTCGGCGCGCGATAGTGCGTATCGGGCGCTGCCCGTCGCGCCGATTCAAAGTCGGTCAGCAGGTGGTGCGATGCTTCCGTTGAACTAATCGCGTCGTTCACCACAAGTATCCGCCATTCCAGATTCGGGTGCGACAACCCGGCGTCCTGGAACAGCGATGGCTGATGCAAAACTGTGCCCCCGAAATTATCGAGGACCCGGTGTCCCGCCAGGTTCCATGACATCTGAGACAATGTCAACGCGATCTTAGCGGCGGCGATCCCGCGATCCGTACCGCGATCAGCTATTGCCGCCGAGATGGCCTCGGCGGCATAGCGGTCCGCTGCAACCTCACGATCTTTCTGAGCGGTGACGTCGAGGTTGAAGCCCGGTTTATGGTTCGGGGTTGCGGACGGTTCTACGCGCGCCGGGGAATCGCCATGGACAATGTGTCCGACCTCGTGCAGCAGCATGTAAGCGAGCAGGTCGCGGATGTCCACGTCCAGACGTTCTTCTCCTCGCCCGGTCTGACGCTGCAGCCAGCTCGTCATGGCGCCGACCTGGGTGATCACGCAACGGCATCCTCCGTCGCTGCTCATGACTTCGCTGCCCGCGAGTCCATCCGGGGCGGCGGCAAAGACCCGCACCTCTGAAGTATCAGCAAGCGCGTTCCAGCCCGCGACGACGGTTATCGGCACAGAAGGGCTGAGCACGAGGCGGGCAATCCGGATCGAGGTTAGGAGCGCGGGATGGTCGACAGGCGCTTCGACGAAACCAAATTCTTCGATGCCTTTTACAGAAGGCTTTGGGGCTTTCATCTGGCAGCCTGCGGCGACCAGGACGAGGAGTATTGCGAGCGAAGGCCGGCGCGTCATCGCGCGGACTTCAGCTCAAGATCGTCGAGAACCGCCTGCGCCTCGTCGGGATCTTTCGCGCTGATAACCTGAGCCCGGTCGTGCACGATCAACTCGCGGATGCTGTCGGCGCGGGCAAAGTAATCCTGGGCTTTCGAGAGCGACATACTGCTAAAGGCCGTCGTTACCGCGGCGATCGATGCTAGCAGACCGATCAAGCGTACCGTGCGAACCGGCAGCCCCTCCGTATGGACGGGCGCTGCGGCATCGGGTTGCGGCGCTCGGCCGAAGAATCCGACAATGAGGGTAATGCAAGCTGTCGCCGCGAACGTCAGCCATGCCGTAATATTGCCCGCCATGTGAAGCCGGGCACCCACTTGATTCACCAGCAGCATGCGGTCCCGCGCCGAAGAAAATGCCGTCTGGATCTTGTCGGCCGGGAGCTGGAGATTCCCCTCGAAGGCATTGCCCAGCCCGAGAACTTGGGGCGCGGGATGAACCGCCGAACCCGGCAGCACGGCGTAAATTATCCAGGCAGCGAGCAGAATGAACAGGAGACACGCGACAATCTTGAAAGCATACATGAGACACTCCGATCCAGTTCGGACTATATTCAGGCAACATAGCCGCGGCACGCAAGACCTTTCGGCCGCGGTGCGTTGCGAGCCTGTGCCTCGTCACAACTCCGTCCGCTTCTGAAATCAACGACTTCGAGAAGCAGCGGGAATTGGAGCCTAGCATACTTTATCACCATGTTCGCGTCTCGTCTGGGTGCTGTACTGCTCCCTCCGAGCCTCCTTCCGCACCCGTCGCGGCCTCATGCTGCTCCCAGTGGCAGCGTTGCGCGATATTCCCGCTGTAGAGAATCCAGTTGAATCTGGAAACTCAGAACCAAGCCAAACGCCGCGTTGATCCGAGGGAGGCCCAGTTGTATCTGCATAGTTTCCGGTGCTTTTATAGTAAGGACAACGGACAGTCTTTACTACGTGCCAACCCGCATCAATATTGATGCGGAGACTTCAAGAGGTTCGTTTCCCGCTGTCAAATCGGAAATGTGGGGTAAAATGTCGCCACCGTCGTTTTCGTCGGAGGAGACTCGGGTGGCGCTCAAGTCCGGATCGCTTGTCGAGACAAATGGGGCTAAACTACAGAGCGAACTGGAAGATCTCCAATCCCGCCTCCGTGGCAGTACTCCGAACTACCGTGAATTTTGGGCGCATGTTAAAGAAATCAATCAGCTTTTCAAGACCGTGAAACCAATTGCGCCTGCAACGCGCCATAGGCTCTGGGCGGACTTGGGAACGATCTGCCAGGAAGCGAAGCGGCTGCAGGAAGACGAGAACCAAAAGCGAAAAGGGATTTCAGATCAGAAACGCAGCCTGGTGCAATCCAAGTTGAACGAAGCCTACTATCAGGTAAAGGGCAGCCATTCCGCAATCGACCTCGCCGAGGCCAGAGAACTTCTGAACAAAGCGCTTGCGTGGATGAAGAACGGATGGTCCGGATTCACCGCCACCACCGAACTCTTCGCTCTTGACGATGGCCGGATGACCAAAGCCGACCATGACGCGTGCTGGGAAAAATGGCAGGAGGTGAACGAGGCCCTCGGGCACAAGCGGAGGGAAATAGCGCAATATCACTTTGACCACTTCCTGAGCGAGGCCGGTGAGGCAATAACCGTGGCAGATTTTGAGCCAAAGAAAGCCAAGGAGAAAGTGAAGTCGATTCAGGGCGCCCTCAAAGGCACAATGATGAGCCGAGAGCAGTTTGATGAAATTCGCAGACTACTGGACCGGGCTTGGGAGCGCGCGACCGCGAAGCAGCAGAAACACCATGAGGAATGGGAGAGCCGCCAACTCTCGCACATCACCCGTAAACAGGATCTCATCGAGGAGATGGAGCGGCAGATTGAGGGGTTGAAGGGCCATGTCGATCACTGTCGCGACCTTGAGGCAGGGGCAAGGACGGACGACTTCGCACAGACAGTTCGGGGATGGATTGAGGAACACTACGAAAGAATCAGAGCCAAGCGCAGATTCATCGAAGAACTGCAAGAACAGATAGGATCCATCAAGGAAAAGATGCACGACTGAGAGCCACCAAGCCTTGGCCTGCCTCCGGAAAGCAACCTCGGCACACACGTCTCCTTCCTGCATCTTGACAGACCTAATGAGGGCGCTATGCTCAGTTCATAAACCCACCAACCCCGACCAGTGCCAGAAAATCCCAGCGAATTCAATAAGAGTAGTCCGGAGCGCCCGGAAGACAACACTAGAGTCACACTCGAACTAGAGAGCGAGCACCAGCTTCTCAATGACGAATGGAAAAGGCTTGCAACGGAAGAAGGTGAACTAATCACAAACGGAGCAACGTCGCTTAACCGATTGCGAGAGATACATGAACTTGAGCAAACTATCACTGACCGATTGTGGCAAATCGAGCAACGCCTAGCTGACTTGGCATCGCGAGGTTAATGTCATAAGCCTGTGCGCGAGTGCCGGCGGAGCCCGGCGGAAGCGAATACCCAGCATCTTCCGCACTGTTACGGGGCGCCAACCAAAACTCCCACTCGACCGACCGTTGACTTCCGCCCTCTACCAGAACTGCTCGCCGTATCCGTCCGGAGATCTCCACTCCGTACATCCCTAGGGTGTTCCACGAAGTTGCCCCTTCCGCAACTCCTTCGCAAAACCAAAATCGGCGGTCTACTTTTACTCCGCCGCGTTTCACCGCTCCCGCGGCGTAAGGCCCGTCTATTTTCACTCCGGCGTTTACAGTATGGTCGGTGATTTCTTTCCGAATAGGTTTGAGTTGCTTTTCGAGTTCGGCTGCTTCGCATCTGCGCAACTAGGCGAGCCTTGATCTCTTCAATGCTTCATACCACGCAGAAATTTCCTCATGATTGAATTTGTCGCCTTTGATCCGATGGAATTCAGCAAAAAACGGTGGTGGATTGGCATCACGCCGGATTTCGCCTGTATTGCAAATGGCTCTCCAGAGCGCAGCGGCTTGGAGCCGCCAGCCGATAAGCAACGAGGTGCGAGCGCTGATT
This sequence comes from Terriglobales bacterium, assembly GCA_038211475.1. GTDB lineage: Bacteria > Acidobacteriota > Terriglobia > Terriglobales > Acidobacteriaceae > JANYBT01. The sequence continues at coordinate 22,059 of JBBQVN010000028.1, read as the reverse complement.
TTCCGCATGGCGGCTGAGAATCCAACCTGGGGAGCCCCTCGGATTCACGGCGAGTTGCGAATTCTCATGGGCCGCGTTATTGTCCTGAACCAGCGACCAAGAAACGGCTGATGGACGTGCGCTACTACCACGAAGACCGAACGCACTTGGGCCTCGGAAAGGACACTCCAGCAGGCCGCTGCATTGCCATTCGTTCTAGCGGTGTAACAAAGATTCAGACTTTCTCGAGAGTTGGCGGGTTGCACCATCGTAATGCGCCCGCGGCATGAATACGAAAGTTGTGAGCCGCGCGAGTGTCCGAGCAGTTCCCTTCTCCGACGACGAAAGCTTTCCATAGTTTTCCGTTCCTGCTTGATCTGGAACCCTCTCCGAACCGAACCGAACTGACAACCGAGGCGGGGCTACGCACGGCAAAGATTTATCAAAATGGAGTACGCGAGGTTTTGATGAGGCACAGGCCCGCGCGCAGCAGCTGTCTGCGCGACGAAGCAGAGCTGGTCCAGATAGGCATTCGCCGGCCCGTAGTTCCTCCCCGACCAACCATAGTCTTTTCACCAGCCGGTCCCGGTGCGCCCGGGCACCCGATTCACCCGCTAGGCTGTTTTCTTCACTTGGGTGGGAGAGACCTGTCCAACACTCTTCGCACGTTGTTTGCGAAGACCTTCGATTGCAGCCCCGACCTCCGCCATTGCACAGGTGCACTGGTCAACATAGCTTTCCGTATCGGCACACCAGCGAGACACAATTATCATCCCGCTTCCGTTCATTGCTTGGAGCCGAATCCTCATGCCAAACACCTCAGCCACCGAGACAGCGTGATTTATCATATAAGTTCCTCCAATCCTGTACATGTTGTGGACCCTCTGATACCCGTATCGTGTTTGTAATTCGAGTTACCATGGTGATTTCCTCCGAACGATTGTGAAAGTCTTGTCAGCATTGTCTGCGCCGCAAAAGAGAAGCCAAGGTGAAAAACCTTGGCTTTGTGAATCCTGGGAAATGTGTGCCGACTTCGGCGGCTCTCGACTAACGCCACGTCGAGCGTCGAGCCGGGTGGCCAAAAGAGTAGATGTCGATCGCGTCGCTCTAAGTCTACGAATGCCATCAATGCCATTGTGAACCAAATTCTTAAAACGGGCTAATCTTTAATTTTAATACTCGCTATAAGAATTATTGATTTGTCTCGCCTCGCGCGCTTGTGTTTAGGTCGAGCAGCAGTGTTGCCAACGGATCGCGGAAACAGTATTCTATATATAGTATACAGTAGCCACCACAACCATATATGTTGTGGTCCAAGGAGTAATTGGACGATGAAAATCGTAAACGAGCAGGTCTTTATCACGCCCAAAGAGGCCGCGAGAATTATGGGAGTTAACCCAAAAACGATTCACCGGTGGTGCTCGGATGGTCGCACCCGTGATCGCAGGCCGATAAATCCGCCGGATCTTCAGCCACTCCGGGGACCCAATCGCCGCATCTACTTCCGGCGAGATCACGTTCAACATCTGGCCACCAAATTCTTCGGAGAGAGCGCCAGTGCTCTTCGGGGCAAACTAGCCAATGTCTGACTCATGTACCAAAGACGCATTGCGAAATGCGTCTTTTTTGGGCCAGCTCTTTCCTCGCCCCGCCCCATCCCTTCCAGTCGCCCCAGCTATTTCCTGCTCATCGCTGTCCTCTTTACGGACCTCCTCTGGCCCTAGGTTTAGTCTATGAGGAGGTTTCTAATGAGTCCGCTAGGGGACATTATCAAAGAGTTTCAACAACGTTACATATTATCATTGACATTTAAATTGTGTTTTGATACGTTCTTCTCCGCGATTCGCATTGTAGTAACGCGGAGACAGAATGTCGGCAACTCAAATTCTCGGACTGGATGGCTACATTCTTGTATACGGGTCGGCCTTTGTAGTGGCCTCAAAATTATTGAATTCCACGATCAACATGCGTGGGCTTCTGGCCGACAAGTCACGTCCCGCGGAGTTCAGCCCCGAGCGGGCACAGCTTCTGGTTTCGACGATCGCAGTGACGGTACGTTATCTGCACGCTACTTCATTGTCTGAGGAGGGCTCATTCCCTAAGATCGGAACTGGGTGGCTGTATCTGTTCGGCGCGAGTAGCGTCATTTATGGCGTGCGAAAGATTGTGGAGAGGCGCAGGAACAGTTAGATACTCTGCCCGTAAGGGTTTGGAGGGTGAACGATGGACAAGTTGGCAGAATTTTGCGAAATTTTAGCTTGCGTGTTTCTGGGCGTCCTGGCGGTCATATTGTTACTGAAAATCGCTACGGACAAAATCGACCTCGAATGGCTGATTAGCGAGGACAATGGACATGCTAGCATGTCCAGATTTCAACTGCTTATCTTCACATTTGTAATCGCCATTAGCCTTCTCAAGCTCACGGAAAAACTGGACAGGTTCCCGACCATCGATAACGGTGTACTCACCCTGTTGGGGATAAGCGCGAGCACTTACGCCGTCGGCAAGGGCATTCAGAAGTCTGGGTCAGACAGCGAGCCTACTGCCCCAAACTCCCCCAAACCCAACAACCCAGGAAACCCCGAAGCACTGGTCGACGGGAACTCTACGATCGACGCAAAACGCGCTAGCGACTCAGCATCGGAAGCAGCTCGGCATTCAGATGCCGCTCGCAAAGCTGCCCAAGACGCAGCTGCTAGCGCGAACAAGATTCAGAATGCAGCCGATCAACTCGGGCGTGAAGGGTAGATTGCCGCCCTTCGCCTTGATGAGGTGAATTAAGCATGGCCACCAAAACTCGCCGAGGTAGTTCCGTAAGAACCATAGCTCCCCTCGTTCCGTTGGCAATAGCATTGTTGCACGGTGGGCTACCGTCCGCAGCGACATCGGAAAGCGGCGGTGTACTCGGTTCATGTACCTTGCCCTTTGATGCCCTAAGGCGAAACCACGCGATCGACAATTCATGTTCGGCGTCGGGGACTGCCTCCACTGCTGCCCAGTCCGCGCAAAACGAAGCAAAGAACAACTTCTGCGCTACCGGCAAACCGGTCGACTTGAGTTTTTCCAGCTTCGCTGATCTCCAGCAGGCTACGGAGAATGCCAGGATAACGTTTGGCGGCAACTCCCAGCTGCCCGCAAACCGCGACGCCTTGCACAATCTTCTCTTGATTCCCAGTCGCGGCACGGTCGGAGAAGGCTCCGTCGTGCGGCTGTCCGCCTATGTGATGGATGCCCATTTTTCGAATGTTGGGAAGGGAGAGAGCGTCAATTGCCAGCAACCGGGCAATGAGAACAATGATATTCACATCCTCCTGTCGCAAACACCTATCCCGCCGGGGCAGAAACCCACCGCGGCCGAGGAGTGCGGAAGTGTTACCGCTGAGATTAGCCCCCACTTCCGTCCAGACGTTTGGAATCCCGAGAATTTAAACCGAAATAATGCCCACATTTTTCGATTCACAGGGCAACTGTTCTTCGACGCGGCCCACCGTCCGTGTGTGGGTGGGACGGGAGCTAACCCGAAGCGGATTTCCATCTGGGAGATTCATCCTGTTTACTCGGTGGAAATATGTGGAGACAGTAATAACGCGTGTTCGGTGGAGAGTGACCAGAACTGGGTCCCGCTCTCGGATTTTGTTGGCACTCCGGCCCCTGCGAATGAGACGCGATTTGTTCCCCGGGAGAGCTTGTTCGGATACCTCGCTCCGCCCGCTTGAAGCTGAAGGGGAAGCAAGCCAGCTTCCTATCTGCCACCCTGATTAGGATTTATCTTGCGGCAGAGAGCACCCGTTTTTGTTTCCCGCGAGTCGAAGCCCATGAAAGGATAAGACCCTACAATGCCACAATTCAAGATAACAGATGGGATCAACGGCGACGTTGCCGTCACTCCAAACGCCAATTCTGCTCTCATTAAATACTTCAAAAACTTGAGTGATCTTTCGGTGGACGGCACCCGTATGCAACTCGCGAAGGGGCTAACATTGCTCGATCCAGCGATTAAAACGGTCAGCGCGGACGTTCGCTTTACTGAGCCGGTTGGCATTGGTACGAGTGAGGTGGATCTGGTAATCGGTGGCGGCCTGAGTGGAGTCTTGCAGATTTTCAAACCAACAGGTCCAGGGTCTAAATTATTTGACCCTGATCCCTATGAGGATCCGATTTCTGTTGCGCTAGACGATCGCTATGTGTCCTTCGCCATTACGGCTTCGGTGAATGCTGTCCTCGGAGCGCCCGCAGGCGACCTGAAGTTCGGCTTCGCGAGCGGGATGACCGTGACGATCGCCAATTACCGAAAATTTCTGACCAAGCCAGAGGCTTCTTCAGTGGTGGCAGCAGTACAGGAAACACTGGCCGGCTTCCTGATCCCCGCAGACATTGAAGATATCCAAGCCATGAGTGAGGGCGCTGTCATCACGCTGAGTGGTGTAGGAACCCTTAAGTTCTCGGCGAGTGCGGAGCTCGCTACTGCGCTGAACCCGTTGGCATCCCCTAGCCTGCCTGCCCCTCTTCCCGCCGTCGCCATCAAGGCCGGGGGTTCCATCACCGTCGGCGCAAATGTCGAACTGACCGGAGATTATCAAGTAAGGGTCACGAAGACCGGGACCCAACGCGCGAGACTTGCGTACTATCGACGAGCCGGAGAGGCTCTAGCCATAAAGGTTAGGGCGTCTGCCGGGGTCGCCGCCGCAGTGGGCGGTAATGATATGATCGGGAAGTTGATGAGCGCGATTAGTAGTGACCCGCAAGCCGACAAGGACCAGTTAGGCCAAGCCGGCTTACCCGCAGGGGAAATTCAAGGGATTCAGGATGCAGTCAAAGCTTCGATAGAGCGAACGCTTGAACTTGCGGTTTCGGCGGAATTGGGCGCGAGTCACGAGCATCGGGCTGCATTCGTATATGACCTCGACCTTTCCGCACTGACAGCCGTTTCCCGATCGGCGATTCACCTAGCGCTGGACGGTGATCTCTCGGGCTTGACGCTCAACCCAGGCGTGGTTCTGCCAGGCGTTGCCGTGGTGCGCGATGTGTTCACGAACGTTCGCGAACAACATTATTCATTAACCGTTAATCTCCTCGGGATAGTTAACTTGGGCTGGGTCTCGAAGCTGGTGCTCTCCGGCAAGACGATGTATGAGCCCGCTACTGGGCAGTTAATTATCGCTGACTCGGCAAGTGCGTCCCGCATCGGAATTACGATGGTGAACGTCGGGGTTGCCGATGCACAAAAGCTCCGTCACGTTATGGCCGAGACTTTTCTCATAACCGCTGCCTATCGGGGCGCAAAGTGTGCCGGACTCACGCCTTCCCTTACGACTTCTCACTCTTTCTTTGCACTCAACCAGCACACTTCGAAGGAAACTCTAAGGGACGAGCTTGACGTGAGCATCGCGCTCGGCCTCTTGGATTCTGGCACGGCAGAGGCTGAAGCGAACCGAGTGAATGAGTTCGGTCAAACTCTCTACTACGCCGCAACTCAATACGACAACTCCTTATCGACGCTTCTTTTCATGGACAAAGGTCAAGCCCGGACCGTCGAATTCTATGAGAAAGCGGGCCTTCAGGCCGTGGCCGAACTTGTACATACAGGCGACATTGATGAAGCGCGGTTGCGTCCTACCCAGGATGCCGTCTTATGGCAGCAGATGAAGTCTTCCGGGCAGCCTGGGATAAAAGCTCTCTTTCCCGGCATTCCCGATCCAATCGTTGCAGCCGTAATCGCGGATTACAGCCTGATCCGCTGGTGGGCCGACGCCATGCACGCTACTGGTAACCAGCTTGCAATCCTAGTGGACTTCCTGGCAAAGAATGCTACCGTGGACGACGAGAATAATGTCTTCAAGAAGCTCCGAAGTGATCTCGCCAAGCACCTCCAGTCAGTGGCCGCGACCACGAAAGAGGATTTTGGTCGCCCCTGGGGACTGCTCGCGATGTTCATCGCATCCGACAGAAAAGCAGGTCGGCGCAGCACGCTAATAGCGCGCGCTTACTCGTTCTCTACAGAGAGACCGATGAGTCATAGCCTATAACTTGCTTCGACGAGCGCAGGTTTAACGCTCAGCGATAATGAATTGAGGTGATTCATATGGCAATCCAGAGCCGCGCTGTTGCGCTAAGCGCGAATATGATGGTAAACGTCTTCGATGGAACTAGGCAGCCTGTGCGTTTAGGTAGCCAAGTGCTTTATCGGATAATCGACGGTAGTCAAAAGCAAATCGTGACAAAGTTTGCGTTTGTGCCATCGCTTCCTATTGAGCTCCCAGTGCACGACAACTTCGAAGATAATTACACCGTTATCGCATCGGCGGACGGATACTATCAAGCCGGCTATTCTCCGGTACACGTGTCGCCGCGGATACTGGCGCAAGTAGACCTCATTTTGCTCCCGAAGAACTCTGTTCTAGACTTTACTAATGCTTCCTGGGCCGCTCTACAGCAGGCACGGCCTGCTGTATTTCGTCTTTTGGCTTCGGGTGTCCCGGCAAACTTCGGGCAATCGCGCTACGAAGATCTTCTAAAGCAAAAGCCTTTGAGCTTAGCATCATTCTTTAATCTGACGACGGCTATGGAACAACTTCATCTTCCCGTAGGTTGTCCGCTTGACTATTTCAAGCAATTGAAGTGGGACGACACTTTTGCCCAGGATCGTTTCTTCTGTTATGCAGACAAGGAGCTGCTCGACCAAGTCAGAAGGGCGACACAACAGGGAGTATTTGTTCCCGAGATTGGATCAGGATTTTTTCATCCCGGAGCCACAAGTAGCTCTATAAGCAGGTTCAGTTTGGCGAGGCTAATGTACAGCTCACATTCCACGAAACTGACACTGCCGTGGTCGGCGGCACAGAGTGCATCTGCGTGGAGCCGGACATTGATTATTACAAGGATGTCGGGGCTCATGCCTTACTTGAAGTGCTCGCGAATAAAGTAACCCGGGGGCTTACCGATCCGCATACCGTATACGCTTTGCGGTGGATCGCCGGAAGGCATGCTAACGTGCCTGAGTTCGATCCCCCATATACAATCTGCTGCCCACCAGCCAGTGGCAGAAGTAGTGAATTCACTCTCGCCGCGAGCGGGATAAAATGATGATCAGGCACACTTACGGCGTCCTAGGATCGTATCCACTATGCATTTGCGCTCGGAGCAAGCCAACCGCGATTCCAGAGTTGCAAAAAAGCGCCAGCACCGCTTCGGCCAAGAGCCCCCGCAGAGCATGCGGCGTGCCCTTTTGCCTCATCTCCGGCGACGGATTGAATCCGCCCACATCAACAAGCACCCGCTTGAGGCTATTGTCCCCCTTTGGTATGCAACCATTCCGTCGACGGTGAGCGCGACCGCTGAAATGCCAATATTTTGTTCGGGATTTCCGGCAAAGCGGTAGGAGAGTGGCTTCGCTTCAATTTCCATGGTCCAAGCTCTAAAATCCAGTCTGACTCACCTCGCTCCATACCTGCCATTTACCCCTGTTTCTCAGTTGTGGTTCTGATATGACTGGGTTTCTCAAGCTACGGCTACTCTCTGGGGGATCCTTGGTTGCCGAGAACCTGTTACTGCAAAAAGCAACTGGCCCTTCTACCAGGAGCACAAAATCCGGCCTCGACCTCTGACCAACGCGGCCGGCTCACTCTGTGATTCTGGTCATGATTGCGATTTCACTTGACATTGCTGAAACGAAGGTATAACGTCTTGCGCAATGTTGTTGAGGGGGTAAAATGGAATCCATGCGGAGGAGCCTATGGCTCGCTTGTGGCCTGATTTTTCTCTCAACACAGTGAAGATTTCTTCCTCCTCGGCGAAGAGCCCCGGCGCCGACGATCCCGGATTTCCCCAGAAACAAGACACGCCTAACAGCGTCTTCTTTTGATCGCGGAGTGATCAGACCCGGCTGATATTCTTAGGCCGCCATTGCTTGATCATCTCGGCACCGTATTTCTGAATTTCAGGGGCGGGGGCCTCAATGCCTAAAAACATAGTGATCTGCTGCGACGGGACGGGCAATGAGTTCGGGGCACAGAACTCAAATGTGGTGAAGCTCTACAGGATGCTCGTACGCAATACGGGGCAGACTTCCTATTATCACCCTGGTGTCGGCACCATGGGCGCACGGAACGCTCTCACTCAGATTGGCAAATGGTGGACACGTGTCATCGGCCTCGCTTTCGGTTATGGGATTTCCGACAACTTGGCAGACGCGTACCAGTTTCTGATGAGGACATTTGAACCAGGCGACCAGGTATACATATTCGGCTTCAGCCGCGGAGCCTATACAGCCCGGGCCCTATGTGGTCTGCTTCATGTTGTCGGGCTGCTGGTCGAAGACAACGAAGCCTTAGTCCCCTATGCCATCCGCTTGATTAAGCAGAAGAAGATCGATTTCCGGGTCGCGGCCGATTTCAAGAGGACGTTCTCGCGCGAGTGTAAACCATATCTCGTTGGCATGTGGGACACTGTGAGTTCAGTGGGATGGGTATATAACGGTGTTCGGTTCCCCTATACGAATGCTACAAAGAACCCTGACCTGCGAATCGTCCGCCACGCAATTTCTATCGATGAACGACGCGCGTTCTTCCGACAGCACCTGTTCGGCGTTCCAAATAATCCCCAGCAGGACGTATCCGAGGTGTGGTTTGCTGGCGTGCACTCGGACGTGGGAGGAAGCTACCCCGAGGCGGAAAGTCAACTGTCGCAGATTAGTTTGCGGTGGATGGTGTGCGAGGCAGAGCTTGCTGGACTTGTCGTTGACCCCCAGCGTAAAGCCGCAATTCTCGGTGGCGAGCCACCCTATGTTGCTCCCGATCCCTTTACGAAAAACCAGCACGAATCACTGCGTCGCTGGTGGTGGATTGCCGAGTTTTGGCCGAAAATCGTCAACATACAAACAACTCCTGGAACGTGGAAGAAGTCTATTCGTTTGAACTTGGCGCGGCGGCGTTGGATTGAACCCGATTCCTACGTTCACGAATCGGTGGAGCAACGACTCTCGGCCCCCAGCCTCGGGTACAAACCAGACAATTTGCCTCCACAACACCGCGTTGTTGGCGATCGCTGCGTGAGCCAAGTGGCTTTGACCTGACCCCAGTGGTGGCTTCACAATCAGCTCTTTTCGATGTCGACGGCGGTCCAACAACTCAGCCCCGGCATAGCGAAAACACGTACCAAAGGAGAATCTCGTTATGATTCAAGAAAGGCAGATCGTCTGGATATTCGTCGTGCTGTTTGGGCTGGCGGTCCAATCAATGGCTCAGCAGGCAGTGCTCAAAAACCGCGCCACCCTCCGTGGCGATCCCTCAAGCCAGCAATCGCCAATACTCCGACTCGATACCGGAGCAGATGTAGATCTCATTGACCAGTCGCCCACGCACGGCTATTACCATGTGCGAACCGCTGATGGAGCAGAAGGATGGGTATACTCCCACAGTCTCGAAATACTGACCGTCTCCCCCCCGTCTATCCCTACCTCTCTACCACTCCCCGGCCATCGGGAGCCTTCCGCTCCTTCGACGGGAATAGCGAGTTCCTTCTCTCCTGACTGGGAGAAACCAAGTCCCCCTCCGACCACCTTCGAGGGCCCGGATGGGGAATGCGGTCCGACCGGCGACGGTGGTGACGCTCTTACGAATGCGCGCAAGAATCGAACCGACGTTCCCGGCAGCTACCACGAGGTGACGTGGAGTGCCCTCCAATCATTAGCCTATCCTCTTCACGCCCCCAGGTCACTCACCCAGTGGAATTCTCAGCAGACGGAAGTCATTCAGCCCTTTGAGGGGGCTGCCGTTTCAGTGGTAGGGTATTTCGTAAAAATTAAAGTCGAAGACACTGGTTCAGGCGAGTCGACCAATTGCCATTTTGTTAATCCGGAAGAGGTCGATTGGCACATGCCCTTCGCGGAGAATGCCGAAGGCGCCGAGGCCAGTGCTGTGGTGGCAGAGAGCACACCTCGCATCAGGAAAGACCACCCAATGTGGACGCCACCTAATCTTTCGCCCTGGGTTAATTCCACTTCGCCTGTTCGCATCAGCGGGTGGACGCTCTTGGATCCAGAGCATGGTGCACAGGTGGGCAAATACCGGTCGACGCTCTGGGAAATCCATCCAATTACAAAGATCGAGGTGTTCAAGGACGGGCAGTGGGTAGACGCAGACAATTTGCCTTAGAATTTGTTGTCCCTCTGAATAAAAAGGGACCTCGGGGGCGGCGACTCACGTAATGGAGCTCGACACAACTATTGCGAATCGTCCCCGGTACCCTTGTTCCGTACATATCCAGCTAAGGCAATGCACCGCCTGGAGTGGATCGCCAGGTCGTGATTAAGGCGTGCCGTACTTTTAATCGCGTGGCGGCATACTGGGGATGCGTCGTAGCAATATTTTTTCGCGGCGCGTGAAGGTTAAACTCTCCATTTGTCGTTCTAGAGTCTGTTAGCGACTGTATAAGCCATTGTTCTCGAGGAGACTGCTGTCATGCGATCGGTCCCGGTATTCTTTCTGGCCGCGGCTTTGCTTCTTTGGCTTGGCGTTCCTGCACCCGGAGGTTCCGGATCCAATCCGGCCGCGCTTCGTGATGGGTCTGCCGCATCCGCTTCAGTGAAAAAGCCGGCGACCACAAAACTGCCAGGACACACCCGACGAAGCGACGCAGACATCCCTGCCGCTGCACTGTGCCGGTTTCTTGACATCGACCTAGGACCCGGGGATTTGTCGCCCGAGGATTGTGTGGAGCGTTACGAATCGATACCGAGTGTTAACAATAATCTGACAGTGCAACCTTTAATCGTCACTGCACCGGACCCTCTCCACACTCATCTTGCCATGAATTTCGACCGCGTGATCGACACGTACGTCCAAGCCGGGTCATCTGCCGGCTACGCGTGGGATAGTTACTGGCTGCCGTGGGGCACGGCAGACGACGTCGAAATGAGCGACGACAAAAAGCGGGAGGAGCGCAGACTTGAGATCGAGAAGCGGTCGCGTGAGCCAGGTTTACTGCTGTTTCGCGGAACTTACCACAGAGTGCTACTGGTCTTTGTGGTAGGCGAATCCCCCACTAGCGGTATCGACAAGGGGCAGTTTGAGCAGGCTGTTCATTACATCGCCGAACTATGCACAACAGGGCATTGCGCGAATCCATGGTCGGGAGTGTCCATTACTCCTGCTTCCGGAACAGTTGCGAAGGCCCCTACCTCACGGAAGGTTGCAAGGGGAAGACCAGAGGTTCCGTATGATGTTAGGATTTCCGGACCGTTCTTCTCGGGATCGCTTCCGTCCCTCGGCGATGCTATTGAACATCTACAACATTCCCACAATAGGCTCCGTCTACCAAGCTCATACTGGATAGTGAGCGGCAACACAACCAACAGCGAGGCGATTGAAGCTTTCAAGAAGCGAGGGCAGAACCTGAACTTTCATTTCGACAATCTGGCGGCGACTGACAAGGCTTCCATTAAGTTTCTTGATAAAGCGTTAGCCGATAGGCTTGGGTCTTTACGGTTCGGCGGAAAACCAGTGCTAGCCATACTTTCCGAGAGTGAAACCACCTACGGCAATGTGAAAGAAAGTGAAACCACCTATGGCAATGTGAAAGAAGCTGATGAGCGATCGGGCAATATCCGTTTCCGGTTTCCCCGTGAGATCGGGCGTCTTCGCCTAGCATATCAGGACTCTCCTGAAGCGTCTTCCTTGCTAATGGGTGGATCACAGATTCCTAGGCAAAGCTTGCCATTGGTAGTGCATGGCCAAGGTCGCGATCGGCAAGACTCGGTGCCCGCATTTGCCAATGACGCCGACGCGCTGTCGCAGGAGGCTGTGATGATCGGACTAACCGAAAAGCTGCGCCGCGACCGAGTTGAATATGTCGCTATCCTGGCGACGGACCCACTCGATAGTATATTTCTCGGACAATATCTCTCCCGCAACTACCCGGAGGCACGTTTGGTGTTCTTCAGCTCAGATTTGTTGCTGTTCCGGCCTTCGGACACTCTGAATCTAGTTGGCTCACTCGTGCTATACAGTGTTCCGGCATTGCCGCAAAACAGTCGATGCACCGGTACTCCTACCGATAACACACTTCCAACGGTGACATTTGCTAGTAATGAAGAGAGATCGCGCTATGTGGCGATGCGCTACGTATTGACGGCTGATCCTCACGACAAGCAGGAACAACCAGAAGAGGTGCTGGCTGCACTAACCTTGAATGGCGAGGCGAGGTTAGGCCCGGTCCTCTCAGAGACAACCAGTCGGCTGTTCCCTCCGCGAGAGCCCCCTGCTCCGCTTTTGCCCACGTCGTACCGGGACGTCCTTAGGGTTTCGGTCGCATTCGGACTGCTACAATCCCTTTGTCTGCTTTTGGCCAACTGGCGACGGTTGCGCGAGGTTCAGCCTTGGTTGCCACATCTGCTCATGGGCGCAGAAAGGCCGAGCGGGGTCTCTGCTTTGTGGCGCGATGAGTTGGCGCTCGGGAGCGGTCGGCTGCGCTCGGCGCGGGTGCTCTACGTTTCGGCCGCGTGTGTTATCACAGGGGTTGCTATCTTTATCATCTCGGCGCCGGTTCTTTCCTACGCTCCAGTGTACGTGGCATTCCCCACCATCTTTGCGCTCCTTCCTACATTACTTGCGGTTCTTTTGCGTTCGCCTGTCCAGGACGGAACCACAGATTTTCTCGGCCCACGGGGTCTTGTGGCAGTCGTCTGGGCAGGAGCAGCGACTGTCTGCCTAATATGGTGGTCCGCGGTGCGCGCCGACACTCTTTTCCGGGAGCGAACTGTTCTTTGGGGTAGCGGCGTCTCCCCGATATCCCCTCTGCTCTTGCTATTGGGCATTTTTTACCTGTGGGCAGCCGTCAGCGCGCGCCGGGTTACCTTGGCGGAAACCCAACGAGTCTACCTGCCCCACCGCGGCTTTTATGGGTTACTGGCTAGCGGCTTGAGCAGTTTGGAGACCGAGATCCACGAAACACTTGAGCGTAGCATTCTGGATGACCGCCGCTATCTGTTCATGTTCATACTTGTGGGCGCTTTTGCAGCTTTCCTCTTTCCTTGGAACATTGGTTCACTGGAGTCCGGCAAGTTGGAGTTCACTTACTGTGCGCTGATATCGGCGGCCCTCGGTGTCTTGGCCGTAGCTTGGAGCCGTTTCTATTTGGCATGGGCCGGACTGCGGGAACTCCTGCGCCGCATAGACAGGCTTCCTTTGCGGCAGGCTTTTCTCGCATTGCCGCGCGAATATGCCGCTAAGATTTGGCAGGGTGGTCATCAGCGCCACTCCCGCGAGTTACTCGTCCGCTCACTGGAGTGCTTGCGAGCGCTCGGCTGGCGTATCAATGAAGGAGATCGCGACTACATCATCTTGCACACCAATCGTCTTCTCAAGGGAGAGATTTCCCGTCCTGCCCGCATTAAAGAAAACGCACTACTTCAATACAAGCTCAGCCAAATTGCCGAAGCGTTGGTGAGCGAACATCTTGTTCCCTGTTGGCGCGAAGGAGCAAGTGTGCTCATCGTAAAGGAAGAGGGCAAGGAAAAAGATACTCGACCAGAATGGCGGCAACTCAGTGAAGAGTTTCTTGCCCTCCGGTTTCTTGCAATGATTCACTATGTCACCGCACATATGCAGAATGTCCTCATGCTTTTAATTGGCGGTTTCGTGTTGCTCACCTTTTCCCTGCGTTCTTATCCCTTTCAGAGGCATCATGACATAGGCTGGTGGCTCATGGGACTGCTCTTGGCAATCGGAGTTGTAATTGGGACAGTATTTGCCGACATGGATCGTAACCCGGTGATTAGTCGGGTCGCCGAAACCACTGAGGGCAAACTCAGCTGGGAATTCGCATCTCGGATGCTCTCGTACGGTTGGCTGCCTCTACTTACGATTCTCGCCACCCAATTTCCGGCATTGGGCAAGCTGCTGCTCTCGCTCCTTCCCAGCGGAATATCTGGAGTGAAATAGAGTTAGTTGGGTTCCAAGATTCCGGCGAGATGGAGATTCACTTCCTTTACAGGTTGTGCCGAGACGCGTGGATGATGTGAAGGTGCGGCTCGCGATTTTGTACCGTTCAGAACAAATGTTCGCTTCGCGGCGTTCGATCACACACTGTCTCTTCCTGAAGAAGCCCTTGCGCGGCTAGCGCTTAGGAGTGAGCGTCATCGGTTCAGCGGAACCGTGCAACGCGTGACATGCGGGATCCTCAACCTGGCTTACTAGGGCGCTCTCGTGGGAATCGGCATCATCCCACGTCTGGTTAAAAATGGTCTGGAAGATTTCAACCAGGATCGAGTGCGTGGAAGGAGATTTCGCGATCACGCGCGGCCTCGTTTGCGAAATGCGAAAACTGCCTCCGGATTGCTGCTCAGCCAAAGAAAAAACAAGAACTTCTTCTGGGGAGGAACCCTTCGAACTTATCCCTTCTTCACAGAGGCTGTGAACGAGCTCGTTCCGGGCACCGATCCGGTCGCATCGTCACGCAATCGCGCACTCGGGGGCTTTTTAGCCCCCCACTCGCTCCATCCTTCACTCACTAAGCCTTAGGATGGTGAGACTTCACTCCAAGCACATTTTTGGTCCTGGAAGCCTCGGGAGGAATCCGCGTGAACCGATCCTTACCCACAAGTGTGGATTTCCAATCGTCGCCGGGCGTTGTTTCAATCGTCAGCAGCCACGTCGTCTCTATACTCTGCGTGCCATCAGTTTCCCGTACCTCGCCGCACCATACGGTGCAGGAGTCTGTCTGCCGAGTTTCGTTTTGCCAGGTCACCACAAATCCCAAGGCCCGATTGTCGTCTGCGGGGAGACTCACCCTTCCCACCAATTGATACCAGCCGTCTGCGTCGCCTACTGCCGTCTGATACCTACCGATTATCTCAGAGCCGTGGTCTTCGATAATCATCATGGAGCGCAGTTCGTTGTACCACTCCCCGCTGATGTCCATAAGTGCCGCCTCCTCCGTTGCATTTCTAGCCCTGCTAGCATCAAGCTGACTGATCACCGAACATGAACATATCGTCAGGACCAGCGCGAAATTACGAAAACCGGCAACCCCAACGCGAAAGCAATCTTAGATTTCGGCAGCCGTAAACACACGTCGCATGGGAAGCGACAACAAACTCGGTGCGCTCCCGGCCCTAAGGAACGGGGTCGGCGACCCCCAACATCGGCTCCAAACTGCTTATCCCACGCAGCACCGGTCCGGTTGAGGGCTGATTGTGTAATACCACTGCCGGAGGGCCTGCATCTAACTGCATTCGGTCTACATTCTTACGCCTGCGTTTGTTGGTCATGGCACACTTTGGCAAGGCAAACCTGCTAAGCAGCGTACCCTTCATCTTGGCGAGGCGCACAACCCTACTGCACACCCATCCACGCGCCGCTATTGCAAACAAAGAGCGCTGTGCCCGCCGACGTGTTCGAGAGAATGCTGCCCGTGTTGCACGACCCTGATGGAGTTCCCGTGAAACTGCCCACAATCCAGGTCGGCGCGCTGTTGCTCACTACGCTACTGGAGGTGCTGGAAGTAAAGCGCGAAACTGCATATGTCCCCGATCCCGCATCCGGTGTTGGCTCCCCCAGCACATAGAGGCCCACGCGTTGGTTCGGCACCGTCATCACAGCCACACCCGTCTCGTCTCGAATTGTGTTGGCGTGGCATGGACCGCCTAGACAATCGTTCCGCACACCCATGATCACCAAGTTTCTGACCAGCGGGCCAGAGCCAGTAATGCGAATGGTCGAATCCTGTTGCCCGGCGGGCGTTGTATCAACAACGTTTGAGATGACATTTCCGCTGATCGTGCCGCTCACGACAATTCCATCATTGAACCCATTGATCCAAACGTCTTTAATCAGATTGTTTGAGGCGCTCACTGAAATGCCCGTTGACGCGGCAGTATCGCTCGAAAGGCAAGTAAGACCACGAATTCCCAGTGTGTTGGTAGTGCCTGAGAGCGACAAACAACTCAGCAACGAAGAAGCGGAAGTCACGGGAGTCGCATCCACCGTGATATTCACGTACGGGCCCGAGCCAGAAGCACCCAAAGCACCAGAAGATGCGCTGATGACTACTCCTGTTTTCACGCAACCATACACTTTCACATTTCGAATGAAGCTTCCAGCACCCGCATAGGCATTGGCGATGCCGTTCGAAGTGGCTGTTGCGGAAGCGTCCACGATGAGGTTCTCGATGGTTATTCCGGTGCACGGCACGTTATTCGGACAAGACGTCGATCCCATTTCCAAAATGTTGGAACCGATGCTGGACATAGCATGGATCACGGTATTCCCAGTGTTGCCAGTTCCACTGCCGGCCCCGATCAAGCGCGTCTGGTTGGGAATGACCCAGGTCTTGCTAATCGTGATTATCCCGGGCGGCAGAAGGATGGTCGCGGGCGGAATGGAGAGAGTTCCACTCGACGCCACCCATGGCGTTTCGCTCGAGGTACAAGTCAGGGAAGCCGGTGGGATCGCTCGTGCGTCCACCACCAAGCCAGCAACGGTAGAATTGTTGGAGAGGGCGGTAAAGATTTTCCCGCACAGGTCCATTCCATTTGCGGGCACAAAAACGCTGGCGTCCACGAACGAACTTGACTTGACGGGGGTTGATCCGGACGAATCATACACCGCATTGTTGCCTTCGTTTAACACCGGCGACGCCTGCCCAATCGCGGGTCGCCCACTGCACGCCCAGAACAAAATGAGCACGGCTAGCTGAAGATAGCTGCTCCATGACCGATGAATATCACTGAATAGTCCAAGCATAATTCCACTCCTCCCAGACCTGCCGAAAACGCCGCCGCCGCCGCTAACCCACCTCATTTGATCCGGTACCATGTGGAGCCTGAGAGGGACGGTGTGGCACAACCCCACAGAGCCGTCGTCGCGTTAGTGGTGTTGCTAAACAAACTGCCAGGAATGCACGTTCCGCTCGAGATTGGGGGTGCGCCTGCATACGAATACCACGCGGGCTGGGCGCTGCTCGTCGTGTAGCGCGAGTAGCCATAGATGAGGTTCCCCACGGAAACCTGTTCACCCAGGGCGTAAAGCCCCACACTCGCAGTTGCGCTGGTGGCTATCATCGTCCCAGTCAGGTCGTCTAGGATGACGTAAGTGCCCCCGCTCGTAATCCCAGCGGCGATGATGGTTGTGTCGCACACATTGTAAGTGCCTGTCCCTAACAACTTCGGGCTAGGGCAGAAACCAGTCGTTCCCGGCACAGAATTTGCCGTATTCGCAATGTGAATAAGGCTCGTCACATTCGTCCCCGACACGTTCATGAGGACGTTGTTCTGAGCTGGATTCTTAGACCCAATCTTGACTCCGTCCGCGTACCCGGAGATGTACACATCTTCCAGGGAATTATTGGAGCCGTCTAACGTCACGGCGGCCGTATTCATGGGTGACGCCGTCGACACGCAACTCAGCCCGTGGATACCGCGCGTATCTGCAAACCCGCCCGAGGTATTGCCTCCGTCGATGCTTACGCAGACAGAGGTGCTTAGACTCGTGTGCGAGGTTATCCCCGTGTACGGGCCCGAGTTGGTGCTCTGACCGTTCGCGCCACCCTTCAGAACCAGAGCAGTCCCGCTCAGGTTGTCGAGCGCCACGTCATTGACAAAACTCAGCTCTTCCGCAAATTGGTTGACGATTCCATTTGTGGGCCCGGTACTACCCGATCCATCCAGCCCGAGGTGCTCAATCTGGATGCCTTGGCAGTTGTAGAACAACGTGCTGCCAGAACAGTAGATCATGGAGCCCACGGTGACGCCTCCCATCTCGATCATGTCTATCCCGTTAAACCCGGGGCCGAGAGTGAGCTTGGTCACCTGTGGACCCTGACCGATCAGCCTGGTATTCGCTGGCAAGACCCAGGGAATTTGAATCGGTATGGTTCCTGCCGGCAATAATACGGTCGTCTTTGTCGTGGTCCCGATTGCAAAGGGATCCACCGTACAGGTCATCGGGAGGCCCGGAACTCCGCGCGCATCCACTATTCCTTCTGTCGCTCCTTGAACCGGATGGCAATTATGGAGTTGAGTAAGAGCGCTTTGGATATTCTTGCACACGTCGTTGCCGTTCGTTGCCGAGAAGATGCTGGCGTCTATGAGCGCCACCGAAGGCGTCGTAGACGTACTATTATAAACCGTGTTCAGTCCAGCATTCGTGGCCGTGCACGGGCTGTTTTGCCCATACCCCTCTGCGCCCAGCGCGAGAAGTAAGACCATCATGGTCCAACAACTTCCGTGCCAGATATCTAAACCCCGAAGTGATTTCATTGCCTGCCTCCTGCTCTTAGGTCGGCTGGAATGCCGCCTGTTTTCAACCCCGCCGTTTATCTTGCGGTCAGCGTCAGTGCATGCCAAGTGGCGCCACTGCACACCCAAAACGTGTTTGTGTTGTTACCGATTTGGTTCGAATACACCGTGCCATTCGTGCTGCAAGCGCCGCTTGGCGACCCGCCCCCTACTATCCACGTCGGCACCGCACTGCTCACCGCGCCTGATGCCACACCCAATAGCGAACTGAAAGAGGAATAGCCAATGGGATTGGTCGAGGCGTCCTGCACGACCCCGCCCAGCACATACATCGCCGGAGTCAGCTTGGTTGCCGTCGTCCCCCTCCAGCCGATGACCGTTCCCTGCATGTCATCGAGAATGGCCGAGGCCTGTCCCGTACCCGTGCACGATCCATCATCGCCCATGCCATTGAGCTCAGACGACGCTCCCAGAACCACCACATCGCTAACCGTACCGCCCGTCACGTAGCACTTGCCGTAGGAAGTGCCGCCGCTCAGCCCACAAATGTGCACCACATTGGTCACTGGGCCGGACGGCCTTTGGCCTCCAGTGACATTGGAGATGAAAATCCCGCCCACGACGCTCGCACCGTCCCGCGGCTCAATCTGAATGGCATCCCAAAAAGCCTCCACGTGCACATCCTCAATTGAATTGCCGCCCGCTCTCACCAAAATAGCTCCCGGCACAGCCGCTGTAGGCTGTACTTGACACACCTGATTGATGGCCATGCCGGATAGTGTTGCGTCCCCAATGATGGTCACGCCGTGCAGACCTCGCGTTGACGCTTCCAGATCAATCGCATACGGGCAGTTGGGCTGACAGGTGGGCGCGGGCGCCATCGCGACGTTCAGGTTCGAGTACGGCCCTGACCCGGTGGTACCCAGTCCGGTGGTATCGAAATCCACTTTCAGCCCCGAAAGCACGTTTACAAACGATACGTCATCCACATAGCTTCCATCCCCCGCACCCACGTTCTCGACGCCCAGAACCCCCTTCTTGTTGCCATCAAGGTGAACGTGTTCGATGCTGATATTGGTGCAACTTGAGCCGGTAGCACACATTTGCAACATTGGGTTCGCGCCCAAAACGGTCGCCTGGATCGACGTGACATTGAACGAGCCCGACCCAACCATCCGGGTATTGCTGGGCAGCACCCAAGCGTTCGAAATCTTAATCACTCCCGGCGGTAACAGGACCGTTGATCCCTTCACCACATTCGCGAACGGGTTGTGAATTGCACCACCAACAGTACAATCCAGTGTCCCGCCGGTAAAGCCTCGTGCATCAATCGTCGCACCGGTGGGAGTGGTCGACGGCGGAGCCAGAATGTAGTTGATCACCGAACAAATGTCGGTCGCGGTGGCACCGGTCACCACGCTCGCGTCAACGAACGCTGAAGAAGGGGTCACCGTTAAACCGTCGGCACCGAATACGGCGTTGTTCCCGGTCTGGCCGAGGACTGTCCCACAGCACAAACAACAAGAAAAGATCACCAACCCAAGGTAGACGCGCCAGTCGTTGCCCTCAATCGTATTCGCAGTCATTGTGCGACAGTGCTCCTTCACTCGTTCCACTTGAAAAACCTCGATTTTTGGCTACTGCTGTAGAAAAACTTGCACGTCGACAAAATTACCGAAGGTCGCGAAATCCAACAGACCGTCAGCGTTGAAGTCTCCCACGGCATTAACAGCCATCCCGGCAAGGCCACTGACCGCAATGTTTTGAGCCGGCGCAAATGTGCCGTCGCCATTGCCCAACATCAGCGCTAAAATGTCACTCCCAAACGCAGCCACCTGAATGATGTCAATCTTGCCGTCAGAATTGAAATCTCCGACCTCGACTTCGCCCCCGTTTCCGGCATACACATTGGCCTTCCGAAAACTGCCGTCGCCGTTCCCCAATATCGCCCAAATGTTGTTGGAGGCGTCAACGAACACAATATCTTCCTTGCCGTCCCCATTCAAGTCCGTCACGTAGAAATCCGGCTGAGGGGGAAAGGCAGACAGGGACACCACGGTTTTGGCCTTCTGAAAAGTGCCGTCACCGTTGCCCAGCCACTCCTGAATCCCAATCACTCCGTTACGAGCGCTCTCGCTCACCAAGTCCAACTTGCCGTCGCCGTTAAAGTCCGCCGCCAGCAAGCGACCGGGCGAGATCGGTAGGGTCGAACCCGCGCGGAAGGTTCCGTCACCGTTGCCCAGGTAGAGCGCCGTCGTGAAACCATTTTGGTTGACCACCACGTCTAGCACGCCGTCTTGATCGAAATCCCCCACGATGATGTCCATATTCAAGGTTGTGAGGTAGCCGAACTGCGCCCCTGAGCCGAATTTTCCGCTCCCCTGGTCAAGCGCCATCTGCAAGCGATAAAGGTTTGGTATCGAGGTGACTGCCAAGTACACAACGTCCAAGCTGCCATCTCCGTTGAAATCCCCTACGGCTCCGTAATCAATGGTGTAAGTCGCGTTGCCGCCAAATGGCGGCCCCACAATGAATGTGCCGTCGCCGTGGTTCAGCAGAGTCTCGAAGCCAAAGACCCCGTTGTTGGGCGACACAGCTGACACAACCATATCCAAGTGGCCGCGGCCGCTGATGTCGGCGGGGATCATCGTTCTGTCCCCAGTGCCAACGTACGACGCCAACGTGCCGATGTTGATGGTCGTCGTGGGCACATGCACCTCCACCTGAGAATACGTCGAGCTCTTGATGGGTCCGTTGGGACTGTTGGTCGTGACCGTGACCATGCCCGCAGTCGGCGACGCCACATCCGCCGCGGAGATTTGCGCCCGCAACTGGTGCGCCGAAATAAACGTCGTCGTGCGCGGCTGGCCATTCCAATTGACGACTGATGCGGAAACAAAATTCGCGCCATAAACGTTCAGCGCAAAGTGTCCGCTGCCCGGCACGACCGCCGACGGATGAGTAGGCCCGATGATCTGCGGCACCGGATATCCAACCTGCGGGGTGGCGGCGAACGAGATCGAACTCAGGAACAGAGTGAAGAGAACAACAAGGAAAGAGACGCGGAACGAGAGCACGCTACGTTTCATGGGGATTCCTCTACAGTCTAAATTCATTTGATTGCATAGCCGTTCGGGGGGACAGCCATGCCAGCGAGAATAACCTCACGATGGAATTGAGTCTAGTCCGCAGGGAACTGACTGTCAATCGCGCGAAATCAATGGGCTAGCGCTGCGGGAATCTCCTCAGCGGTCCAGGTTTACGGCGCCAGCCTGATCGCACGAAGGGGTGAAAAGACATCCACCGTAGCCCCTGTGGAGCCCAGGAGTGAAAGCCAGAATTCCCTTAGGCTCAGCCAGTACTTACTGCTCTTGCCAGGACCATCGACGCCGAGCACGCTGATTTGGACGCCTCGCAGGTCGAGCGCATTGTGTGCCGCACCATGAATCTGTCTCTTTGAAATCACGGTCGGCGTCTCGACGTCGAGTTCAGCCGTGTGTTGCCTCATGTCGGACAGTACGATGAGGCGCTTGCTGGTGCAGACATCCTGTGCAAACACTTGGCTGGCCAGCAGCAACGCTCCCATAATGTCCGTATCCTTGAACCCTGTTTTCAGGACCTTACGGCGGCCATCCCAGGCGGCAACGAGCGCCTTTCGAGCCGCCGTCAACCTCTCCCCGAAATATCCGGGAGAATTTCCCACGCGGCCCGACAGCAGGACGTAGGGCTCGGTGAAACTGTTGCCGGTGATGCCGATGACGACCACGTGCCCGCCAGTTGGCGCTTGTGCGAGTATTCCGGCAACCGCGTCGAGGTTCTTCTCGAGGCCGGACTTGCCGTCCGGCCCC
>JBBQVN010000027.1:0-32913 GCA_038211475.1 Terriglobales bacterium | reverse complement strand
CCGCCCAGTCGGGGATCATGAACCGTCCGAGGCTGCTGCTGTAGTTCCTAGCTCCAAATTCATCCAGCCCGCTCTCCGAGTCCCGCTCTTTGCCGGTGAACTTATAGTTCTGCGCCACCGGCGCGGTGCTGTAGTCGTGCTCTACTCCGCCGTATGGGTAGTAATCCATGTCTTGCTCAAATGGGAAGGTGCCTGTGGCATTGGTCACCACCCCATGCGTTCCCAGATGATCCGCAAAATAGTAGTGCACCACGCTACTCGGATTGTCGCGCCGCGCTATCCGACGTCCGTTGAAGAAAATGTATTCCTCGGTAATCGAGCCGCCCAGCCCCGCTTCACCGATCACCTCACCCGCCATATCGCGGAAGTATAGCGTACCACCTGATCGCTATCAGAGCTCGGAGCTAGCGTCCCCGCTCCCTCTCATCACCACACATCGCAGCGCTTCCCCGCTGGCCGCACCATGGCGCCGTCGGCTTTGCAGGAGAAAGTCTTTTGGAACTCAGGCATATTCGACAACGGCCCGATCACCCGATATTTGGCGATGGGATGAGGATCGCTCTGCACCATTAGGCGCTGAGTTTCAGGGCGAATTTCGTCACCGCGAAACTGGCCCCATGCGATGAAGAATTGCTGTTCGGGGGTAAATCCATCGAGCACCGGAGCCGGTGCCTTCCCTTCGAGTGATTTTTGGAAAGCCAGATAGGCAATGTTCGCGCCGGCGAGGTCCCCGATGGATTCGCCCAGCACTAATTTACCTTGGTGGTGAATGTTGGGCTCAATGTAGTAACTCTCGAACTGGTCTACAACGCATTGAGTGCGGGTCTGGAAACGCTTCAAGTCATCCGCGGTCCACCAGTTTTCCAAGCGACCAGTGGAGTCGTACTGCGCACCCTGGTCGTCGAAGCCGTGGCTAATCTCGTGTCCAATGACCACGCCGATGGCTCCGTAGTTCACCGCGTCCACCGCTTGCATGCTGAAGGCGGGAGGCTGCAGGATTCCAGCGGGAAAAACAATTTCATTCAGCAGCGGATTGTAATAGGCATCAGAGGTGGGTGGCGTTAGACCCCAGCGACCGCGATCCGTGGGCTTTCCAATGGTGGAGCGATCGTCGTTTACGTTGAACCTTCGGGTGGCCAATTCGTTGGTCCAGTAACTCTCGCGACTCACCGGAATGCGGCTGTAATCTTTCCATTTGTCGGGGTAACCAATTTTAGGGTTGAAGGTGGAGAGCTTGAGCAGCGCCTTCTTCTTGGTTTCGTCGCCCATCCAGTCCAGGCCCCCAATCGTGTCTTTCATCGCGGCCAGAAGATTGCGCACCATCTCCTGCATGCGAGCCTTGGCTTCAGGGGAAAAATATTTCTCGACGTACTTCTTGCCCAACGCTTCGCCGAGATTGGCGTCGGTGGATTCGACGCAGCGCTTCCATCGCGGCTTCATCTCCTGCGCGCCGCTTAAATAGCGACCGTAGAAATTGAACGATTCCTCAACAAATGGGGCAGAGAGAGAATTTGCCGATGCCCTTAGCAGGTGCCACTTTAAGTAAGTCTTCCATGCGGACACTGGAGTCTCCGCGAGTTGGCGGTCTACCTCCTGCAGAAACTTCGCTTCTTCCAGATTGAGATCGGCGTGGGAAATGTTGGCGCCATCAAAGTAAGCGACCCAATCGAAGTGCGGAGTGAGCTTCTGAAGATCGGCAAAGGTCGTCTTGTGGTCGGTTGCGGCGGGGTCGCGAAGGCTGATGTTGTCGAGCGAGGCCTCGGCGAGTTTGGTCTCCATGGCAAAGACCCTATCAGAGGCCGATTTGGCGGCCGCCTCGTCAGCCCCAGCGAGCTTGAACATGTTGGCGACGAACACCTTATATTTTTCGCGCGCTTCCTGAAAGCGCGGCTCAGACTTTACATAGTAGTCGCGGTCGGGCAGACCGAGGCCGCTGGCGCCGATATCGGCAATAACCTGGGTCGGGTTGTGATTGTCGGGAGTGGATCCCAGCGCGAAGGGTATCGTGACACCGATGGCGTGAAAGCGGAGGATCAAAGCCTGCACGTCGGCGGGAGTCTTCGCAGCGTCGATTTCGGTCAAAATGGGTTGGATCGGCTTGGTGCCAAGACGATTAACTTGCTTCTCATCCATGCAAGCGCCGTAATAGTCGCCGATGAGTTGCTCAACACTTCCGGTTGGCCAATCGTGCCGCAGCGAGACCGCGTCGAGGATATCTTTGAGCCTGTCTTTCGAGGCTTCTCCAGCGGCCCAACGGCGACTCCAGCGGGGCATGGATGAAGGTATGGGATTCTGGGCCCGCCATGTCCCATTGGCGTACTGATAAAAATCCGTGCAGGGGTCGGCTTTGCGATCAATATCTGCGACCTCCACGCCGCGAAGGGTGGTGGTCTGGGCGAACGCAGCGAGCGAGGAAGAGATCACAAGCAGGAAGTAAGCGGTAACAAGACGCATGGAGTACCTTTCGGAAATCTTGATAACTGAACTGGACAACCTGTGCAAGGCATTAGGACGGACGACCGCGACCATGGTCACCGCGCTATTTTAAATATTCTGAGTTTTTCTTCAGATCCTCCGGAATATCGGGCATGGCTGGAAACTCCTGGGAGAACCCCTTCAGCAAAGGCACGGCGGTTTCTGCCCGGCGAGTACCGTCGTGGACGGCAATCTTGTGGACGGATTGCGGGTTGTAACCTTCCCACAGGCAAACGCCGGCGTAGGCGCCATCTTTGCGAAGGATGTAATAGGTCATATCCACGAAGCGAATGCGATTCATGTCGCCGTTGTAGTTGCGGACAATGCGCTTGAGGGCATCCATGCCGGCCTCGAGGGGTGACATGCCGTGGCGCATATTTTCGATGATGCTGTGAGCGCCGGCGACCTTGATGTTTTCTTCGCCGCTGCCCGTCGCGCCCGCCGAACCCACGTCCTGGTCGGTATAGCAACCCGCGCCGATGATAGGCGAGTCGCCTACTCTGCCGGGCAGTTTGTAGGCCAGGCCACTGGTCGTGGTGCAGCCGGAGATTTCGCCTTTGTCGTTAAGGGCCGAGCAATGAATGGTGCCGGTGGGAGGAAACAAGACGCGGCGGACGGCTGCCATCCGAAACTCGGGCTCGATGCCAAGTTCGCCGGCGCGCTGATGTAATTTCCGCACCCGGTCCTGCATGAGATCGGCGTGAGGCGGAGCATCGCTGGGGGCGTTCCAGTGTGGATCGGCGAGGCCCGGCCCCCACCAGTCGTTGGTGGAGTGATACTCCTTCCACAACAGCCAGATCTTGCGTGACCGTTCGGTAAGCAGGTTCTCGCGGGGGTGGCCCATGGTGACGGCGAAGCGCTCGGCGCCCTCACCTACAAGCATGACGTGACCAGTTTGCTCCATCACTGCTTTGGAAACCAGGGAAACATTCTTGATGTTGCGAACTCCGCCGACGGAACCCGCGCGCCGCGTAGGGCCGTGCATGCAGCAGGCGTCAAGTTCGACCACACCCTCTTCGTTTGGCAGGCCGCCCAAGCCGACGCTATCATCATTGGGGTCGTCTTCCGGGCCCCTGACCACGCGAAGAGCCGCGTCCAGAGTGTCGCCGCCTTGTTTCAGAAACTGAAAAGCGCTGTCCAAATAGTTGTAACCGTTGTTCGCGCAAACCATGATCGGACGTTTGCCGGGGAGTGTCGAGGCCGATTTCTCTTGTGCTGGAAGCCCGAGCGCCACTGAGCTCACAATTGCGGTTTGGATGAAATCACGTCGCGAGAATGCCATTGAGTCCTTTGCTGGCCAGTCCTGTCAACGATTGCAGGCGGGCAACAGAATAGCATGGCCGAAAGCCAGCGTCAGAAGAACGAACGAAATGCTTTGCTTCTCTGCAACTACGCGCAACTGTGAGAGCGATAGCGGGGGAGGCCCTCACAGATGGCGCAAGATGCGGGATATACCGTCCCGAAAATCCTGCTGCGGGACAATCAGACTGACCACCAGGTAACCGTCGTCGAAACCGTAAAAGTGTCCGGGGTGGACAGCCACTCCGGCCTGGCGAAGGAGTTGAATCGCGAGTTGTTCGTCAGTTTGCAGTACAGGCACGCGCAAGACGGCGTACCACCCGCCATCTACTTGCAAACGGACTACGGCAGGTTTCGCCGCCAACTGAGCGTCCAATTCGCCTATATTTTGCCGCACCCGATCCATCAGCCGGGCTTGAACGCTCGTCCGCTGCTGCAGCATCGCAGGAGCAGCGAGTTGCACCGGAGCGTTCATGGAGAGATAGGTGTCGGCAATCACTTCCAGCCGGGATAACGCCGGCTCGGCCAAGGAAGGCGGGCCGCTGGTCACCACCCAAGCGAACTTCATTTGCGGCAAAGCGCTAATCTTGGACAGACCGCTCAGCGTAAAGGTGAGCCCGGCTGGATTGGAAATAAAAGAAGCACGCGCCACTCCGTCATGCGCGTAATCCAAAAACACTTCATCCGCAATTAGCGCCATCGAATGTTGGCGGCAAAGTTCATTCAACGCATCCCGCTCGCCAGGTTGCACGAACGACCCCGTAGGATTGTTGGGATGTACGACCACGACGGCACGAGTCCGCTCCGTGATCAACTTCTCTAGCGAGTAGAGGTCCAACTGCCATCCGTGGTCATAGAAGAGGGGATAAGACACCAGCTTCAGGTCCAGAATGTCGGCAAGAAATTCGAACAGCGGATAGCCGGGTCGGGGCACGACAATTTCGTCGCCAGGATCGCAAAGTAGCCGCATGACGTACGAATAGGCCTCGCTGGTGCTGGTCGTCAGGACGATGCGCTGGGAATCGAGGTCACTGATGCCGTGCTGTTCAGCGTAATAGCGTGCGACTGCTTGCTGGGCGCTGAGCATCCCGCGCGGTTGGGGATCGTATTCCATCGCGATCGGATTGGCTAACGCGCGTAGCACGGCTTCGGCATCGGGACGCAGTCCCACTTGCGCTGGATTGGAGGCGGTCAAATCCAGCACCTCCGCTCCCTGGGCTTTGACCTCAGCCAGGGCTGCGGCGAAGGGGTTCAGCGACAGGTTCCAATCAGTCCTGCGAGCAAACAATTGTCTTCCCCCGTGAGGCAACATCATATCGGAAAGCAACTGGCCCACGGGCTGGTAGAATCGAGAGCGCGATGTCATCTTTCGGCTGCGGGAGAAGAGGAGCTTGCTAAGAAAACTGCTGTCCCAATGGCCTTTGCTGCGGCAAATTCGAAGCGGCACAGACGGTACCGGCGTGGAGGCGATGAGCGAGCGGACCCGCAGTCTCGCGCCAAAAAACGCGGATGCAGAGGTTACACGTTCCATTTGCCCGTACTGCGCGGTAGGCTGCGGCCAACTCATTTTTCATAAGCACAACAAGTTGGTGTCGATCGAGGGCGACCCTGAATCTCCTATTTCGCGGGGGCGACTATGTCCCAAGGGCACCGACACGTTTGAATTGCACACTCATCCGGCGCGGCTCACGCGAGTGAAATATCGCGCGCCTCATTCTCTGCAATGGGAGTATCTCGATCCTGAAACCGCGATGGACATGGTGGCTGATCGGCTGTGGGACGCCCGTGAGCGCAGCTTCGAGGAAACACGCGATGGCCAGACGCTGATGCGAACGACCACCGTGGCCCACCTGGGTGGCGCTACGCTCGACGACGAAGAGAACTACTTGATCAAGAAGCTGTTCACTGCCGGCCTAGGGATGGTTTGTATTAGCAACCAGGCTCGCATATGACACAGTTCAACCGTGCCCGGTCTGGGCACATCCTTTGGCCGCGGCGGCGCCACCACCGCGCTACAGGACCTTGCAAATTCTGACGCCATCCTGATCATGGGCTCGTCCATGGCGGAGAACCACCCGGTTGGCTTCCAGTGGGTAATGGAGGCACGGGAGCGCGGTGCGACGGTCATTCACGTAGACCCAAGGTTCACGCGAACCTCGGCAATGGCGGATATTTGGGTTCCCCTGCGGGCCGGCACCGACACTGTGTTTCTGGGCGGCCTAATCCATTACGCGCTGACGCACGACAAAGTGTTTCGCGAATACGTGGTGCACTACACCAATGCGGCCACCTTAGTCCGCGATGATTTTCAGGACACCGAGGACTTGGACGGGCTGTTCTCCGGCTGGGACGAAGCCACCAAACAATACGATCCTACGAGTTGGAGATATCGTGATCCGGAGGGCGAGGGGGCGACGCCAGCGGACCCCACGCTGCAAGATCCCAAGTGCGTTTACCAAGTGCTTATGCGCCACTTCTCACGCTATACGCCGGAGATGATCGAGCGCATTTGCGGAGTATCGCGCGATGTCTTCATTAAGACGGCCGAGGCGTTCACCGCCGCGTCAGGACGCGACAAGACCGGAGCTCTGTGCTACGCCGTGGGTTTCACGCAGCATTCGAATGGGGTGCAGATCATCCGCTCGGCTGCGATTCTGCAATTGTTGTTAGGCAACATTGGACGTCCCGGCGGCGGCGTTCTGGCGCTGCGGGGCCATGCATCCATCCAAGGCTCTACCGATATCCCGACGCTATTCGATATTCTGCCCGGTTACTTGCCGATGCCGGCGCTGGGGGCAGATTCCCTGGACTTGAGGAGCTATCTGGCAAAGAATTCATCGCAGACGGGTCTGTGGGCGAACTTCGATAAATATTTCGTCAGCTTGCTGAAGGCCTACTATGGCGAGGCTGCCACCCCCGAAAACCAGTACGGATTCCACTGGCTGCCACGCATCTCAGGCGACCACTCCCACTTCGGATACTGGCTCGACATGGCGGACGGAAAGATGGAGGGTCTGTTCGTGATGGGGCAAAACCCCGCCGTGGGCGCGCCCAATGCCCGCCTCGAACGATGCGCTCTAGCGAAGCTGAAGTGGTTGGTGGTGCGCGAGATGGTGGAGACGGAGACCGCGGCATTTTGGTACGACTCGCCCGAAATCAGCAGCGGCGAATTGACTACCGAAGACATTGCAACCGAAGTGTTTCTGTTCCCGGCGGCTGGATCGGCGGAGAAGGCTGGGACGTTTACCAACACCCAGCGGCTGCTTCAATTCCGCGAGAAGGCCGTCGATCCTCCGGGGGAGGCGCGCAGCGAGGCTTGGTTCATGCATCATTTGGCGCGGAGATTGAAAGTCAGGGCGACTATGGACGCGCGTCCTCGCAACGCGGGGTTGAACGCGCTCACCTGGAACTATGCCACCGAGGGTCGTCATCGCGAGCCGGTCATCGCGGAAGTGTTGCAAGAGATCAACGGCCGCAGTCTGCACGAGGGCCGATTGCTAGAAGGCTTTGCGCAGTTGAAGAACGACGGAACCACTGCCTGTGGTTGCTGGATCTACTCTGGAGTCTTCCCTTCCCTCGGAAGGAATCGCGCCAACGAACGTTCGCCCAAAGGCTATCTAGGCCACGGGTGGGGCTTCGCCTGGCCGAACGACATTCGCATTCTTTACAATCGCGCTTCCGCCGCGCCCGATGGCTCTCCGTGGAGCGAGCAAAAAAAACTGGTGTGGTGGAGCGAGCAAGATCGGCGGTGGGATGGGCTAGATACACCCGACTACCCAAAAGATCTTGCGCCCGCTACTCCTGCTGACTTGCGCGCGGGGAACGGAGTAACCGCGCTGGGCGGACAGAATCCATTCATCCTCCATGCCGATGGCAAGGGTTGGCTCTACGTGCCTACCGGGCTTAAGGATGGCCCCCTGCCGACGCACTATGAGGCACTTGAGTCCCCATTCCCCAACGCCATGCACTCGCAACAGTGTGATCCGGCCGCACAAACGATGGCGCGACCCGACAACCTCTATGCGGACTCGCCCGGCGATCCGCGCTATCCGCACATCCTGACCACCTATCGCCTGACCGAGCACCACACCGCGGGGGGGATGTCTCGTACGCTGTCTCACCTGGCCGAGCTGCAGCCGGAATTGTTCACCGAAGTGTCTCCGGAATTAGCCGCACAGGCGGGGCTCGAACATGGAGCACTCGCTCGAGTGGTCACTCCGCGCGGCGAAATCATGGCGCGCGTGCTGGTAACTCAGCGCATGCATCCACTATGGGTGCAGGGGCGCCGCATCCACCAGGTGGGTCTGCCCTACCACTGGGGATACCGCGGTCTGGTCACAGGCGAGGTGGTGAACGACCTGCTCGCCATCAGCGAAGAGCCCAATGTCCGCATCAACGAGACCAAAGCGCTGGTGTGCGCTATTCTTCCGATTGCGGCTGAAACGGAGCGGGCATGACGGTTACGGCATTCTTGACAGACTCCACTCTTTGCATTGGCTGCAAAGCCTGCGAGGTTGCGTGCAAGGAATGGAATGAAGTCCCCGATGATGGTTTCGACTGGAGCGGCTTTTCCTACGACAACACGGGCAGCGTGGGCCACTCCACCTGGCGTCATGTGAAGTTCGTGGAGCAGGCACCGGAGGCCGGACTGGGCGGGAATGATCCCGATCTCGCTTCGTGGACTTTCTCCTCTGACGTTTGCAAGCATTGTGAAAACGCGGGCTGCCTGGAGGCTTGCCCCACCGGGGCCATCGTGCGCACCGAGTTTGGCGGCGTATTTTTGCAGCCGGACATCTGCAACGGTTGCGGATACTGTGTCGTAGCATGTCCCTTCGGAGTGGTGGAAAAGCGCCCGGGTGACGGGCGGGCTTTCAAATGCACGTTCTGCTATGACCGCCAAAAGGCCGGCTTGATTCCGGCCTGCGCCAAGGCCTGCCCTACAGAGTCTATCCAGTTCGGCGAAATCGAGGAGCTGCGTTTAAAAGCGAAAGAGCGGGTGCAGGAGTTGCATGCCCGCGGCATGGACGACGCCACGTTATATGACGCCTCCCACTCAAGCGTAGGCGGCACTCATGCCATGTTTGTGGTGCGAGGAGACCCTCGGGCGTACAACCTGCCTCCGAACCCTGAGTGTCCTACGTTGTACTTGAAGCAAGCGTGGACTTCGTCGGCGGTAGCGGCTGCACTCTTAGTGGGCGGATCGCTGATCGCATTTCTGGCGGATCGTGGGAGATCCTCACGGTGAGCAACCCATCGTCACCACATGATCCGCGCGAAGAACGACTGGCGGCAATTCGCCGCGAGGCTGAGCGCGATGGCACGGTCAAGCAGAAAGGCGTGCGTCCCGCAGGAGCGCCGTTCCCGGTTGCCTCGGCAGAAACCGGCTACTACGGCATTCCGCTATTGAAAGAACCTGCGTGGACCTGGCAAGTCCCGCTGTACTTCTTTGTCGGCGGAGCAGCTGGCGCTGCCGCAGTGATGGGGGCCATCGCCAACGCCACTGGCGCGGACCGGTGCCTGGTTCGCGATGCCCGCTTCATAGCCGCATCGGGAGCCCTTATCTCGCCCGCTCTGTTGATCGCCGACTTAGGCCGTCCCGAGCGCTTCCTGGCTATGATGCGGGTCTTCAAGCCGCGCAGCCCTATGTCCGTGGGAGTATGGACCCTACTCGGTTTCTCGGGAGCTGCCTCGGCTACGTCATTCGCCGCCTTCCTGCGCGGACGCTACGGCCCCTCCCTTCCACTGCGAGTTTTGGAGAACGCGGGCGAAGCGGCGTCGCTAGCGTTCGGCTTGCCGTTCTCCAACTATGCCGGAGTGTTGATTGGCGCGACCGCCATCCCGGTGTGGAATGAAAATGTCGGCAACCTGCCAATTCACTTTGCAGCATCCGGAGTGGGATCAGCCGTGGGACTGCTGGAGTTGGCCGGACATCAAAAGAACCGCGCGCTTCAGGCGATCGGAATTGGCGCCGCAATTTTTGAATGCTGGGAAGGCTACCGCATTGAAAGCCGGCAGCTGCCTAATCTCGATCCGCTGAAGCATGGCCCCAGTGGGCGACTGGTTCGTGCTGGTGGCGTTCTGTCCGGGCCAGTACCGCTGCTGTTGCGGCTGCTTAGCGGGTTTGGCAAAGGCCGTCGCAGCCAGAACATGCGACGCATCGCCGGCCTCTCAGCCATCGTTGGGTCCCTCATCACGCGGTATGCGTGGGTACAAGCAGGACATGCTTCCGCGAGGGATTGGCGGGAGCCCCTCGGAAACAACGTGGAGCCCTTGGGAGACACAATGACAAAACCGACGGGTGACGCTTAGAGTCCGAGGTGGCGGCTAGGGTTTCCAGAACATTCCCATCCGCTCCGGAGCGGGAAGTGTCTTGGTCAGAGTGTATTGCTGGTATGCGTCATGCATTGCCCAGGCTTTGGATTGCATCTGAGTCGCCATAGCGTCATAACGCACCAGAACGTTGCCCAACCAATAGGGTCGGTTCTCGCGCAGCCAGGCCTTTTCATAGTCGGCGCGCAGCCGAGTGCTCACGTCGCGCAGGTCTTCCAGTCGCCCGTTGGTATCGGAGATTTCTGCAAAATCATTTTCTACGCGATGCGGATCCGCCTGGTTCAACAAAGCGTCCCAGTAGGACGCATTGATTTCCTTGGCATACTGCACCTTCATTCCCATCGCATCGATGCGCCAAGCCGCAAACAGCATGTCATCGAGAGTTTCACGATGGAGACGGGCCTTGCGCGAATCGTGCTGCAAGCTTTCGATCGCGTGCTCAGCGGCAAGACGCAAGTCATGTGTCGCCGGCGACACGCGTTGGGCAATGTTGGCGCCCGGCTCAGTGAAATAGTCTTGCCAGAACAACTCGTCGGTCGAGAGCGGGATTTTCGCGCCCTTGAGTGCCGCATGGACGCGGTCCAAGTTTTCCAGAACATTGCGAAAGGTTGTATCTTCGTTGCGGTAGAACGCCCAGTCGTAACTGTTCTTGAAATCGTCGATGTTCGCTTCGCCGGACTGCCAAGCGGCCGTAGCGCCGAAGGTCAGCGCTGGCCAGGTCATGTCAAACAGAGTCTCGCCATCATCGCGCCAGGTGGTGTTCAACATACCAATGGCATTGTATTTCTGGCCGTCGCGCACAAAATTGCGAATGTTGACATAGGCGGAGTCCAGGTCAGGCCAAATCTGGTTCCAATTGTTGGCGCCCGGCGCGACCATCACCCGCAGCCCAGCGTCGCTGAAGGGCTTAATTTGATCGTCAAAGCTCGGTAGTGGATCATATTCCCACGGCACCGCAATCATGTCTTTGGGGAGAATGCTGAGCAGTTGCGGATAGTGCAGAGCGATGTCGCCCCAGAACATTAATTGCTTGTGGTAAGGGCGCATGATCGCCTCTACTTTTTGCAGATGCTCCAAATAAACTCGACCTAACCCTTGCTGCTCAGCCAGCGCTTTGCTCTGGCCTCTTCCTAACTCGGCAGTCTCATCGCCGCCAATGTGAAGGAATGGTCCAGGAAATAGAGGCACAAGTTCGTCGTACACGCTGCGAATAAAGTCGTACGTCTTGGGGTTGGTCGGAGTCAGTACGTGGCCATGCGGAGTTTCGGCGAGTTCCGAATACACCTCGTACTTCAAGGCATGGTGCAGGTGGCCGAACCCCTGCTGCTCCGGTAACAACGTGACGTAGTACTTCTTGCCATACTCCACGAGCTCGTGGATTTCTCGCGGCGTGAGGGCCGCGTCTTTCGGGGCCAGCAGCGGCTGCGACTGGTAATCAAATACATGCTCCATGTACAGCGCGAAGAGGTTTATTTTGTATTCCGAGAGAGTGCGGATCTGCTGCTTCATGTACACCAGGTTGGGGATCGGACCTCGGCTGATGTCATCGTGCACCCCACGCCACGGCATGGTCGGCCAATCGCGAATCAACAGGAACGGGCACTGTAAGGCTTTCGCGTGCGGCCGCAGCAATTGGCGCAGTGTCTGCACCCCATAGAACAACCCCTGTCCTGTCGTGCCCGCCACCAGGATGCCGTCTCGCGTCGCCCGGATCACGTAGCCTTGATCGCCCAAATCATCGGTCTGCACCCCGATCTGTTTCAGGTAGGCGCGCAGGCCAGAGTCGGTCAGCCGGCCGAGCGAGATGTTGCCGCGCTGGGTCGGCGCCGCCTTTAAGACCTCAATCGGAACCACGAAGTCCGCACGCTGGTGGATTTCCTCCTGCAGCATCTCCGCGGCGATACGATCCTCGGCGGCACTCGCCCCGCTCAGATAGATGTGCGTGGCTCCGCCGATTGACAAACTCCCACCATGCACTTGAATTTCTTTCGGAGCTGGCACCAGCTGTAACCCACGCGCAACATCGGAAGCTTGCACCGTACTGGTTGGTGGCGCGACTTGCGTGACGGCGTGGCGAGACAGCAGCAAGGAACAGGCGAAAGAGAGGAGGATGAATTTTCGGACCATGGCTGTGCGGGACTATTTCGCGAAAGCTTCCTTGTTCACCACGTAGGGCATCTGAGTAATGTCCCCGCCATAATTCTGCTCTAAAACATCGCGCAATCCCTGCACGCAACGGCCAGCCATTCCCTTCTCGGGATCCTCTGAGAGTCGAGTGATGCGGGCCGCGCTGGCAAAGTGGGGCATCAGGCGGCAGCGATCTGCAATGGCTGGATCGCGAAGGGGCGAGTTGGCCGGCAACGGCTCCTGCTCATACACATCCAGCGCCGCACCCGCGATCCAGTTTTCCCGCAACGCGCGCGCCAGTGCCGCCTCGTCCACTACGGGTCCACGAGATGTGTTCACCATCATCGCCGTCGGCTTCATTTGCCGCAGGGTGGTTTCGTTGAACAAATGGTAGGTGGGTGTGAGACTCTCGCCCTCCCGCAACAAGGGGACGTGCACACTCACGAAGTCCGCCCGTTTGAGCGAATCGACGAACGTGGTGTATTCAATCCAGGTTCTCTGGCGCGAGATTCCCCGCTGGTGGCGAAGGTCCTTCTCTTCCTGAATGGCCTTGATGTAATCGCGGTTCTCATAAGCCGGGTCGTAGCACAGGATGTTCATGTCAAAGCCAGTGCATTTCTTGATCATCGCCAGCCCAATGCGTCCGGTTCCGATGATCGCAATCGTCTTGCCAGTGACCTCGTCACCCAAAAACGGCAGGTAAGGATGCCAATACCCCCACTGATTTTCCCGGGTCAACTGTTCAGCGCTCCACAGCTTGCGGGCCAATGCTCCCAATAGGAAGAACGCGAACTCCGCAGTGGCTTCAGTCAGCACATCCGCGGTGTTGGTGAACGGCACTTTGTATTGGTTGGCTTGGCCACGATGAATGTTGTCGAAACCGACGGCAATCTGCGCTACTACTTTTAGTGTTCCCTGCCCTGCCGCAAAGATTTCGCCGTCAATGGGATCCCGCAGAGTTGTAATCAATCCATCGATGCCCGATTTCACTTTTTCCACGATCAAGCTCTTGGGGGGAGCTTCCGGGCCGGAATAGATCTCCACCTGATAGCCACGGTCGCGCAGGATGTCGATGGCATCGCCGATATCGCAGGTAGCGAAAACGCGGAATGAGGTCGTCATGGATTCAATTTGGCTGCGATTGCCAGGCAGCGCAGAAGCAAGCTCTTTCTCTTTGGAGTGGCGATTCGCTCACTAGAACCGCGACTGCCATCTTACCTCACCGCTTCGGTGGCCGGCACCTTCGCTACATGAAAAAGCCCGGCCACAAGGCCGGGCCAACCCCAATTCTGGGCTGAGACTACTCCTTCACACTTTCGCCGGTATTCGCGTTAGTGCCGTGACCGACGTTGTGTCGTACATCGGCGCCTCGAATCCAAAAAATGACGTCCTCTGCGATATTGGTGGCATGGTCGGCGACACGCTCCAGATTGCGGGCCACCAGCAGTGCATCCAGCGCCTGCCGAGTCACTTCCGGACGATCGTTCATGGTCTTGACCAGCAGGATGAAGGCCTCGTCGCGCATGCGATCAACCACATTGTCCATCTCAAGCACGGCCTGCGCCAACTCTGCGCGGCCTTCGACGAACGACTCCAGCGCGCGCCGCACCATGGCGCTTACCGCCGCAGCCATGCGCGGAATATCGACCGGCAACTGTACCGCCGGCAGTTCCACCATATCCATGACGCGTTCAGCAATATTGACCGACTGGTCGCCGACTCGCTCCAGATCAGAATTGATTTTGGTAACGGCCAAGATGAACCGCAAGTCCCCGGCCAAGGGCTGTTGTCGAGCGAGAATGTCGAAGGCGAGTTCGTCAATGTCGCGCTCGGCGGCATTGATCAGGCCTTCGTTTTCAAGCACCATCTGGCAGCGCGCCAGGTCGCGTTCCCGGTAGGCTTGGCAGGCCCGATCCACTGCCTGCTCCGCCAATCCACCCATGTGGAGCAGTCTCTGCCGCAGTTCATCCATTCCCAAATTCAACGGCGTCCGCATTATCCAAACCTGCCTGTCACATAATCTTCCGTCCGTTTGTCCGACGGGTTGGTAAAAATTCTTTCTGTCTTGTCGAACTCAATCATTTTTCCCAGCAGGAAGAAGCCCGTAAATTCCGCCACCCGGCCTGCCTGTTGCATATTATGCGTCACAATCACGATTGTGTACTGCGATTTTAGTTGAAAGATCAGCTCTTCAACTTTGCCGGTCGAAATGGGATCCAGAGCGGAACAAGGTTCGTCCATCAGAAGAACCTCGGGCTGCACTGCCAGGGCCCGCGCAATGCAGAGCCGCTGCTGCTGCCCTCCAGAAAGACTTGCCCCGGACTGCTTGTGCAAAGAGTCTTTCACTTCGTCCCAAAGAGCGGAAGATTTCAAGGCAGTCTCCACAATTTCATCCGTCTGTTTGCGATTGCTAAACCCATTCAACTTCAGGCCAGCCGCCACGTTGTCATAGATTGACATGGAGGGAAACGGGTTTGGCTTTTGAAAAACCATGCCGACCCGCCGCCGCAGTTGCGTGGCCGAGGTTCCCTTGTAAATGTCCAGATCGCCAATCTGAACTCGTCCGGTCACTCGCGCTCCGGGCAACGTTTCGTGCATGCGGTTCAGGCAACGGATAAAAGTGGACTTGCCGCATCCCGAAGGCCCGATTAAGGCCGTCGCACGGTTGGCGAG
The DNA here is from genome assembly GCA_038211475.1 of Terriglobales bacterium. Lineage (GTDB taxonomy): Bacteria > Acidobacteriota > Terriglobia > Terriglobales > Acidobacteriaceae > JANYBT01. The sequence goes on along the minus strand of JBBQVN010000027.1, from coordinate 18,009 downwards.
TATATTGAGATCGATGTCAAACAGCGCCTGCGTCTTGCCGTACCAGGCATTGATCTTTTCTACCTTGATTTCCACGCCCATGGTTAGCGAACTCCCGCCAAGGTTCCGCGACTGACTGCAATCCGCACCGCGGATACGGCCGCCACAATCAAAACGATTAGCACCAGCGCACCTGCCCATGCTTGCCGGTGCCACTCGTCAAACGGCGAAATGGCGTAATTGAAAATTTGCAGCGAGAGCGCGGCCGTTGGCTGGTTGGCATGAAGATTCCAAAATTGGTTTCCGAACGCAGTGAACAGCAGCGGCGCCGTTTCTCCTGCCACCCGGGCAAAGGCGAGCATGATCCCGGTGACCACACCGGAAGTGGCAGTGCGTAATGTGATCGAGAGAGTAGTGCGCCAACGAGGCACGCCCAGCCCGTAGGCCGCTTCGCGCAGCGCGTGCGGTACCAGCAACAGCATTTGCTCCGTGGTACGCGTGATGGTTGGCACCATCATGATGGCCAGCGCCACGCCCCCCGCAATCGCCGAAAAATGTTTCTGCCGCAGCACTACCAGGCCGTAGGCCACTATTCCAATCACGATTGAAGGGACGCCGTTCATCACATCGGCGACGAAGCGCACCAAATCCCCAAAGCGGTTCTGCCCGTATTCCGAAAGATAGATGCCCGCCCCAATTCCCAGCGGCACGCCCATCACGCTGGCGATGCCCAGGATGAACACGGTCCCGACGATGCCGTTGGCCATACCACCACCAGCTTCGCCCACCGGCTTCGGAAGCTGGGTGAGAAATGCCCAACTGATGGATCCGAATCCCCGGTAAATCAGGTAAGCAAAGATGGCGCCCAATGGCAACAACACCAGCAGAACGGTAAGCGCCGCTAGAGCAGTCATGAACCGGTCCACCACCCGGCGCCGGAGGCTAATTTGCAAGACTCGAACCGAGCTAGGCATTCGACCTCGCTGGCAAGCCGCGCGTCACGCTCCATACCAGAAGGCGCGCCATCGCATTCACCACAATCGTAACAAAGAAAAGAGCTAGCCCAATCTCGATCAGGGCCGATAGATAGACGTCTCCGGTGGCCTCGCTAAACTCGTTAGCCAGCACGCTGGCCATAGTGTATCCGGGCGCAAATAGCGACTTCGCAATCTCGGGACGGTTCCCGATTACCATCGTGACCGCCATGGTTTCGCCGAGTGCTCGGCCTAGACCCAGGATAATCGCGCCTACAATGCCAGCGCGCGCGTTTCGCAGAACCCCGATTCGAATCATCTCCCAGCGGGTTGCACCCAAAGCCAGCGCCGCCTCCCGCTGGTTTTGCGGCACCACGGTGAGCACTTCGCGGCTGATCGAAGAAATAATCGGGATAATCATGATGGCGAGGATGATTCCCGCGGCCAACATGCCAATGCCATAGGGCGGCCCGTTAAACAAGCCGGTCCAGCCCAAAGTCCTGGCCAGAAAAGGCTGCACCCAGACGCGCAGCAGAGGGACCATTACGAAAATGGCCCATAGACCGTAGATCACGCTGGGAATGGCGGCCAGCAATTCGGTGGTAAACGACAGAGGCCCTTTCAGCCAGCCAGGGCTCATCTCGGTAATGAAGACTGCCACTCCCACTGCCAGCGGCACGGCGATAGCTAGCGCCAAGAACGACGAAACCAGCGTGCCGTAGATGAACGGGAACGCGCCGAACTGGTCCTCTACCGGGTTCCAGTCGCTGGAGCCAAAGAACTTCCACCCGAATGTATGCCAGGACAACAGCGAACCTGTAATCAACTGATGAATAATCAATCCCAGCAATGCGACCACGCCCACGGCGCAAGCCAACATCGCGAAACGGAACGCGGTGTCAGCATCTTCGCCCCCAGAAAATCCCAACAGCGGATTGGCGGTCTTCACTTGCTCACGCGCAATCGAGTCGGTTTCCGGCCCTCCGAAACTAGGATGGGGCACCGCCTGCTTCGACATACGCTTCGAACCTAACAGAGCCATGTTACAAACGGGTTAAAACCCTGGCCGGGAATTTGGCCGATCATGCGCTTGCCAACCCGCGACAAACAGTGTTGACTAGAAATTCGCCATGCCTACTTTCGCGGCTGTTGACATTGGCTCCAACTCGGTCCGGCTCAAGATCTCCACTTTGCGTGGACGCAGTTTGCGCGAAATTCATGAGGACCGCGAGGTCACCCGGCTAGGCAGCGATGTATTTAGCAGTGGCCTGCTGTCGCCCGAGTCCATGGCGAGCACCATCGAGGTGCTGCGCCGGTTCCGTCGCGCCACCCAGCGCTACCACGCCGACAAAGTAAGAGTGGTTGCCACTGCCGCTCTGCGCGATGCGCGAAACTCGCGGGCGTTTCTGGAGTGGGTGCATTCCACTACTGGGTGGCATGTTGAAATCATTTCCGGTCTGGAAGAGGCCCGCCTGATTCACCTGGGGTTGGTTTCGCGCTCTAGACTGGGCTCTGCCCCCCTGTTGATGATTGATCTGGGTGGCGGCAGTTGCGAGCTCACCATCTCTCGCAAAGGCCAGATCCTTGACACCGTGAGTCTTCCCCTGGGCGCAGTCCGGCTTACCAAGGAATTTCTGCGTCACGACCCGCCTCGCGAATCGGAATTGCGACGCTTGCGCGGATTTGTCGCCCGCGAAGTTCGTCGTATCGCCCCACGCATCGTGGCGGCGCACGTCAAATCTGCTGTGGCGACTTCAGGAACCGCCGCGGCACTCGCCGCCGCAGCCAGCCATTTCGGATCCTCGCGACGCAAGGCGCCGCTGGCTACGGTCCCGAGCGACACCATGCGCCACATCGCACAACTGATCGCTGGGTTACCGTTGGAAGGCAGGCGGAAAATCGCGGGCATCGGGCCGCGACGGGCCGAGATCATCGTCGCTGGCGCGGTGGTGTATGCCGAACTGGTTCATCGCACTCAGTTGAAGAGCTTCCGCTATTCCCCGCTTGGTTTGCGCGATGGTCTGCTTGGGCAAATGGCCGCCGAGCACGACCGCAGCACCCGCTCCGGACGCCAAATCGAGTTTGAACGTTGGGAATCCATCAAGCGCGCCGTGGAACACTATCGCATCGACATGAACCACGCCGTGCAGGTGCGCGAGTCTTCTGAGCTCTTGTTCGACAACCTGAAGTCGGTGCATCGGCTGCCCCCCGAGTATCGCGAGTGGCTTTCGGCTGCTGCCATGCTCTACGAAGTTGGGCTGTTTGTGAACCGCACCGGCCGCCACCGCCACACCTATTACATAATCTCCCACTCAGAAATTCTTGGCTTCACTCCCGAGCAGCGGCGCACGATCGCAGCCATCGCCCGCTATTTGGGACGTTCGCGTCCTGCCCCCGAAGATGGTCCCATGGCAGCGCTGCCCTTCGGGACCTACGATGCGGTGCGCAAATCGTCACTCCTGTTGCGATTGGCCCGCGCCCTCAATATGGGACGGGGAGGGGCGGTCAAAAATGTGAGCGTGACAGTGCGCCAGGGTCATGTACGCCTGAAGTTGGAGCGAGGACGCCAGATGGGAGTGGATCTGGAAGTCTGGGCAATCGAAAAAGATGCCTCTTACTTCCGGGAAGTTTTTGGCCGCGAGCTCTCAGTCGCCGCGGCATGAAGCACGCGCAGGATTTTTGGAGTCAGGCACCAATGCAGCGAAGCGCCGTTGCGCCGCAACTCCACCCGGGCCAGTCCGCCCTTTCTCAATTCGATGGCGGCTTCACCATCAGGCGCGGCAATCAAGCGGCCCACAAACTCGCTTAAGTTAGGGTTGTGCCCCACCACCACGACCGCCTCCAGCCGCGAATACTTGGTCAGCAGCTTGCGGAAGTCGGCAAAGGTCGCTTCGGGACGCAATGCCGCATCAAGCACCAACTTCCCTTCGTGGCCCATCTCGTTGCCCACCAGGGCTGCGGTTTGCGAAGATCGCTTCAGTGGGCTCGACAGAATGGCGTCCACTTGTATTTCCATCGCCGCCAGCGACCGGCCTACGTAGCCGCACTGCTCGACGCCCTCTTTATCCAAGCCCCGCTTTTCGTCTTTCTTGGGGTTCTTTAGCCGCTCTCCCGCACTAGCATGTCGGAGAAAATAGATAATCATCGCAGGTACAGTTTACCTTGTGTCCACAATTCGCGGCGCGAAACGCCTGGTTGGCGCGGGTACCGAGACCAGACTCTCTTTTCCCTCCGCCAGACCGATGAGAAATTCCTGTGCATTGAAACCGGGCTTGGACGGAGCTCGCCGCACTTTGCTTCCCGGCCGCTGCCAGGGCCGCACGTAACGCCCATCCTTTTGCAGGAAACGCGACTTCGCACTATCGGCCAGATAGGATCCCAGAATCTCGTTGAGCACCCGCTCTTGCAGCATCGGATCTTTGATTGGCACTAATACTTCAGCGCGCTCGTAAAGGTTGCGCGGCATCCAGTCGGCGCTACCGATATACATGTCAGGCTGGCCGCCATTGGCGAAATAGAAGATCCGGCTGTGTTCCAGAAGGCGCCCGACAATGCTGCGCACCCTGATGCGTTCGCTGACGCCTCGAATGCCCGGACGCAGTGCGCAAATTCCTCGCACTATCAACTCGATTTGCACTCCTGCCTGTGAGGCCCGATACAGAGCCGTAACAATATTTTTATCCAGCAGCGAATTCATCTTTGCGATGATCCGCGCCGGTCGCCCCTGCCGCGCATGATCTGCTTCCCGCTCGATCATCGCCAGACATTTGTCCGCCATATCGAGCGGGGCCACCAGCAGCGGACCGTATCCTGGGTGCTCGGCATATGCGGTTAGAAAGCTGAAGACATCGTGCACCGCGCTGGTGATTGCGGGGTCGGCGGTGAACAAGCTCAAGTCCGTGTAAATTCGCGCCGTCGTCGCGTTGTAGTTGCCGGTGCCGATGTGGGCGTACTGGCGGGTTACCCCATCGGGATCGCGTCGCGCCAGCAAACAAAGCTTGCAATGCGTCTTTAGCCCCACCAACCCGTGGAACACTTGCACTCCGGCATCTTCCAAGTCTCGCGCCCATCGGATATTAAAGGCTTCGTCGAACCTGGCCTTCAGCTCCACTACCGCAGTCACTTCTTTGTTGGCAGCGGCGGCAATCAGAGCCGGCACGATTACCGAGGATTCGCTGGTGCGGTACAGGGTCTGCTTGATGGAAACCACGCTGTCATCTTGAACCGCCGACTGGATGAAATTTACCACCGCGTCGAAAGAGTCATAGGGGTGGTGCAACAAAATGTCGTGCCGTCGCAGCTCTTCAAACAAATCTTTCGATTTCGCCGTCAACCGCAATTCGCGCGGCGTGAAGCTCTTGAACTTCAGTTCCGGATGCTTGGTCTGGTCATAGACGTTAAATAGTCGTAACAGGTTCACCGGCCCATTCACGGGAAACACTTGCCATGGCTCCAGTTCAAATACGGTTCGCAAGCGCTCCACAATTTCCGGAGCGGCTTCCGCTTCAATTTCCATTCTGACCGCATCGCCCTTGCGCCGATTATGCAGCTCAGCGCGCACCGATTCCAGCAGACTGCGTGTCTCCTCCTCTTGCAAATACAGATTGCTGTTGCGGGTCACGCGGAACGCCGTCGAGGAAACAATGTCGTATCCCTGATACATGCGCGTGGCATGGTGATCCACCAAGTCCGCGAGAAAGATGAAATCATCGGTGCCGTCGGAGGGCAATCGCACCAGACGGGGCAGGGCGCGAGGTACGCTCACTACCCCGGTGTAGGTGAGGGATGAGCGCCGCCTTCGCTTCAACAGAAAAGCCAGACACAGCGCCTTATTAATCACGCGAGGAAACGGGTGGGTAGGATCGACCGTGATTGGGGTCAGCATCGGATCCAGTTCCTTTTCGCAATAGTCCTCTACGAACTCCCTTGCCCGGGCATCAAGATCGTCGATGCCGAGCACGCGAATACCCTGCTCTGACAATGCTGGACGCAATTCGTCGTTCCAGCAGCGGTATTGTTCTTTGACGAAACTGTGCGTTTCGCTGCTGATCATTTCGCGTTCTTGCTGCATGGTCAGCCCGTCGGGCCCGGCCCGGTTATAGCCTTCTTCCAGTTGCTGCAGCAAGCCGCCCACCCGCACTTCAAAGAATTCGTCTAAATTGCTGGCACTGATGGCCAGGAATTTCAGTCGCTCCAATAGCGGATTGTGCTTGTCGCTGGCTTCTTCCAGCACCCGCCAGTTAAATTCCAGCCAGGAGGCCTCGCGATTGAGGAAGTAGGCAGGAGACTCTAAGGGCTTACGAACCATATGACGATACCGACAACCGCTAAGCTAGACCGATTGGTCTTGCCGCCGGAGCCTGATTATTCCGTCCGGGGCTTTTGCATTTACGAGTATAACAGCCATGAAAAACGCCGAGCCGAGGCCCGGCGCTGCACAAAACTCAACAACTCCGGACAGTTTCTAGTGGAGTTGCTTGATCGCGACCTTAATTTTTCCCACGACATTCTCGGGTAGGGGCGCGTAGCTGAGCTTAGTGACCATCCGTTGTCCGTCCCCCAGCATCCAGGTCAGGAAATCGGAGATGATCTTGGCCCTTGCCGCATCCTTGGCCTGCACCGGAATCAACAACCACGTGAAGCTGGAGATCGGATAAGAATCCTTGCCAGCCGCATTGGTGATCGAAACCCGAAAATCTTCCGGCATCTTGCTGGCCGATGCTGCCGCCGCTGTGACGCTTTCCAGCGTCGCCTTCACAAACGCACCAGAAGAATTCTTCACCGATCCGTAAGTGATGCTGTTCTGCACGGCATAGATCAATTCGACATACCCAATCGAGCCCGGTAGTTGGCGAATTTGTCCCGCCACTGCCTCGTTGCCCTTGGCGCCCAACCCGAGAGGCCACTTCACGGCAGTACCCTTGCCCACCGAGCTTTGCCAGTCCGGGCTTACCTTCGACAGATAATCCGTCCAAATGTAAGTCGTACCACTTCCGTCCGAACGGTGGACCACGATGATCTCCTGATTCGGAAACTTTATTTCTGGGTTCGCTTTCGCGATCGCGGCGTCATTCCAGTTCGCAATCTTGCCCAGGAAAATCAAGGACAGAATTTCCGGCGTGAATTTGATTTCGCCCTTCACTCCGGGAATGTTATACGCAGGAACCACTGCTCCCATCACGGTGGGAACGTGGATCACCTTAAACTTAGTCGAACTCAACTGCTCGTCGGTCATGGGCCCGTCACTCGCCCCAAAATCGACCGTCCCATTCTGCAGCTGGCGGATTCCTCCCCCGCTGCCGATGGACTGGTAGTTGATTTCAACGTCGGGATGGAGTTTGTTGTACTCGCTGAACCACTTGGAATAGATAGGATAAGGAAAGGTAGCGCCCGCTCCATTTAAGGTGGTGGCCGCCAGCGCCGGTATCGCCAAAGCGACACTCAATAGCAAGGTTGCGATACGTCGTATCACGCGATGTCCTCCTGTTCAGAAATGTATCTGATTCTGTTTTATGGAGGTGCGGTTAACGCTTTGTTACAACTTGATGAATTTCTGATGAATCGAGCACCCTGCCCCACGGGGGATGCGGGCCTCACGGCCGGGCTGCTGGGCGGAATTGTCCACACTGAGTTCGATATTCTACCGACGATGTCTAATGGCCGCTATCCAACCGCGTGATCTCCCTTTGGAACAGCGGGTTCCTGGGGAATTCGTCGCGCAGCGCAGTTAGCAGTTGACGGGCCCGGCTAGTCTGTTTTTCGCGCACATACGCAATCGCCAGCAGGATGCGTGCAAACGGCGCCAGATACTTTCCCTTCTCCGCCGTTAATTGCAGTTCTGAGATTCCGGCCTGCTTGTCTCCCGGCACGCCCCCCACGCGCAGCACCCAGCGCACTGGCATGGGCATGGACCCAACAATGTATCGGCTGATGCCTCCGGCGATGTGTGCATCGTGGCAGGTTGGGTCTGCGGCCAGCAGTTGTTGCGACCAGGCAGTGGACTCCTTGGTGTAGTGCAGGGAGGCAAAATTGCGCTTTTCAATCAGCGCTGCGTAGTCTGCCTGCAGTCCATTGGAAAGGGTCATGGCGAGCAATCCGTCCACGTCTTTGGGGTTCTGTGCCAAGCGCTGTCGTGCCATGCGCTCGGCGCGCTCCAGAATGCGCTCCAGTTCCCGACGTTTCGCCGCGTCCGGCGTCAGCTTCTGCCGCGACACAAAGTCCGCATCTGTGGCGTAAAACTGCGACTCCAACACTCCCAGCCGGTCGAGCTCTGAAAATAGCACTCCAGACGCTTCTCCGATGGCTCCCATTGGGTTTCCGGGGTTCTTCCCTTCCCAGGCCTGAAACGTCTGCTGTGCCGCCGCAAAATCCAAATTGTAAAGCTGCCGAAATCCTCGCTGTAACTCCAAATTGACGGGCTCGGCTGCTGCGCTTGCGCTGTGCAGCGCGAGCGTCACCAATGCTGCGCAAAATCTCAACCTCGGACGTGACAACGCCGTTAGGTAAGTCCGCTCTTCGCTCACTCGCCTCCCTCGCATCCTCGACGCTAATAAGCTCATTTTACCGCGAGTACCGAAGACAGAACTTCCGCCCCGTTGCATAGCGGAGGCCAACTGCCCTTACCGGATCTCGCCAGTACCGGTTCGGTTTTCCAGATCCTGCGACAGCATCCATGTGCAGCCTGCCGCCGCGACAAACAGCACTGCTCCCAACCATCGCGGCCCTAACAGCAATTTGCCCCCGCCAAACAACGCCAGGTAAACCATAGCGCAGCCCAACACCCACGCGCGCAAGTTGCGTCCCAGGTCGTGGGTCTCCGGAACGTCCGGGACCAACCTCGCTACTGGCGCCCACCCCGTCACATGAGGCCGCACCTTTCGATAAAAGCTCACCAGCACTTCCTCAGGCTCCGGTTGGGTGAGCATGGTCACCGCTACCCACGCCAGGGTTGTGAGCGCGGTTGTGGTTAGTGCCGTCTTGGCGAACACTACCGGAGAATTTCCGCTGAACGGGGCCAACCATCGCAGTACGATTGTGGAAATCAGTGCCGTGGCCATAGCAGAAATCTCGCTCCACGCATTGATCCGCCACCAGTACCAGCGCAACAGATACACGCCGCCGGTCCCGGCGCCTACCTCGAGCACAAATTCCCAACCCGAGCGAATCGACGCCAGTTGCGCTGAAACCCACGCCGACGCAATTACCAACAGCACGGTGGCCAGACGCGACATCATCACGTAATGCGAGTCGGTGGCTTGCCGCTTGATGAATCGCCGGTAGAGATCTGACACCAGGTACGAGGCTCCCCAGTTCAACTGCGTGGCTACAGTGGACATGAAGGCTGCCATGAAGCCCGCGACCACAATACCCCGCAGCACCGGCGGAACGTGCTGCGACACAATCAGCATGTAGCCGCGCTCGGGATGTTCCAGCCCCGGATAAAGCACGACCGCCGCCAGCGCCGTCAGGATCCAAGGCCAGGGACGAAGCGCGTAGTGCGCGATGTTGAACCACAGCACCGACAGCACTCCGTTGCGTTCATCCCGCGCGCTAAAGATCCGCTGCGCAATGTACCCGCCCCCTCCGGGTTCGGCGCCCGGATACCAGAAGGCCCACCACTGCAGACCCAGGTTCACCACGAAGGTGATGACCGGCAGAGTCCACAGCGCTTCCGATGTGAACGGGCGTGAAAAATTGGGGAAGAACGCCGTTGCATCGCCCGCATCAGGCCCAGCCGCCACTCGCATTGCGGCCAGTTTGGCCAGCATCGCGCTCATGCCGCCGCACGCTCGTACAGCGAAGAATGCAACCGCAATCACGATCGCCATTTTCAGCGCGAACTGGAACAAGTCGGTCCATAGCACGCCCCACAAACCGCCCAAGGCCACGTACACGCCCGTAAACGGGATAAGGAACAGCACGCAGATCGCCAGCGCGTTCTGGTCGCTGACGCCCAGCATCGTCGCGACGATGCTGGTCATGGCCTTCGTCACCCAGCCCAGGATCAGGCAGTTCATCAGCAGGCCCAGATATACCGCCCGAAAGCCGCGCAAAAATGCCGCTGGCTTTCCGGAGTACCGGAATTCGGCGAACTGCACATCAGTGAGCAATCCCGAGCGGCGCCACAGGCGGGCGAACAGGAAGACCGTCATCATTCCCGACAGAAGAAACGACCACCACAACCAGTTCCCGGCTATCCCCTGGGTATACACCAGGCCGGTCACTACCAGCGGCGTGTCGGCGGCAAACGTAGTGGCCACCATTGAAGTGCCCGCCAGCCACCAGCTCACGTTGCGGCCCGAGACGAAGTAATCATCCACGCTCTTCCCGGACCGACTGCGAAAGTAAAGTCCCAGAAATAGCGTGATCACCAAGTAGGAGACGATCGCAAACCAGTCCAGAAAGGTAAAGTTCATGGGCCGGATGATGATAATGCAGGCGCGAAGAATGGGAAAGAAGGTGTCAGGCTTGGTAGCGGTGAGCGCCGGGTCGCCGACGATTTATAGGCAAATCTCGAGATGCCGCCATATAGTGACGCTCTCTAGTCTGTCGAAGTCATCCGCCAATAGGCCTGGGGCCCTCCGTGTTGGGCCAGTAAACAGGAAGGCAAGATACACGTTTTGCTCACGGCAAATCAAAGGCGCAGGCTCCTAGCCGATCCTCATCAAGTCGTCATATGTGCCCTTCGATGATTTAATGGCCTCCACACAGCACATCTGTCTAAAACTGAACGTGCTGTGATCGAAGATAGCTCTCCACGTCTTTTCTGGTCATCCCAGCATGGAGCGATTCCGAATACTCCCGCAGAACTAATTGGTATTGGGCTTCGCGTCTCTGTTGCGCACGTTTTTCTAACGCCTGACGAATCACAAGCACAGATAAAGCGAGAACAAGTACGATTGCTATTCGCCGGCGCCAAAGTCTCATGGCCCCTTACCTATACACACCCGCCCCGCCCATAGGGCCAGCGTCTACGCGTAGCCGTTCGCTTTGAACCACTCGGCCGCGCGGCGCAGGGCATCATCCACCGGCGCGACTTTCCATCCCAGTTCCCGCTCAGCCTTGGCGGAAGAGACGAACATCATCTTCCTGCCCATCCGCGCAGCGTCAACGGTGGCGCGGGGCTCCCGTCGCAACATACGCCCCCTCACCATTTCGTCTACGAGCCCCGCGGCGAAGGCGAAGAAATAGGGCAGCTTCACGGTGGGCGAGGGCAGACCGGTAATCGCCGCGAGCCTGTCCAGAATCTGCTTCAGCGTCAGGTTCTCGCCGCCCAGGATGTACCGTTCGCCGCTGCGGCCTTTCTCCAGCGCCATCACGTGGCCGCGCGCGCACTCGGTCGCGTCTACTAGATTCAATCCTGTTTCCACATACGCGGGAAACTTCCGTTTCAGAAAGTCAACGACGATGCGCCCGGTGGGCGTTGGTTTAATGTCATACTCGCCAATCGGAGTCGTGGGATTCACCACCACCACGTGCATTCCATCGCGGGCCGCCTCGAACGCCACCTGCTCGGCCATAAACTTCGACCGCTTGTAGGGGCCAATCATGTTCTCCAGCCCGACCGGCGATGCCTCATCCACCGAAGTCCCATCCGAGCGGAATCCCATGGTCGCGACGCTAGAGGTATGCACCACCCGCCCCACCGACTGTTTCCGCGCCGCGTGCAACACGGCTCGTGTTCCTTCCACATTCGAGCGATACATCTGCTCCGGGTCGCGCACGAAAAGCCGGTAGTCCGCGGCTACGTGAAAAACGGTGTCGCAGCCTTCCACAGCTCGCTCAATCGACGCCGGATCGCGCAAGTCCCCCATCACCCGGTCCGCATTTAGCGACTGGATGTTGCGAAGATCGCTGCTGGATCGCACCAGCAGCCGCAGCTCCGCGCCCTGCGCCGCCAGCGCGCGTGCGACGTGGCTTCCAAGAAAGCCTGTGGCCCCTGTGACTAGAACTTTCATGGGATAAGAAGGAAATGGGCGGAAGGCGCTGTTGGGCGCTGAGTTTCAAGCGGGCACCAGCACAAGACTGCCCTCTGGCGATTACGGCTCACAGCTCGTGACTCTTCGCGTACGCAGTCAGGGCCATCAATGGGAAGTATTCCGCATACATGTGGTACTTCAAATAAAACACCTTGGGAAAACCCGTCCCCGTCCAGAACTGATCGGTCCATGAACCGTCCGGCTTTTGGGTCTGCAGCAAGTAGGCTATCCCCCGAGTGACCGAGTCACTGCGCAAATCATTGGCCGCCAGCAACCCGAGCACTGCCCATGCCGTCTGAGAAGGCGTGCTGGGCCCTACGCCGCGCGCGTTTGGGTCGTCGTAGGAGTGGATGCTCTCTCCCCAGCCGCCATCGGGATTCTGCATCATGCGCAGCCACTCTGCCGCCTGTTGCACCATGGGCTCGTGATCATCCACGCCAACGGCCGCCAACCCGCGCAGTACCAACGCCGTACCGTAGATATAATTCACGCCCCAACGTCCGAACCAGCTTCCGTCCCGCTCCTGCTCCTTGCGTACAAACGCCAGTGCCCGCTTCACTGCGGGATGGCTTTGGTCATATCCGTAAGTCGCCAGCATTTCCAGGAGCCGCCCCGTAATGTCCACCGTCGGCGGATCCAGCATGGCATTGTGGTCGGCAAACGGCACGTACTGAAACACCATGCGGTCGTTGTCTTTGTCGAACGATGCCCATCCCCCGTTCTTGCACTGCATGGAAAGAATCCAGTCAAGGGCGCGTTGGATGGACTCTCGCAGGTAGCGACCATTGGGATGCTCCACCCGGCTCAGTGCCAGGCACACCATCCCGCTGTCGTCCACGTCCGGATAAAACTCATTGTTGAATTCGAAGTACCAGCCGCCCGGCTGCCCTTGCGGATTCTTGACCTTCCAATCGCCTGCCTTGCGAACCTGCTTTTGTAGGATCCAGTCTGCACATTTCACCAAGCGGGGATCGGTGCGCGACACGCCCGCTTCACCAAGCGCAAACAGTGCATATGCAGTGTCCCATACTGGCGAAACCGTTGGCTGCATCCGAAAGGTATCGCCCTCCTCGATGCCCAGCTTCTCAAACTCGTCCATGGCGCGAATGAATTGCGGGTCGTCCGTGGAATACCCCAGGCACCGCAACGCGATGATCGAGTTCATAATGGCGGGATAAATCGCCGCCAAACCATCGCTCATCTCAAAGCGTTCCAGCATCCACTTCTCAGCTTTGCGCAAGGCGATCGTCCGCAGCGGGCGAATATGCACCCGCTCGAACCAGTGCGTCAGCCGATCAAGTACCAGAAAAAAATTCCGCCATGAGACCAACTTCTTGTCCCAATGCAGGTGCATGCGCGACTTGTCGCGTCCACCGACGAACAGTTCTTCCACTCCCATTTCCGCGGGAATCTTCTTGAACGGCTTTTTGGCATACGCAATCGACAGCGGTACCAGAATGCCCCGCGACCACGAAGAGATTTCGTAAATATTGAACCAGAACCAGTTGGGGAACAGCACAATCTCAGGCGGAATCGCCGGAACTGCGTCATAGTCGTACTGCCCAAAGAAACACAGGTAAATTTTGGTAAAAGTGTTGACCTCGGTGACGCCGCCGAGTTCCAGAATTTTCTTGCGCGCCCGCACCATCGCCGGATGATCCGTCTTGCAGCCCGCGAGCTTCAGGCCAAAGTACGCCTTCACCGATGCGCTGATTTGCGATGGCCCGCCGGCATAGATGTTCCACCCGCCATCTTCATTCTGATGTTGCAGGATGTAGCGCGCTGCCTTGTCGAAACGCTCTTGATTGCCCGTGCCCAGCAGGGTATGCAGCAGGATGTAGTCGGACTCGAGCGTGGTGTCGGCTTCCAACTCGCCGCACCAGTAGCCCTCCGGATGCTGTTTTGAAAACAGGTAGTCCCGGCACGCCGCCATAGCTACACTCACGCGGCCGCTCAGGTTCTCGATTTTCCCGAACCTCATCTCCGACCCTGCCAGAGATGCCCGCTTGTCTTCCATCGACTGTTACTCCGAGATCGCCATGGCAGGCGCCGCAGCGATTGCTTCTACAATCTCCGGAGGCAACCCGAACCGCACGTTCTCCGGCATCACTTCCAGTTCTTTCACGTTGCCAAAACCCTTCGTCGCAAGGAACCCCAGAACTTCTTCCACCAGGCACTCTGGCGCGGAGGCCCCGGCCGTCAGGGCGATGGTTTTGACCCCCTGCAACCACGACTCCTGGATATTCTTGCAACTATCAATCAGGTGCGCTTCGGTGCCCAGGCTGCGCGCCACTTCCACCAACCGCTTTGAGTTCGAACTGTTGTCTGATCCCACCACCAGCACCAACCCCGCCTCTGACGCTACTTCCTTCACCGCGACTTGGCGATTCTCGGTCGCATAACAAATATCCTGCGCCGCGGGCCCCGTAATCTTGGGGAACTTCACTCGAAGTGCGGCAATGATGCCGCGGGTTTCATCCAGGCTCAGCGTGGTTTGGGTAAGGTAAGCCACATGCTCAGGATCAGGCACCACCAGGGCCGCAACTTCTTCCGGCGATCCGACTACCTGCGTCACTGTGGGCGCCTCGCCCAGCGTGCCAATCACTTCGTCGTGATCGCGATGTCCGATCAGAATCAGCGAATAGCCTTCCTTGGCGAACTTCACCGCTTCCACATGGACCTTGGTCACCAGCGGACAGGTCGCATCAATCACTCGCAAGTGGCGCAAATTGCTATTCTGCCGTACTTCTGGAGATACTCCATGCGCGCTATAGATGATCCGCTCCCCAGCCGGCACTTCATCCTCGCTGTCCACAAAAATGGCGCCCTTGCCTTGCAGTTCTTCCACCACAAAGCGGTTGTGGACAATCTCTTTTCGCACGTAAACAGGCGGCCCAAAGGCTTCCAAAGCGATGCGCACAATGTCGATGGCCCGCACCACCCCAGCGCAGAATCCGCGCGGTTTTAAAAGCAATATTGTCTTGGTGTCGCTATTTGCCACAGATTCCCCCACTTCCAGCGCCAGAATACCCCCCAGCCTGCCTAGTCTTAGGGTAACGGAAAATCAACCGCAGGGTCAACGTAAGTACTTGAAATGCTGAGGATTAGCAGTGAAACGCAGGATTTTGCAGGGAATGGAACGTACATTCTGCGCCGCTGCGCTCTCCCTCTCATAATAACTCTTGCGGCGAATGTTCCGCCGATTTCGTTCAAGCATTCGCCTTAATCATCTGCTCGGCATGTTTACGCGAGGCTTCAGTTAGTTTTGCGCCCGAAATCATGCGCGCCACTTCTTCCGTGCGCTGGTTCCCATGGATCGGTCGAACCGTCGTCTTAGACCGCCCCCCTAACTCTTTCTTTTCAATGAGATAGTGATGGTCAGCGAAGGTCGCGATCTGCGGCAGGTGGGTCACGCAAAGCACCTGGCTGGTGTGCGAAAGCGCCTTCAGTTTCTTCCCCACCGCCTCCGCTGCGCGGCCGCCGATGCCAGAGTCAATTTCGTCAAATACCAAGGTTCGCTGGCCCGCGCCGGCCTTTTTTTTGGCGCTATGACCCGCGCCGGCTTCCACGCTGGCTTTGAGCGCCAGCATGACTCGCGATAACTCTCCGCCGGACGCGATCTGTTCCAAAGGCCGCAGGGGCTCGCCGGGGTTGGTGGAAATCAGGTACGCGACTTGGTCGATTCCCGCCGGGGACCAATGCCCTTCCTGTTCTGAGGCGGTCACTTCGATCTTGAAATGGCCTTTCATCGCGAGATCGTTGATTTCTGCCTCGACCAAGTTCTCCAGTTTCCTGGCGGCGTAGTTTCTCTTCTCTGACAAGGCCCGCGCCTGCTTCAAATACGCGCTCGCCGCCGCCACCAATTGTTGGTGCAGCTCGCGCAGTATTTCTTCTTTGTTGTCCATGTCGCCCAGTCGGCGAGCGACGTCTTCCCCGTGCAAGATAACGTGGTGCAGCGTCGGGCCATACTTGCGCTTCAGCCGATCCAGAAGCGCCAGGCGATCTTCCACTTCCGCCAGCCGTTCCGGGGATGCCTGTATTCCGCCCGCATAGTCGCGCAAGCTTGCACCCACATCTTCCACGCTGATACGCGCTGCCGCCAACGTCGCCCGCGCCTCCTCAAACTTGGGCTCGTAACGCGCCAACTCTTCCAGGTTTTTCTCCGCGCTGCGCACCGAGGCCGCCGCCGACCCGTCGCCTTCATACAGCGAGTTGTAGGCGTTCATGGCGGCGCTGAACACCTTTTCGCTGTTGGCCAAAACTCGCTTCTCGATTTCCAGTCGCTCATCTTCCCCGGCTTGCAACTGCCCGTGCTCGATTTCCCGGCTCTGGAACGTCCACAAATCCAGCAGCTTAAGCCGGTTCTGCTCGTCTTGTTCCAACTCTGCGATGCTGCCTCCAACCTTCCTCCAATGCGCAAACGCTTCCGCCACCGGCCCGGTGTCGTTTTCGGCGTAATTGTCGAGCAAGCCCCGCCGCGCTCCCTCATCAAAGTTCGCGATGGACTCATTCTGCGCGTGGACTACCGCCAGATGCGGTCCAATCTGCTTCAGGACAGCAACCGTTGCCGGCTGATTATTTAGGAACACCCGGCCCCTGCCGCCTACCGCAATTTCGCGCCGCAGAATCAGCGGGAGGTCTTCTCCATTCAGCCCATTGGCATCGAGGATCTGCGCCACAATGTCCGCGGGCTTGCCCTCCAGATCAAATACGGCGCTGACTACAGCTTTGTCCGCGCCGGTGCGGATCACATCGCTCGAAGCCTTTCCGCCCAGCAACAAAGTCAGTGCGTCAATCAGGATGGACTTCCCCGCGCCGGTTTCGCCACTGAGAAGGTTCAGACCCGGCGCGAATTCCACCGCGACATTGTCAATCACCGCGTAATTTTCCAGCCGCAATTCGACCAGCACGTGTGTCCTGCCCAAGCGATTTTTGCTTCGACTGATGTTGAGCGGAGAATAGCACGAAACCGCCTCGGTCTTCGCGACCCGGCGGCTCCGTGGCCTGTTCTATAATTCAGCCTGGGCGTACTCTTCATAAGAAATGCATACATCTATTTTTGTGATTTGGTATCAAGGCGCGATCGTTGACATGGTCACGCAGAGCGGTGTCGTGGCCAAAGTGGTCCTTCTTCTGCTGCTGGCCTTCAGCATCGTATCCTGGGGCGTAATCATCTCGAAATGGCGACTTTTGCACGCTGCCCGCCTGCAAAGCGCGCGCTTCATGGCCACCTTCCGCAAGGCCCAACGCATGCAAGAGGTTGCTCTGGTCGCCGATCAATTCCGCCCCAGTCCGCTGGTCGGAGTCTTCAACAGCGCGCTCGACGAATTCAAGCGCCAGATGGGAACAACCGGCGCCGTTCGCAATTCGGTAGCGATCCAGCGCTCCATGCAGATCGCCGCGTCGGAGGAACTTACCCGCATCGAGCGCAACGTACACTGGCTCGCCATCACCGGCGCGGTGACCCCGTTCATCGGGCTGTTCGGCACGGTCTGGGGCATTATTGACGCCTTTCACGGCCTCGGCACTGCAGGCGCAGCCACGCTCCGCGCTGTCGCTCCCGGCATCTCTGAAGCCCTTGTCACCACCGCCGCAGGACTGGCCGCTGCGATTCCCGCCGTCATCGCCTACAACTTGATCGGCAGTGCAGTTCGCGACTTCGCCGCCCGCAGCGACGACTTCTCGCTGGAAATGCTGAACGCCGTCGAGCGCCAAGCGCCGTACGAAGTTGAGGCCAGGCGCTAATGGCCTTCACCGCTCCCAACGGACGCACTCAAAGCTCTCTCTCGGAAATCAATGTCACCCCGCTGGTGGACGTGGTCCTGGTGCTGCTCATCATCTTCATGGTCACGGCACCTGTGCTTCAGTCTGGCATCGAAGTCAAAGTCCCGAAGACGCGCACCGTGAAAGAGATTACGGAGGAGCGTCTGGTCATCTCCATTGACAAGAAGCAGCGCGTATTCCTGGGCAACGACCCGGTCAATATTCACGAAATCGGCGCCTTGCTGCGCAAGAAGATTCGCGACCCGCAGCATCAATCTATTTTTCTGCGGTCGGATGAAGACGTGCCTTTTGGC
>JBBQVN010000026.1:0-33117 GCA_038211475.1 Terriglobales bacterium | reverse complement strand
AAAGTCCGAAACGATGGGGCGTTCGAATTTGCGCACGGTGTCGCGCGTGCCCAGGATGGGGCGTCCTAAGGCATGGTCCTTGTAGAAACTCTGGGTGAAAATTTCATGCACCAAATAGTCCGGGCTGTCCTCATCCATTTTGATCTCTTCGAGGATGACGCCGCGCTCCCGCTTGATGTCATCAACATCGAAAACAGGGTTCAACACCAAGTCGCTTAAAATATCCATGGCGATGGGCAGGTGCTCATCCAGGATCTTCACGTTAAAACAAATGCACTCTTTGGCGGTGAATGCGTCCATGTTGCCGCCAATGGAATCCACTTCGCGTGCAATGGCCTCAGCGGAGCGGTGACTGGTGCCCTTGAACACCATGTGTTCAATAAAGTGCGAGATGCCGTTCCACTCCAGGTCCTCGTTCCGGGATCCGCTCTTGATCCAAATTCCAATCGAGACCGAGCGGATATGCCGCATCTGTTCCGTGATGACGGTCAGACCGTTGGGAAGAACCTCGCGGCGAATATTTCTTTCTTCGTCAACCATAGAATTTTGCTGTTTCTGGTCTGATCTCGCGATGTCTAAGATGCGGCGCCCAGCCAAGCTTCATTGTCCCACATTTACCCGACGCCGCGACTGACCATTAGTCCTTACAGGTCAACAAGTTACAGAACTATGGCAAAAGCGTCGCAAGAAGAAGTGGCATACGCTTCCCATCGTCCCAAAAGCGTTTAGAATGAGTCAAATACGAGAATTCGGTGCTTCGCCGACCAAATGCCACTGACCGCTTCTAATTCGCTGTTTGGCCTTTCCCTTCAACAGCTTACAGCCCTTGTGCTGGAAGCGGGCGAACCTGCCTACCGGGGGCAGCAGATGTTCGACGCGCTGTATGTGCAGCGAGCCGCAGAAGTAGATCAGATTTCGACGTTGCCGAAGCATTTTCGAACCTGGTTGCAGACTCACGATTGGAGCGTGGACTTACCTCGCGTGCAGCGCAAATTTGTTTCGATGGATGGAACCGAACGCTATTTGATGGAGTTGCGCGATGGTGAAAGCGTCGAAACGGTGTGGATGCCGGACGGCGATGGTGGCGAAGCCGAAGACGGAACCGAAGCGGGCGAGGAGACAGGGCAGCCTGCTGTGTGGCGTCGTGCGACTATTTGCATTTCCAGCCAGGTGGGATGCGCGGTCAACTGCCAGTTCTGTTTGACCGCATTGCTGGGGGTGAAGCGCAACCTGACTGCCGGAGAAATCGCGGGACAGGTGGCCGCAGTGCTGAACGACCAGAAGGTGGCATTGCCGCAGCAGCGCATGAATCTGGTGTTCATGGGCATGGGTGAACCGTTCCTGAACTACGAAAACTTTATGAAGGCGGTCCTGCTGCTGGTAGAAGGCTTGGGCATCGCGGCTTCGCGTATGACGGTTTCTACGGCGGGCATTGTTCCGCGCATTCATGATTTTGGTTTAGAGGCAGTGCGGCCCAAGCTGGCGATTTCGCTGAATGCCTCTAATGAGGAACTGCGTACCCAGTTGATGCCGCTGAACAAGAAGTGGAGTTTACAGGATTTGTTAGGGGCGGCGCGGGATTTTCCTCTGCGTCCGAGAGAGCGGCTTACCTTTGAATACGTGCTGATGCAAGAGGTGAATGACAGCGTGCAGCATGCCCGCGAAACCGTCGAGTTGCTGCGGGGGATCCGGGCCAAGGTGAATCTGATTGCGCTGAATCCAGGTCCCGAAATCCCCTTCGGGATCCCTGCCGAGGGGCGGGTGCAGGCATTCCAAGCAATCTTAAAGGGCGCGGGAATCCCGGCTTTCGTGCGGCGGCCGCGTGGGCGTGACATCTATGCGGCGTGTGGGCAGTTAAAACGAACGGTGGAGGAGACGGGCGTTGCTTCCAAATGATTGCCGCTGGAGTTCTGCGACGATTCTAATGCTAGGGAATCAGGACTTTACGCGGCACAACAGTTTGTTGCAAAATCAAACCGACAAGCGCTACGGCTTAAAGTGACGCGATTGCAAAACGAGATGGTCGCGCCGAGGCGTCCAAAAAAACCGCACTTTGATGCTGAATCCTTCATGAAATTCTATTCCCGGTCATCTAAGGAACTATGAAACAAATTGCGATGAAACGAGTTGTGGTTTTCGGGTTGGTGCTCGTGGCAACGGCTACGGCTCTCGCAGTGTCCGCTCGCGATGCGGGGAATCAGCCGCCGAATGGACCTATTCCCATCACTTTATTTGGCATGCACATCAACCGTCCGGTTACGCCGTGGCCTGCGGTTCGTTTTGGAGCGCTTCGGCTTTGGGACACGGGGACGGGCTGGTCTCAGATCAACAACGCCCCCGGCAAGTTCGAGTGGCGGATGCTGGATCGCTGGTTGCAGGCGGCAAAAGAGCACAATGTCGATGTGATGTTTACCATGGGCAGGACGCCGCCGTGGGCGCAGTGTGGTTTCAACACCCCATCCTCGTGTCAGCAGCAGGATGGAGGGGCGAACTGTGCATACAACACCAACGTGAATCCCAGGGGAGGCGGCAACGGGCAGTGCTATTGGCCGGGCGACTTGAACAAAGACGGGAGTGGATCCAATCAGCATTGGAAAGACTGGGTGACTGCGTTGGCCAAGCACAGCGTCGAGGGGGGCGGGGGATGTGCCCGCATCAAGTATTACGAAATCTGGAACGAGTACAACGTTTCTCCGCCGAATGGTGGGGGAATGTGGCAGGGGACCGATGCGCAACTGGCGCGCATGACCAAAGATACCAAGTGCATCGTGCAAGGATTGGGAGCTGACTGTCACCAGAAGGGAATAGATCCGGAAGCCCTCATCGTGACTCCATCGCCAGTGCTGGGAGTGGAGGGCGTTAATCGCAGCATGAAGAGCTTTCTAGCCGCGGGGGGCGGGGATGGCGCTGATGCGATTGGCATCCATACTTACGTTGGGCCCGATACGGCAGTGATGGGAACGCTGATTGAAAGGGTGCAGACGGATGCGATGTCGCACTATCAGCAAACCGGGAAGCCACTGTTCTCAACCGAGGGGAGTTGGGGAGCGCGCAGCAGTTTCTACGACTCCGATGAGCGCGCCGGTTATGTGGCGCAGGCGTACATGATCCATTGGGCGCGTGGGGTGTCCCGTTTTTACTGGTACCTCTGGGAAGACCTGATCGTGAACACCCCGCAGCAACAGCCCCGGTCGCAGCCGGAAGGATACGAATTGCCGAAACCGCCAGGGCAGAATTTGCTGCCTGGCGAGGACTCCCTGCAGTTTGGACGCCCCGGTCCGTGGCAGCGCCGTGGACCGTACGGCGGGCAGCGGCGGCCGCCTGGGGGACAACAGCCGGTGCGGCCTTCCCAACGCGGATGCACCGCGGCAGAAGGAAATAGCGAGGGTTTGTGCAAAGACGCTGTGGCCTACGGTGAAGTTGAGAAATGGATGGTAGGCGCGGTGATGTCAGATCCCTGCAAGAAGACGGGGCCGGGGGACGTATGGGGTTGCGGCTTCACCCGTGACGGCGGGTACAAAGCGCTGGCAGTCTGGGACACCTCGAAAAAATGCCAGCAGGGCAAATGCGAAACTCGCGACTTGAAGGTAGACAATAGCTACATTCGCTATCGCGATCTTGACGGGGCGAGCCACGAGATCACCAGCCACACGGTGCCGGCTGGGTACAAGCCCATCCTGCTAGAAAACCGGTAGGTCGAACGTTTCGCGTCATAAGTGTATCGGGCAGTCAGGCCTTCTTGGTCGGGCTGCCCTTTTTGCGTTCCGGAGGCGATGACAATGCATTCGAGATGGGCGTTCATATAGGGGTCATGAAAGTAACCGGAAGAGTTACTTGTGGGGATGTGCAAGATACTGGCATGATCGTTCTCACTACTCGGCAGCAACTGTGGCAATCCATTGCGAGCAAGTCGGTAACGGCTGTCCACAAGCAAGTGGCAGAAGTTGTTGTAGGACTGCAAATCCAAGTTTGGTGAAGTGACCAAACCGCCAGTGCAGCGCTCCAACTGATTCAAGTCCGACCGTGATCGATCGCTCCAAGGAGATCAGTTTCTTATGCTCATCGCAAGAAACGCCGTATTCGCCATGCTCCTGCTAGCCGGAGCGGGACTGGCCCACGCGTCGAGCTATGCTTTCACGTTGTCAGGGGGCGCTTTCGCATATTCCCAGCCGGCCGATTTTGTTTTAAGTACGGGACCGGGTGGAAGCGCGCTAAATTCAGCAGTCTGGAATGGTAGCCTAATCAAGGGAACCAACCTGGGCTCGGTGATCATACGGAGTGGTTCGCTGCCGTCGGGCAGCGTGCATACCGGTGGCATATCGGCAGTGAGCGGGCAGTTCACGATTACCGAAAACGGGGCGGGTGGATTACCGGCAGGGGTTATTTTTGATGAAGGCTTCCGCGGCCCTGTGGCCTGGACCGTTCTGACCACCGGAAGCGGCGCCAATCTGACCTACACCTACACTCTGTCGGGGCCAATTAATGGTCAATGGTACGGGCACGGACAGGTCTTCGGAGCGACCGTGACGTTGAGTTTCAGCACTATGCAGCCGTTTAATGGAAACGTGGGGATCAGCGGGAGTTCGATCAACGTCAACGTGCCCGAACCTGGCACTTTGGCGCTGATGGGAATCGGGCTTACCGGAATTGCGGCAGCTGCGGTGAAGCGCAGACTTGGAATGTAGATGGTGGGAGGCGACGAATGGAGACTTCTCCTCCACCTGCGCCGAAAAGGCGGCGGCATTTCTTCACCAAATTTTAATGTGGCTTAACGAAAAAAACCTTGCAACTTCTTGCAACCTTGGATAGTATCGAGAAGTGACAGGTTGGTTACTGACAGGTAGAACCAGCACTGCCTTGGCACTCCCCCCCAGAGACACAACTTGAATAAAGCCCAGTAAGAGGGCGTGAGCTTTCGTCTCGGCAGGTTCTCGGCTAGAAGATTAGTTTGCTTGAACCGTTCTTTGCGGGGAATTCGTGTTTCTGTTTTTTTGCCGGGGTCGCGCATGGGACTCAGAGGGCGGAGCTGTATCAGAAGCGAAGAATCCAAGGCGCAATGGGACGGCGAGAAAGACGCGACTGACCGGTTGCGCTGGTATGCCATTCGGACCAGGTCCCGTCACGAAAAAGCCGTGTCGGATCAGCTGACGGTGGCGCGGATCGAGAATTTTCTTCCGCTGGCGACAGAGGTGCGGCGCTGGAGCGACCGGAAGAAACTGGTGGAAGTGCCGTTGTTTAGCGGGTATGCGTTTGTGCGGTTGGTGTACTCCTCGCCCGACCGAGTGCGGGCCCTGCAGACCCACGGCGTAGTTGACTTTGTCGGAGTACACGGCAGCGGAAGTCCTATCCCCGACAATCAGATGGACACGATTCGGACTATTGTGGCCAACAAAGTTTCCCTCCGCAATCATGCGTTCCTCAGAATCGGTCAACGGGTCCGTATTCAAGGCGGCGCTCTAGACGGGGTGGAAGGAATTCTTGCTGCAGAAGGGTCCGACCGGAGCTTAATCATCACGATCGAGCCCATAGAAAGATCGCTTTCCATAAGAGTGGAAGGATATAACATCGAGGCCGTCTAGACCCCGCTGGGCGGCTCTCGCAACCCAACGCAGTTTTGGCCAGATGGCCGAAACTCCCTGGTCCGGGCCCCAGGCCCGGTAGTGAGGTAGCAATGAGCGAGTTCAAAGCGAAGAATACGTCAGAAAACAACGCTGCGGTCTCGAACCGGCAGAGGATGGGCGAACCCGGAGTGTCGTTGCGGAGCTTGCGGATGGAAGCGGAAATCCAGGCCATCAGCCGGGCTCTGGAGCAAACTGGATGGAACCGAAGGCGGGCGGCGCAGTTGCTGAGCATCAGCTATCGCGGCTTGCTTTACAAGATCCGGCAACACAACCTTACCCAGGAACCGGACGAGGACCTGCTGTTGCTGCGGAAGGCCAACTAGCCAGGGAATCGTATAATTTTTTGTACTTGATTATTCACGCAGAACAGTATTCAATGGCGGCACGTACCTTGGTTGGGGCCGTGCGAGAGTCATTAGGAGGAAGTGGTATGGGCCCAGGTTATTTTGCCAGAGTATTGGGAATTGCGTGTTTGGCCGCGAGTGTTTCCATTTGCGTTGGCCAAGCTGGATCTGCGCCTAGCGAACCGGCGAAGGATCCGCAGTTTCAAACCCGCGCGCCGCGCTATTCGATTCAAGCTGGAGACAGTTTTGATTTGACCTTTGAGCTCAGCCCTGAGTTCAACCAGAGTGTAGTGGTGCAGCCCGACGGATTCGTGACTTTGAAGGGCGTGGGCGACATACAGGTGGCGGGGCAAACGGTTCCGGAGTTGACGAAGACGTTGAAGTCGTCTTACGGAAAGATTTTGAACGACCCGTTAATCTCAGTGGTGTTAAAAGATTTCCAAAAGCCTTATTTTATCGCCGATGGGCAAGTAGGAAAACCTGGGAAGTACGATTTGCGGGGCGTGACCACGCTGACCCAGGCGATAGCGATGGCAGGCGGATTTACCGACGCCTCCAAGCACTCGCAGGTATTGCTGTTCCGCCGGATCTCAGATCAGTGGACGGAAGCCAAGATTATTGATGTTAAGAAAATGGAGAAGGAAGGGAATCTGTCGGAGGATCCTTTCTTGCATCCTGGGGACATGCTGTTTGTACCCAAGAACTTCTTTTCGAAGATGGAGCGTTATCTTCCGACTAGCAGTGTGGGGACCTTTTTGAGGCCCTATTGAGCCTTCCCAATTCGATTTCTAACAAGGAGCTCTACCCATGACTGAACCCATGTCAATGAATGGTAACGGGAGTCGGGCATTGTCACTGACGGCGCGAGATGTTGCCGCGATCGGATTCCGCCACAAACGTGTGATGGGACTGTGTTTTGCCGGAATTGTTTTCGGCGTGCTGCTCTCGGCCCTGCTGCTGCCTTCGCAGTACAAAGCGGAGACCAAGCTCCTGGTGAACCGGGAACGGGTGGATCCGGTGGTGAGCGCCGACGCCAGCACCCCGATGACTTTTCATGACACGATCAGCGAGGAAGAATTGAACTCGGAAGTCGAGCTGATTCAGAGCGAGGACGTGTTGCGTAAGGTCGTTCTGGAGCAAGGCTTGAACAAGAAGAAGGGCCTGCTGAGCCAGTTGAATCGGTGGACCACCGATGAGGCTCGGGTCGACAAGGCGGTGCGCCGCCTGCGCGCCGACCTGCACGTGGAAGCGCTGAAGAAGTCCAACGTCATCGACGTCTCGTACGAATCCTCCAGCCCTGCGGAAGCCTCCGGCGTATTGCACAGCTTAAATCAGGCCTATCTGCAGAAGCACCTGGAAGTGCACCACCCGGCGGGTAAGGCGGAGTTCTTCGATCAGGAGACGGAGCAGTACAAGAAAGCGCTGATGGACTCCGAGGAAAAGCTGAAAACGTTCGCCGCCGAGAACGGCGGAGTGGCGCCGACCGCCCAGCGGGACATGACACTGCAAAAGCTCTCTGAGTTCAGCGCCACTTTGGAAGGAACCCGAGCGCAGATTGCGGAAACCCGGCAGCGGATTCATCAAATGGAATCGGCTTCGCAGAGCACGCCTACCCGCATGACCACGCAGATCCGAAAGACGCCCAATGCGCAGGTGTTGGAAACCTTAAAAGGCACGCTGCTAACCCTGGAGTTGAAGCGGACCGAACTGCTGACCAAATACCAGCCGACCTATCCGCTGGTGCAGGAAGTGGACAAGCAAATCGCGGATGCCAAGTCCTCGCTGGTGAAAGAAGAGTCCACGCCTCTGAATGAAGTGACGACCGACCAAAACCCCACCTACGGTTGGTTGAGCGGCGAAATGGCAAAGGCCCAGGCCGACCTCAGCGGGTTAGAGGCGCGTCAGGCAGCCACCCAAGCCATTGTGGCGGTGTATACCAAGAAGGCGCGGGAGTTGGATACCAAGGGCATCCTGCATGAGGACCTGATCCGCACCACCAAGGCCAACGAAGAAAATTACTTGCTGTATGCCAAGAAGCGCGAGGAAGCGCGCATCTCGAATGCCATGGACCAAACCCGTATCCTGAACGTGGCCGTGGCTCAAGAGCCTCTGACTCCCGCGCTGCCGTCGCGTTCCCCCTGGATGTTTGGACTGATTGGTTGTTTCCTGGCGGCAGTGGTCAGCATTGGCGTGGTGCTGGTGTTGGACTACACCGATCAATCCTTCCGCACTCCGAACGAAGTCCTAACCGAACTGCGGGTGCCAGTGCTGGCTGCGGTGCCCCGTCCCATGAACGTGGAAGGGGCGAACGGCGCCCCAAGCAATGCCAGGGTGGCGGCTGGCAAGACAGTAATCACCCGGTAAATCATGTTCCAGAGTTTTTTTGGACTCAGGGAACAGCCTTTTGGGGTGACGCCAGACCCGAGATACTTATATCTCGGGCCTGGCCACCGCGAAGCGCTGGCTTCTCTCATTTACGGGTTGGAAGCGAACCGGGGATTCCTGGCGCTCATCGCCAAGCCCGGCATGGGAAAGACGACGCTGCTTTTCCATCTGCTGGAGCGGTTTCACGACACAGCGCGAACGGCTTTTGTATTTCAAACGCAATGCAACTCGCGGGAGTTCATGCGTTTTCTGCTTTCGGAGTTGGGCTTGGAAAGCCAGGAAACCGACTTTGTTCGCATGCACGAACAGTTCAACCGCTGTTTGGTGCAGGAAGCGCGAGCGGGGCGGAAGTTCCTGATTGTGGTGGATGAGGCGCAGAATCTGGATGCATCGGTTCTAGAGACGGTGCGGTTGCTTTCGGATTTCGAAACCCCGAAAAGCAAGCTGGTGCAAATCATTCTGGCAGGGCAGCCGCAGTTGGCGGACAAGCTCGCCAGTCCAGAATTGAGCCAGTTGCGACAACGGGTTTCGTCGGTAATCGGGCTGCACCCGCTAAGCGTAAGCGAAACCGGCATGTTCATCGAACACAGATTAAAGGTGGCCGGCTATAACGGCGCGCTGCCGCTGTTCCAGGCGGACGCGACCGCGCTTATTTGCGAATTGAGCGAAGGCACTCCGCGCGAGATCAACAACTACTGTTTCAACTCCATGTCGCTGGCGTTCGCCATGAAGAAGAAACAAGTGGATACGGCGATCGTTCATGAAGTCGCCAGCGACCTCGATATTCAACGGCTAGTGACGCAACGAGCGCGCAAGGGGACGTCGGTGCGGACGGCTATGGCGGCCTCGGGCCTAGAAGAGCCGGTGAATTTTGCCACGTTGAGAAATATAGATCCCCCAGCGGTGGACGAGTCGGCTTCGGATGGCCTGAGTCCGGCGGAAGCGGTCAAATATTTGCGCAATGTAACTCGGCTGCTGAAGAGCTGGGAGAGTTCTATCAGCGATCCTTCGTCCCGACGACCCATGTAGCGTGGAACCCCGGGGCCGGTCTGAACCGTCCCGAAAGTGAAGGAAGAATCCCATGAGTAGAAATTTCGAACTGATGCAGAATCTGGGCCGGGAGCGCGAGTTGTATGACGCGCAAGCCGAGTCGGTGGCGGAAGGTCATATCGCGCCGCCTGTGGTCGCCCCCGCGACCCCCTTGCAGCTCGCCATGGAACCGGGGCAGCGCGAGGAGATTCTGAAGCTGGTACAGCGGGTGTTCCTTGGAACAGGGATGGAAAATGTACGGCTGGTGGTGTTTTCGGCGCTGGAAGAGGGAGATGGCGCGACCTGGACCTGTGCGCGGGCTGCGGAAATGCTGGCTTCGCAGGTGTCCGGCTCGGTCTGCGTAGTGGATGCAAACTTTCAATCTCCCGGTCTGCATCAGGAGTTCGGAGTGAAGAACGATCGCGGTTTCAGCGAGGCGCTGAGCGTTTCCGATCCGGTCGCGGGATTCGCCACGACATTGGAGCGCGCAAACCTGTCCGTGCTGACTGCTGGTGCGGCAGTGGAAAGCGTCAACATGGATGCGCTGCGCTGGCGGTTAGCCGATCTGCGACGGGAATTTTCGTATGTTCTGGTGGATGCGCCAACGGTGAATGGCGGCGCCGATTTGGTGTCGCTGGCACGTGCGGGGGAAGGTCTGGTGCTGGTATTGAAAGCGCATTCCTCTCGGCGCGAGACCGCCCGGCAAGCGGTGCAGGAACTGAATGAGGCGGGAGTGCGGATTCTGGGCGCGGTGCTGAACCAGCGGACGTTCCCGATTCCAGAATCTGTGTACCGGAAGCTTTAGCCCGGCATGTTCGAGAACCTGAACCAGGATATTATCCAATCTCTGCATGACAGCCATCCGGATGGAGCTGAACCCAGTTTAGGGCAGAAGTTGAAGGCGTTGCTTCGACTCTCTCTGTTACCGGTGGTCACTTACCGCTTCGGACACTGGACACTGAAGGTGAAAATTCCGGTGGTGCGGCATTTGTTGCGCATCGCGGCGAAGTTGCTGCAACGCTGGAGCGAACTGCTGACCAGCGTGCACATTGAAGACCAGGCTTTGATCGGTCCCGGGTTGATGGTGCATACGCTATTTGGCATCAATATTGGCGCGACCACGATCGGCTCGAATTGTACGGTGCAAATGGGCGTGCTGATCGCGGCGGGAAGTCGCGGCATTGGCAATGACGTTTATTTCGGCGCCGGCGCCAAAGTGATTGGAGATACACGGATTGGAAACAACGTGGTGATTGTAGCCAACAGCCTGGTGCTTACCGATGTGGCCGACAATACCACCATTCTGGGAGTGCCGGCCCGCATCAAGCTACCGGGAGGACGTCCCAAAAAGTTTCGCCGAATTACCACCGCCCCATAAAACACATTCCCCCGAACCAAGCCCGAGGCTGGGCCGAACCGAAAGAGGAGAAGAAGACCTTGGATTTCGCTTGGACTGATGAGCAACAGGCTTTTCGCAAAGAAGTTTTACGGTTTGCTCGCGAAGAGCTCAAAGAGGACATGATCGAAAACGATCACAACGAAGAGTTTTCCTGGGATGGCTGGAAGAAATGCGCGCAGTTTGGGATTCAGGGTTTGCCGATTCCGGTGGAATACGGAGGCGGCGGAGCGGACACCTTAACCACAGTTTGCGCCCTGGAAGCCCTGGGATATGGCTGCCACGACAACGGGCTGATGTTTTCCATCAACGCGCATATGTGGAGTTCGGAGATTCCCATCTGGTCTTTTGGTACCGAGGCTCAGAAACGTAAATATCTGCCGAAGCTGGTGAGTGGAGAGTTTGTTGGGGTTCATGCCATGACCGAGCCGATGTCGGGTTCGGATGCCTATAGCATGTTGTCGCGGGCCGAGAAAAAAGGCGACCGTTACATCATCAATGGCTCGAAAACGTTCATTACCAATGCGCAGAACGCGGACATGGTCATCGTGTTTGCCAATCTCGATCCGGCCAAAGGGGCGGCGGGGGTAAGCGCCTTCATTGTGGATAAAGGCACACCAGGTTTCACGGTCAGCCGCAAGTTGCACAAGATGGGGTTGCGCACTTCGCCCATGGCTGAGCTTTCATTCCAAGACTGCGAAGTTCCGGTGGAGAACCTGCTGGGCAAGGAAGGCGGTGGGTCGGCTATTTTCACCGCATCGATGGAGTGGGAGCGAATCTGCATTCTGGCCAGTCACTTGGGCGCGATGCAGCGCTTGCTGGAGACCTGCGTCAAGTACGCCCGGGAACGAAAGCAGTTTGGGCAGGCCATTGGCAAGTTCGCTGCCATCGCCAACAAAATTGCGGACATGGATGTGCGGCTGGAAACTGGACGACTGCTGCTGTACAAGGCGGCCTGGTTGAAGAGCCAGGGCCGGCACCCGTTGCGCGAAGCTTCCATCGCGAAGCTTTATGTAGCGGAGGCTTGCGTACAAAGCTGCCTCGACTCCATTCAGTTGCACGGCG
Organism: Terriglobales bacterium; assembly: GCA_038211475.1. GTDB lineage: Bacteria > Acidobacteriota > Terriglobia > Terriglobales > Acidobacteriaceae > JANYBT01. The sequence goes on along the minus strand of JBBQVN010000026.1, from coordinate 21,277 downwards.
GCTACGGCTACATGACCGAGTACCAGTTGGAACGCGAACTGCGGGATGCGGTGTCGGGAACCATCTATTCGGGGACTTCGGAAATTCAGCGCGTAATCATCGCGGGGTTGCTCGGCGTGTAACGAAGCGACCACGTTTCACCGAGGTTCATGAAGGTGCAACAAACACGTTTTACAATCTGATTCTTGGTTAGGGGATATGGCATATTTACTGCAACAACTGCTCAGCCGAAGCGCCAGAACGCATCCAGACAAGATTGCGGTCGTCGCTCGTCAGCAGACCCTCACGTACCGGGAACTCGAAGACAAGTCCAGCCAGCTCGCGCACCTGCTGCAACAGCGAGGTCTGAAAAAAGGGGAGCGGGTTGGGCTTTTCTTTCCTAAGTGCGTGGATTCGCTAGTCAGCATGCTGGGCGTACTGAAGGCGGGCGGGGTTTACGTGCCCATCGATCCGCTTATGCCGGCGGATCGGGCGGGCTACATTCTCAGCAATTGCGGTGTCCGTGTGCTCATCACCAGCCGCGAGAAGCGCATGGCATTGTCGGCGGAGACCTTGGGGCAGATGGATGTTTGCCTGTTGGTGGATGGAACCGAGGCGGACGCCGCGGCGGGAATGGTCTCGTGGGCAGCTTTGGGCGAACAACCTACCGTCGCTCCGAAGGTCACGCTCACTGAAACCGACCTGGCCTACATCCTGTACACGTCGGGGTCGACAGGACGTCCCAAGGGGGTAATGCTATCGCATCAGAATGCCCTCACTTTTGTCGAGTGGTGCAGGGAGGAATTTCAGGTCCGCAGCGAGGACAGACTTTCCAACCACGCTCCATTGCATTTCGATCTTTCCGTATTTGACGTATACAACACGCTGGAGGCGGGCGCGACCCTGTACATGGTCACCGAGGACATTGCCCTGTTCCCGACCACCCAAGCCAAGTTTATCGAAGACAACCAGATCACGATCTGGTACTCGGTACCCTCAGCGCTCACCTTGATGGTGCTGCATGCGCGGCTCACGGTGGAGAAGCTGCGCAGCCTGCGCATTCTTTTGTTTGCGGGCGAAGTTTTTCCCATGAAATACTTGCGGCAACTGGCCGCTCTGGCGCCGGATGTGGAACTCTATAATCTTTACGGGCCCACTGAGACCAACGTCTGCACCTACTACAAAGTGGAACGGGAACGGATGGAGAGCCTGGACAACTTGCCGATCGGAGCGGCGTGCGCCAACACGGAATGCTTCGTGGTCAGTGAGGACGGCAAGCTGCTGGGGGAAGGGCAACAAGGCGAACTCTATGTGCGCGGCCCGTCGGTAACCTACGGTTACTGGGCCGACCCGGAAAAGACACGCAAGATGTGCGTGCCCAACGTTTTTCAGGAGCATTTTGAGGAGAAGGCGTATCGCACCGGGGATCTGGTAACGCTGGCTCCGGACGGGTATTACTACTTTGCCGGACGCCGCGATAATCAAATCAAAAGCCGCGGATACCGGATCGAACTGGGCGAGATCGAGACGGCCTTGCTAAGCCACGAGGGAGTGCAGGAGGCCGCGGTAGTAGCGATTCCCGATGAGGTGATCGGGAACCGATTGAAGGCCTTTGTGTCGCTGCACCAGCCTGGCTCTCTGAAGATGGTCGATCTGCAGCAGTACTGCTCGACTCTGGTTCCTAAATCCATGATCCCAGAGAGCATCGAGTTTTACGAAGTCCTGCCCAAGACTTCGACGGGCAAACTGGATCGCGTCAAGATGGCCCAGGGGACCAAGGCCGTACCGCAAAGTGCGTCCTAGACAAAACAAAGCAAAGGAATGCAAGCAAATATGACCGAACCTGTTAGCGCCACCACCAGCAGCAAAGACAAGATCCGCGAATTCGTGCTCGACGACTTCGCCAAGCCCAAGGGAGTGAACCAGATTACCGATGACGAGCCTCTGATGTCGAGTGGCATTATCGATTCTCTCGGCATCTTCCGCCTGGTAGCTTTTCTGGAAGAAACTTTCAAAGTACGAATTGGCGATGAAGAGATCACCCACGAAAATTTGCAGACCGTGGACGCAATTGAGAAGCTGGTACAGGCAAAAAAGAAGTAGAATCTAAGTCGGTTGACCCGGCAAGAGCACATAGACCGGGCAACGAGAGATGCAAAACTAGGGTTTGGCTTTCCGCAGAAGCCGCAGGCACCCTATCTCCCCGACAGCAGGGTTAAACAGGCATCACTTCACGGATGTAGGCAGAACTAAGGGGGATTTCCCATGGGGTTTCTTAGCCGGAAGACTCTTTCCAGCGGATTTCGATTATTCGATCTGGTGTTGATGGCAGTCTCTTTCGTGCTGGCCGCGCTTCCCGTCTTCCACAAGATTGGGATCATCAGCCCGTCGCAGTTTTTCTCGATGCGAGTGCGCTTCGGCGTCACGTTGCTGTTTTTGATATTTCCGCTCATCTGGCATGTGTTATTTAACGCCTGCGGGCTGTATGCTTCGCGACGCTTGTCCACCCGAACGGCGGAAGCCTTTGACATTCTGAAGGCAACCACACTAGGAACTCTGGTGCTGGCTGCGGCGGGAGCCAGCGGCCATGTGTGGATGATCAATCGGGAATTTCTGTTTTTCTTCTGGGCAATTAGCAGCGTGCTAGCCTTAAGTTCGCGCATGTTCATCCGCAGCTTGCTCGCTTATCTGCGACGGCATGGACGCAACTCACGCAACGTGATCGTCGTGGGAACCAATCCCCGGGCCGTCAACTTCGTGCATCATCTGGAGAAGCATCCCGAGTTGGGCTACCGACTGCTGGGATTTGCGGATGAAGCCTGGCCGGGGCTTACGGAGTTTGACAAGAGCCCCTATCCACTGGTCTGCGATTTAGATGGGCTGGCGAAGTATTTGCGCTTGAACGTGGTAGATGAGGTTGTGGTCGGGCTGCCAATCCGCTCGTTCCACAGCCTGGCCTCGCAAGTTGCATGGAATTGCGAACAACAGGGCATCATCCTGCGCTACCTGCCCAATTTGTTTGATCTGAAAGAGGCGACGCAGCGTTCCCATGAGGTCGAGGGCTACAGCCTGGTAAGCCACGAGAGTACGGTGACCGACGGCTGGGCTCTGATGGTCAAGCGCGTGATTGACGTAGTATTGTCGGCCAGCGCCATCGTGGTGTTGTCGCCGGTACTGATCCTCACCGCCATCATCATCAAGCTCACTGCGCCGGGGCCGGTGTTTTTTGTACAAAAGCGCCTCGGCCTCAACAAGCGAATGTTTCACATCTATAAGTTTCGCACCATGGTGGTGGACGCGGAGAACCGGCTCAAGGACATAGAACATCTCAATGAAGTGAGCGGCCCGGTGTTCAAAATTACCAAGGATCCACGTATCACCGCAGTGGGCGCCTTTTTGCGCAAGACCAGCATTGACGAATTGCCCCAGCTGATTAACGTGCTGAGGGGCGATATGAGCCTGGTGGGGCCGCGTCCCCTGCAAGTGCGCGATTACGAACTCTTTAACACCCTGGGCCAGGATTGGCAGCGGCGTCGTTTCAGCGTCCGTCCCGGAATTACTTGCCTGTGGCAAGTGATGGGTCGTAGCTCCATACCCTTCGAGAAATGGATGGAGCTGGATCTGCAATACGTACGCAATTGGTCGTTATGGTTAGATTTTGAAATCCTGCTCAAGACGGTCCCCGCCGTCTTAAAGGGTTCAGGAGCTGCATAGCCACCCACGAAAGTCTGTCAGGAAAACAATGAACGATAAGTTGATTCACTTGCCGTCCAGCCCAGGCCCTCCGGCTCGGGTTGAGGCAGAAGTGCATGTTCCCGGAGCCTTTGCCGCCGCAGCGGCAAAGGCTTCGAGAGCGCTCGCGGTGTGCTCGGGCGAAGAGTGCCTGCTTTACGGTGAATTGGAAATCAAGGCCAACCGGCTGGCAAATTATCTTCGGTCAGTTGGGGTGGGTCCGGAGACCGTGGTTGGTCTCTATATGGACCGTTCTCCCGAGTTGATCGTCAGCGCGCTGGCAGTGATGAAGGCGGGAGCTGCATACCTTCCGCTGGATAGCTTCCAACCCCGGGAGCGGTTGAATTTCATGTTGAAAGATTCTGGGGCGACGGTGGTCATCACCGCCAGCAAATTGCCCGGACTCTCGCTTCCGCAGGACTGTTTGTTGGTGGACACCGGGCGCGATCGCCCGGCGATCGACGCTTACAGCGACCAGACTCCCGCCGTCGCCATCACTCCCGACCAACTCGCCTATGTCATCTACACCTCCGGGTCAACCGGAGAACCTAAGGGAGTCGAGCTGACCCATGCTGGACTGATGAACCTTGTACGCTGGCATTTGCGAGCGTTTCAGGTGACTCCAGAAGATCGGGCAACATCGTTATCCGCCCTGGGATTCGATGCCGCAGTATGGGAGATTTGGCCCTATCTCTGCGCGGGAGCGAGCCTTCACCTGACCACGGAGGATGTGCGCAACTCCACCTCGCAATTACGCGACTGGCTGGTGGCGCAGCGGATAACGATCAGTTTCCTCGCTACCCAGGTCGCCGAGCAGATGCTGACGCTGGCCTGGCCTCGCGAGAGTGCTCTGCGCTATCTGCTGACCGGCGCGGACGTGTTGACTAAGTATCCCTCCCCCGCCCTCCCCTTTTGTCTGGTGAATAATTACGGTCCCACCGAATGCACCGTGGTGACGACTTCCGGAGTCGTCCCAGCGGGAGTGCGCGCCGGACTTACGTCGATTGGACTTCCTTCGATCGGACGTCCCATCGACAACACCGTTGTGTATTTGCTCAATGAACAGATGAAGCCGGTTCCTTCGGGCGAAGTGGGCGAGCTTTTTGTTGGTGGCCCCAGCGTGGCGCGTGGCTATCGCCATCGCCCGGACCTGACTGCACAATTGTTTGTGGCAGACCCGTTCTCGAAGCAACCAGGAGCTCGCGTGTACCGCACAGGGGACTTGGCTAAGCTCTTGCCCAGCGGCGAAATCGCGTTTTTGGGACGGGCGGACGACCAAGTCAAGATTCGCGGCTATCGCGTGGAGCCCCTGGAAGTAGCCAAAGTTATCGCAACGCATCCCGCGGTGCGCGATTGCGTCGTGATCGGCCGCGACGATGATCACGGCGAGAAGCGCTTGGCCGCTTATGTCGTTCTGCGCCATGATGTTCTTGCCACGGCAGCGGACTTCCGTGAATTTCTGCTTCCCCGTCTGCCCGAATACATGATCCCCTCGGTCTTCATGAATCTGCCGGCACTTCCGGCCACGCCTCAAGGTAAGCTCGACCGGGGAGCATTACCCGAGCCGGACGTGGAGTCGAGTCTGCATCAGGAAGAGTATGTCGCGCCCCGCACCCCGGTGGAAGAGCAACTGGTACAGATTGTGGGCCCGCTGCTGGGCCTGCCCCGGGTGGGCGTGAACGACAACTTTTTCTTGCTCGGAGGTCATTCGCTGCTGGGCACGCAGTTAATCGCGCGGGTCAGCGAGAGTTTCGGAGTGGAAATGTCTCTGCTGAAGTTGTTTGATCATCCCCGCATTTCCGAGATGGCCCAGCAAATCGAGAAACTGATTCTGGCCAAGATCGAATCTGCCAGCCGAGAAGAAGTGGCAGGAGGCACTGGCCGCTAGTGCCCGAACAACCTTCCGCATCCCGCCTTGACAACCGCGATACGGCCCTCAGTCTGTACCATCTGCTGGACCCTGAGATCCTGGCGAATCCCTATCCGCTGTTTCGCCGACTGCGCGACGAAGATCCCGTGCACTGGGATCCCTTCCTCCACGCCTGGGTAGTCACCCGCTACGCCGACGTGATGGAAGTCCTGCTGGACTATTCCGCCGATCGCACCCCCACGCCTGAACAACTGGACGCTATGGGTCTGGGAGCTCTGAGTCCGATTGCGCGCGTGATGGTGCAGATGATGCTTTTCATGGACGCGCCAGCACATACCAGGCTGCGCAGCCTGGCCGCGAAGGCGTTCACCCCGGGGCGGGTTGAGGTCTTGCGCGGGCACATTAAAGACATTGTTCGCGACTTGATCGACAAAGTGGAAGCTAAGGGGGAGATGGAAACCATCGAGGACTTGGGCGAGCCCCTGCCCGCGATCGTAACCTGCGAAATGCTTGGGGTTCCAGTGGCCGACCGGCATCAATTGCGGCGTTGGTCCACCGATTTTGCCGAGATGCTGGGCAATTTTCAGCATAACCCTGAGCGCTATCCTCGCGTCTTGAAAGCCGTTAACGAAATGACGGCCTACTTCCGCGACGTGGTGCGCGAGATGAAGGATCGTCCCCGTGAGGGTTTGATTCACTCGTTGATGACTGCGGAAGTGGATGGAGACCGCTTTACCGAAGACGAAGTGGTGACCAACTGCATCGTCACCATGGTGGGCGGGATGGAAACCACCACCAACCTGATTGGCAACGGCCTGCTCACCCTGCTTCACAACCCCGAACAGATGGATAAGCTAAGAAACAATCTCCATCTGATCCCGCCCGCAGTGGAGGAGATGCTGCGCTATGAAAGTCCTAGCCAGCACACGGCGCGTTTGTGCCCGTCAGACCGCGAGCTCGGTGGCAAGAAGATTGGCAAGCGCCAGGCGGTGATTGCGGTGATGGCAGCGGCGAACCGCGACCCCGCACGTTTTCCCCATCCCGACCGCTTTGACATCGAGCGCCAGGACAATCGTCACATGGCATTCGGCTACGCGGCGCATTATTGCTTTGGCGCGCCCCTGGCAAGGATCGAAGGGCAGTTAGCCTTCGAGGCGCTGCTGAGCCGCATTCCCAAGATCAACATGGTCCCGCAGAAGCTGGTGTGGCGGACGAACCTGGGCCTGCGTGGACTGGAGTCGCTAAAAGTAACGTTCCGGGAGCATCACGCTGGCAATGGCGGGGGAAGAGAATCGCACAGCGAAACCCCTGTGGTGGTCGCCTCGACCCGCAAGGCCTCCGATGAAGGAACCGATGCCGCCGGCAAGCAGGAAGCAATTCAAAAGTATCTACGGGGACGGAAGGCTGATGCGTCCCAGGCTGCGTCTGCCATCACGCGGAGACAGGAGACCAGCCCGGCGCCGCTCTCATTCGCACAAGAGCAAATCTGGCTGCACAGCCAGTTGGCGCCGGAAATGTACAACGAATTCGTTGCCGTCTATCGCAACGGGCCGTTGCAGATGGACGTGCTGCGCCGCAGCCTGAATGAGATTGTTCGCCGCCATGAAGCCTGGCGCACTGTCTTCCCTCTGCTCAACGACCAACCGGTGCAGAAAGTTCTGCCCAGCTTTGAACCGGAAATTGAGGAGATTGATCTGCTCGGAATCGTCGACGCACAGCGCATGGAGCGGGCCATGCAGCTGGCGCGGGAACGCGCGATGCAGCCCTATGATCTAGACCGGAAGCCGCCGTTGCGCGTGTTGCTGCTTCGCATGGAGGATGAACAATACCGGCTGTATTTGTTTCTGCATCACGTCATCTTCGATGGCTTTTCCATCTATCGGGTATTTCTGCCTGAACTGATCGCGATCTACAACGCTTTTCTGGTTCGAAAGCCCTCCCCGCTTCCCGAATTGGCGTTCCAATACTCCGACTTCGCGGCCTGGCAGCTTCGCTCGGTGAGCCTGACGCAGCGCGCCGAGCTCAAGACCTATTGGACGGAGCGATTGAGGGGTCTGCCGGTGCTGGAATTGGCTACGGACCGGCCCCGTCCCGCAGTACAGAGTTTCCGCGGGGGCATGCACCAATTCGCCTTCCCCGCCAGTCTGTCAGCCAAGCTCCAGGACTTGAGCCGCCACGAAAACACGACTCTGTTCACCATCTTGCTCGCCGGTTTTGCGCTGTTGCTGTCGCGCTACAGCCGCCAAGACGATCTGGTAATCGGAACCGTGGCGTCTGGCCGAAAGCGTTCAGAATTGGAAGCCTTGCTGGGTTGCTTTCAGAATCCGCTGGCATTGCGCTTAAATTTAGCCGGCGATCCAACGTTCCGCGACTTTCTGGCGCATGCGCGGGATGTGACTTTGGGAGCGTTGTCCCACGATTCGCTCCCGTTTGAGCAGATGGTGGGAGACTTGGGCATTCCGCGCGATTCCAGCCGCAACCCGGTGTTTCAGGCCCTGTTCTCTTTGGTGCCGCCGATGCCGCCGGTGGAGCGTGGTTGGGACTTGAACCAACTCGATTTGGAACTGGGCACGGCGAAATTTGATCTAGACCTTGAAGCCGACGCAAGGGAGGATGGTCTGTTTGGCCGGTTCGTCTATGCCACCGATTTGTTTGATCCTTCCACGATCAAGCGCATGTCAGGGCATCTCGAGAGTTTGCTGACGGCGATCGCCGCAAATCCAACCCAAAAGCTCTCCGCGTTGCCCATGATGCGCGAGGAAGAGCAACGTCAGTTGGTGGTCTGGAACCAGACCGAAAAGGCATATCCCTCGCAGAGTTGCATGCATCAGTTGTTCGAGGCGCAGGTGGAACGCACCCCCGACGCCCGCGCAGTGGAACTGAATGGGCATTTTCTTACTTATCGCGAACTCAACGAGCGAGCCAACCAGTTGGCCCACTTCCTAAAGAAACACGGAGTGGAAACAGAGACCCGGGTTGGCATCTGCCTGGACCGCTCGTTTGAACTGCCCGCCACCTTGCTGGCTGTGCTGAAAGCCGGAGGTGCTTGCGTTCCGCTTGATCCGAACTATCCTCCAGAGCGTTTGGCCTACATCCTGGAAGACTCGCAGACGAAACTTGTTTTGACGCAGCCAGAATTGCTTCCCGATTCCGCTTTCGGTGGCCAGGAAGTGGTGCATGTCGATCCCGACTGGAAAGTGTTTTCCGCACACAGCACGGCCAATCCCGTATGCGCGATTACGCCTCGCAATTTGGCGTATGTAATCTACACGTCCGGTTCTACCGGGAAGCCTCGCGGCGTATTGTTGGAGCATCGCGGGCTGGTGAACCACAACTGCACCGTGTCAGAGTTGTATGGCATTATCGCGACCGATCGAGTGCTGCAATTTTCTTCCATCTCGTTCGACATCGCCATCGAAGAGATTTTCCCCACACTTATTTCGGGCGCGACACTGGTGCTGCGTGAAGTGACGGCATCGCTGGCCGCAGAAGAGTTCCTGGAATTCGCGCGGGAGCAGCGCCTGACGGTGTTCAATTTTCCCACCGCTTTTTTCCACGAGTTGGCGCGAGGCGTGTCGGAATCAGGCTTGACGGTGCCAGACGACCTACGGATCATCATTGTGGGCGGAGAGAAGGCTTCGGCTGCCTCGCTTTCGGCATGGCGAAAGACCGTGGGTGCGCGGGTGCGCTGGATCAACACTTACGGGCCCACCGAAACAAGTGTGATCGTGACCTCATATGAGCCGGATGCGGACGCTCCCATCCCCGAAGTGCTTCCCATCGGTCGGCCCATTTCGAACACGCGCGTGCATCTTCTGGACCGCACCGGCAGACCGGTTCCGGTGGGGGTGCCGGGCGAGTTGCACATTGGCGGAACAGGCTTGGCGCGCGGTTACCTCAATCGCCCGGAACTGACTGCCGAAAAGTTCATTTCTGACCCGTTCAGCCAGGTACCGGGGGATCGTTTGTATCGCACTGGCGACTTGGCCCGTTATTTGTCCGATGGCAATATCGAGTTCCTCGGCCGTTCGGATGATCAAGTCAAGATTCGCGGCTATCGCGTGGAACTGGGCGAAATCGAGACCGTGCTTTCCGCCCATGCTGGCGTGGGCGATGCCGTGGTAGTCGCTCGTCAGAACCATGCCGGAGACAAAAACGTCGTCGCGTATGTGATTCCCTTTGGCGAACAGGCTCCGTCCGCAACTGACCTGCGGGTCTATCTGAAGCATCGTTTACCCGAGTACATGGTGCCGTCGGCGTTTGTTCTTTTGGAAACCATGCCGAAAACGCCCAACGGTAAAGTGGACAAACGCGCTCTGCCGGAACCTGCGCCGGCGGACTATGCCCAAGAGGAAGAGTTTGTGGCGCCCTCTACCGCGGTCCAAAGAAAACTGGCAGGCATATGGGAAGATGTGCTGGATCGTCGGCCTCTCGGCGTGCGGCACAATTTCTTTGAGTTGGGCGGTCACTCGTTGCTGGCGGCACGTCTGATGCACCGGATTGAATTGGCATTTGGCAAGCGATTGCCTTTGGCTGTGCTGCTGCAGGCACCCACCATCGAGCAACTCGCCGAACGCCTGGACACCCACGACGAAGATTCCTCATGGTCCTCGCTGGTTGTAATGCAGCCGCAGGGTTCGCGAACGCCTTTTTTCTGCGTACATGGAGTGGGAGGCAATGTCCTGGGATTCCGCGACCTGGTACGCCATCTGGGCTCCGACCAACCGTTCTTCGCTTTTCAGCCGCAGGGGCTTGATGGCAAGACTCCGCCGCTTAAGACGGTTGAAGCCATGGCCGAGCTGTACTTACAGGAACTCCGCAAGCAGCAGCCCGAGGGGCCGTATCGCATCGGAGGCTACTCTTTTGGCGGCTTCGTAGCGTACGAAATCGCGCAGCGACTCACCCGGCAGGGGGAGGTGGTGGAGATGCTTGCCCTGTTTGATACTTATCCGGTTAAGGAGCAATCGCGCTCGGAAAAGCTGAAGCAATCCATGCAGTTGCCCCTGGCTGAACGAATATCGTTCTTTCTGAATAAAGCGAACGACTATCGCAAGACGTTCCGCAAGCGCGTCCGGCAACGGTTTTTGCCGCAACATCTGCTTAATCTCCGGCGGGCCTGTTCGGCAGCCGCCAATAACTATGTTCTCGAGCCCTACAGCGGCAAGGTGACGTTGTTTCGAGTGAGAGATAAGTCCCTCGACAGTTTGCACGACCCCTACGCTGTCTGGTACGAGTTGGCGCGCGCCGGAGTAGAGTTGCGCGAGATCAGCGGCGATCACCTCAGTATGTTGAAAGAACCGCAGGTAAGGCTCTTGGCGCAGGAGCTTCGCGACGCTCTAGAGCAGTGCTCCGAGGTAAGACAACTGGCCCATGCTGGCGACTGAAAGCAGACTTTGAATTCATGAGTGTAACCACTGTACAACCCGTTTCAGAAAACGAGTCGAATTCCGCAAGACCCGGCGCGTCCCAGCCTGGCGCACCCAAATACGGCAAAGTAGCGCGTTTGGGAGCCAAGGGCGGCTTGGCTATTGTGGATCAGGCATTGATTTCCGGGTCCAATTTTCTAATCAGCATCTTGTTAGGGCGCTGGCTGAGCCAGTCGGAGTATGGCGCCTTTGCGCTGGCCTTTTCGGTCTTCCTGCTGCTGTCGTTTTTGTATCACTCGCTGCTGCTGGAGCCGATGGCGGTCTTCAGCGGCTCCGCCTATCGCGGCTCGCTGCGCGGGTACTTGAAGTCGCTATTATGGATCCACCTGGCGTTGACTGTCGCCGGATGCGTCTTCCTTGGCGGGGCTGCGTTGTGGGCTTGGCGGGCCGGTACAGGCGCCGGGGTACCAGGGGCGCTGGCCGGGGTCATGATCGCGGCCCCATGCATTCTTTTGTTCTGGCTGCTGCGGCGGGCGTTTTACATGGAACTGGCCCCCGCCCGCGCGACGATTGGCGCCTTCATCTATTGCGTACTGGTGACCGGCGGGCTCTTTTTCGCCTACAAGAAAGCCTTGATTTCCCCATTTAGCGCCTACCTGTTGATGGCGCTCGGGGCAATTGGAACGAGTGTGTTCCTGTTGCTGCAGATCAGGGCAACGTTGAAACCGGATCGCGAAAAACCTCCGACCCCGGGCGACGCTTGGCGAAAACACTGGGAATACGGGCGCTGGGCGCTAGCGGTTGCGGTGGTGACCTGGATTCCGTACTACATGTATTACCCGGTCGTGACCACGTTTTCAGGAATTGCCCAGGCAGGACAGCTGCGCGCCCTGATGAACTTCTCCTTGCCCATGGAGCAGGCCTATACCGCGCTGTCGCTGTTATTCTTGCCCTACGCGGCCCGCATCAACCGCGAGCAAGGGCCTTCCAGCGCCGGCACGCTAGTGCGGAAAATTACGCTGTTATTTATCGGCGGGGCAGTCGCTTATTGGGCGTTGGTGTTGCCTCTCCGCGGGTTTATTTTTCGTGTCCTGTACGGTGGCAAGTATCTCGAGGTGTCCCACCTGCTTCCCTTTGTCGCATTGGGCACTACAATGTGGGCCGCGGCATTCGGCCCGGCCATCGTCCTGCGCGCCATGGAAGCGCCCAATACTTTGTTTCGGGCTCGCGTCGTAGCGAGTGCATTGTCGCTATTGATTGGCGTGCCTGCTACCAAATGGTTTGGGTTGTGGGGTGTGGTGATTAGCATTATCATCGCCAATCTCGCCGCCTTCGTAATTTCTCTTTACCTGTTGCGCCAGAAGGCGCGGCAGTCGTTCCTGGCAACCCCAGTTCTACAAGGTGAAGGCTAAACAATGAATACTCTAAAGACTCTGCGTTTTCGCGCATCCCGCACGCGCCTGCGCGCCCCTAAGGCCTGGTGGCAGCATCGCGGCCTGAATGACAAGGACGTTTTTCTGGCGTCTTTCGAACGCTCAGGCAACACCTGGCTTCGCTTCGTGATGATGGAGATATTCACGAAAAACAATGCCGGTTTCCTGAACGTCAACCAGATCATTCCGGAGATGGGGACCCACCGCGAGATGAAGCCGGTCCTCGCCAATGGCGGACGCCTCATCAAGACTCACGAGATGTGGCGCCCCGAATACAAGCGAGCTATCTACCTGATGCGTGACCTGCGCGATGTCATGTTCTCCAACTGGGCTCGTGACAAGGAAATGGGGTTCTCGCGTTATTTCGACAAGGGCCGCGGTTTTGACGGATACCTCGAATCGTTTTTGCAGGGCAAGGTCACACGCTTTGGCTCCTGGCAAAAGCACATTGAATCGTGGCTGGATTGCCCGCTGGCGAAAAATGGCAACCTGCTAGTGGTGCGTTACGAGGATTTGCGCAAAGACACAGTGACGGGTTTAACGGAAATGCTGCATTTCCTGGGTGTGGATGCTAGTCCGGAACTGATCCAACAAGCGGTGGACAACAATTCACTGCGGGCGATGCGGGAAAAGGAAGAGAAAGCTAAAGCCTCGGGCGCTGTCATGGGGAAGGGAACCCTTCTGAAGAAGCATCGCACCGACCGTGAAGATGCGCGTTTTGTGCGCAGCGGCTCGATGGGGGGATGGCGCGACAAGCTGACTCCCGACCAGATCGAGATGGTAAAGCGGTATGCCGGAAGGGTCTTGACTCGGGTGGGCTATCCGGCGGGCTCGGAAGAGGCTCCTGACAACCAACCGGCAGCACCGGCTCCGCAGCTCCAGGCATAAATCACATGGACTTCCAACGCATCTTTCTGGGAATGTTTTTGCTCTTGTCCCTTGTCCCCGCTCTTGCTCAAAAGAAAGGCGCAGACAAGGCAGGAGCAGACAAAAAAGAGGGCGAGACCCTTCGCCAATACGCTGACAAGCTGGACTTTCACATAGGCGCTGTCATCCAAGGGAATTTTTGGGAACAAGACCCCAAGTACAAGCAGGTTTTAGGGCAAGACTTCAACAGCGCTGTCTCCATTGTGTTTCAGCGCTTTACCCAGCCTGAGCGTGGCAGCTTCAAATACGGATCAATGGACGAAGCTATGAGCTTCGCCAAGCAGCACGATATGAAGCTGATGGGCCACACCTTGGTCTATCGAAATGCCACCTCGGCGCCCTGGTTGAATTTCAATAGCGCGCAGTGTGGCAATTGGTCCGCCAGCGCACTGGACCAGATCCTGAAAGATCACATCCAAGCCCTGGTTCGTCACGGTGGCGACACCTACTACTCGTGGGAAGTGGTCAACGAGCCCATGAACCCCACGCACAATGGCTGCTGGGCTCAGGTGCTGGGTGAGGAAGGCTACATCGTCAAAGCGTTTCAGTATGCCCGCGAGGCCAACCCCAAAGCGTTGCTGCTGCTAAACGAAACCTTTGGTGAAGAGGGCGTGGACAAGGCGCGCGCCGACGCTTTTCTTGCGCTGGTGAAGCGCCTGAAGGCCAAGGGAGCGCCCATCGACGTACTGGGCATTGAGATGCACCTGGAAGCTCAGGAACTCCATCCCAACTATCTCGAAGAATTCCAGTATTTCTTGAATGAAGCGAAAAAGTTGGGGCTCAAGACTCACGTGACCGAAATGGATGTGTACCAGGGACCCAACGGCGGTGCCCCCAACGCGTTCGAAAATCAAAAGACGATTTTCTACAACATTGCTCACGCGTGCCTGAAGGACTCGAACTGCATCGGCTTCATTACGTGGGGCTTGGGCGATCGCTACACCTGGTTGCGTACATCCGACTGGAAGCACTTGACCGACGCCAAGCCGCTACTGTTTGACGACGAGTTTGCGAAAAAACCCGCGTACTACGGAGTGCTACAGGCGCTGAAGGAAGGCAGATAAGGGACCGATGGATTCCCGTTGTGGGCTCATGGAAAGCAATAGATTCCGAGGCGTATGAATTTTTGCCCATCTATGAAAAAATGCTGGTTCTGTAGCAGGTCTCAGGGTACACTTGGATGGCGCCTGTAAATCGGGTTGGTACGGTCTCCCCCAATCCAACTCTCGTTTTCTCGCTTTTCCGACCCTTTGCAAGCATAACGATGACAGCGGTCGCAAACGGCGGTCGTGTCACTGACCGAGTGTGGTCGGGATATGCAACGAAGCAAGTGCAAGAAGCAGCAGTGAAGACACCAAAACATGAAACACAGAAGACACTAGCGGAAATTACCTAAAAGGGGTGCATGAAAATGGCAGACAAGAAGCGGATTTTAGTGACGGGAGCTGGCGGCTTTATCGGTCACCATCTCGTAAAGCGGCTCAAACGTGACGGCCATTGGGTCCGGGGCGTAGACATCAAGAACACCGAATATGAAAAATCACCAGCCGATGACTTTCAGGTCCTCGATCTGCGCTTCACAGAAAACTGCGACATCGCAACCCGTGACATTGACGAGGTCTACAACCTTGCGGCCGATATGGGTGGCATCGGTTACATCACCGCTTTTCTGGCTGAGATTTCCAAGAACAACATCCTGATCAACGCGCACATGCTCGACGCCAGCTACAAGAACAAGGTCAAGAAATTCTTGTTCTCTTCGTCCGCATGCGTGTATGCCCAATACAAGCAGAAGGTTGCAGACCTCGCGCCTCTGAAAGAAGAAGACGCCTACCCAGCTGACCCTGAGCCGGGCTATGGATGGGAAAAGCTGTTCGCCGAAGAGTTGTGCCGCTACTATTATCACGATTACAAGTTTGAAACCCGCATCGTGCGTTTCCACAATGTGTATGGGCCTCTGGGCACCTATGATGGCGGAAAAGAGAAGTCTCCGGCTGCCATCTCGCGCAAAGTGTCGAACGCGAAGGACGGCGGCGAGATAGAAATTTGGGGTGACGGCGATCAGACCCGTTCCTACATGTATGTGGATGACTGCGTGGAAGGACTGATCCGCCTGATGGCCTCGGATTTTCGCGAGCCCCTCAACCTGGGTACCGACGAGATGGTCAGCATCAACCACCTGGTCGACATGATCTGCGAGATTGCCGGCAAGCACCTGAAGAAAAGGCACGATCTCACTAAGCCCCAGGGCGTGCGCGGACGCAATAGCGACAACACGCTGCTGCGCAAAACGCTGGGCTGGGAACCGGCCACTCCGTTGGAACAGGGTCTGGCCACCACCTATCGCTGGATCGAAGGCGAACTGAAGAAGAAAGAAGCTGCGCAAGTCGTCACCGTAGGCTAGGTCGCGACGAGTCCTGTCATGACCATCTCCTGCCCCGACGGACGTGTCAACATTTTGGGCGTAGGCGTGCACGCGACCTCCATGGAACGGGCGGTTCCGCTCCTGGAGGCCGCTGCGGCCAACGGATCCCGGTCGTACGTCTGCATCACGGGCGTCCACGGCATTATGGAAGCGCAGCAGGATTCCACCCTCAAGCGCATCATCAACCAGTCCCTCTTGACCACGCCAGACGGTCGTCCTACGGTCTGGGTAGGCTGGCTGAGCGGATTCAACAAGATGCGGCAACTGACCGGCCCCAACCTGATGCTCAAGATTTGCGAAATCTCTGCGCAAAAGGGATACACCCACTTTTTTTACGGTGGCAATGTCGGTGTGGCCGACGAATTGAAGCAGGCCCTCACCCAGCGCTATCCGGGTCTCAGAGTCGTGGGCACCTGCTGTCCGCCATTCCGTCCCCTCACTGCTGAGGAGGATGCGGAATTGGTGAAGATGGTGGCTGCGGTGAAACCCGATTTTTTCTGGGTTGGGCTTAGCACCCCGAAGCAAGAGAAGTTCATGGACCAATACCTCGGGAAACTCGATGCCAAGGTGATGCTGGGTGTTGGCGCTGCTTTTGACATTCACACCGGACGGATCAAAGACGCTCCGGAGTGGCTCAAGGCGTTAGGCGTGCAGTGGGTGCACCGGATTGCGCAAGACCCGAAACGTCTGTGGAAGCGCTATCTGATCAATAATCCCAAGTTCATCTACCGGATTACGCTTCAGCTCTTGGGCTTGGCTAAGTACGATCAGGCTTGATGCGCGTCCTGATCGTTCACAACGGATACCAACAGTTTGGTGGAGAAGATTCTGTCGTCAAGGCGGAACAGCAGCTTCTGGAAAATCACGGTGACGAGGTTCGCCTGTTCACTCGTCACAACGATGAGATCAAGAACTTTGGCCTGCTTGATAAGGTCGCTTTTGTCCCGCGAGCCCTCTATTCCGGGCAGACTGCTCATGAGTTGACCCAAACGGTGATGGAGTTCAAACCGGACGTTGCTTTCGCGCATAATGTATATCCCCTGCTGTCGCCTTCGGTTTTTTACCGGCTCCATACCCTGGGCGTGGCCACCGTGCAGGTGATGCACAACTTCCGACCGTTCTGCCCCAACGGGTTTTATTACACGCAAGGCAAGATCTGCGAAAAGTGCCGCGACGGCAACTACTTGAATGCAATCCGCTACCGCTGCTACAAAGACAGCCTCTTCTTCAGTGGCCTGTATGGCTTGACCCTTGGCTTGAACCGGCTAGCGGGCATGATGAACAAGGTTTCAGGATTCATCTGCCTCACCGAGTTTTTTAAGACCAAGATGGGCGAGGCGGGAGTGCCCGCAGAGAAGCTATTTATTCGTCCCAACTTTCTCTACGCGCCGCCATTACCAGAGGCTACAGCGACTGCTGGCGGCTACGTGCTCTTCATCGGCAGGCTTTCTGCGGAAAAAGGCTGCTGGACCATGGTGAAGGCCTTTGAGCAGGTGCCGCACGTATCGCTTAAGATCATTGGCACCGGTCCTGTTGAAAAGGAAATTCGCGCTTACCTTCGCGACCGCAACATCGCCAACGTCGAGATGCTCGGGTTCAAGACCGGTAGCGAAAAATGGAGTCTTTTGCGAAACGCGCTTTGCACCATTGTCCCTTTGGAGTGGTATGAGAATTTCCCCGTGGTCGTGCTTGAGGCCTACTCCGCAGCCAAGCCGGTGATCGCCTCGCGTATCGGAGGCCTCCCGTTCATTGTGGAAGACGGGCACAGCGGCCTTCTATTCGAGCCGGGTAACATCCCCGACTTGGTGCGGGTCATTCAACAAATGGCAGAGAGCCCCGGCCTGGCAGCGGCTTTGGGAGCCCGGTGCCGTATGCTGGCGGAGACGACCTATGGCCCCGATGAGGCGTACCGTAACCTAATGGGCATCTTTCAGCGAGTTCAGAGGACATGACCACTCAATCCCAAGTGATGGCGCAAGCCGCATTGCTTTCCGACAATTCGGCGATGAGGCCAGGTCCGCTGTTCGTGGTGGGCATGTGGCGGTCGGGAACCTCGCTACTTTATGCCCTGCTCAACCAGCATCCGCAAATTTCCCTGATGTACGAAGGGGAACTACCCCTGCTGCATTCACTTTTCGTATTTCCGCGCCGCAGTGCCTCATGGCTGCAGAAGTGGGATGCATGGAACGGTGCGCTCACCCGCCATCGCGTGGATCGCTCGCAGATTGATGCCAACATCTCCAACCTCGCTGATGCCGAGCGTGCGGTCTGCGAACAAATTGCCCGTCGCAAGGGGGCGACCATCTGGGGTTGCAAGTCTCCTAGCTACTTCGATTGCATGGAGGATCTTTCGCGCTGGTTTCCTGAGGCGAAGTTCATTGTCATCTGGCGCGATCCAGCCGATGTCTGTCGCAGCATTATTAATGCCGCGCGCAAATCCTCGTGGTTCGCGCGCCCCGGAATGGATCTGCGCGCCTTACTGGGTTATTTCAACATGAAGCAGCAAGCGGACAAGCTCGTGCAAGCGGGCGCGGCCATCCATCAACTGCAATACAACGACCTGGTGCGCGATCCCCAGGGCACCGTGCTAAAGATCTGCGAGTTTCTGCAAATCCCTTTTGACCCCCGCATGTCTACGCTCGAGGGCGCCGATAGCAGCGCCATTTATACCGGGGAACATCACAGCAATGTCAAGAGCGCCGACATTAAGAAGGTGGCGAAAAATCGTCCCGAAGTGCTCTCCCCGCAACTCAAGCGCAAAATTCAGCGCTACGTAGCCCACTGGCGGAAGCAGACCGGCGGAGCTTGGCCGGTATATGCCGACTCGGGAGAAGGGGCGTTGCCAGGTCGCTGGGAAGTTGTCTCAGACCGGATGAAATACCAACTCCTCAGGCATTACGATTTAACCATCCCCTACCTGTACGCCTTCCTGCCCTTGCCCCTCTGGCAACGCTACCGCAGCCTCAAACAGCGTCGACTGAACGCCAAGCTCGGTTCGCCTCCAGCACACGCCGCCTGAACCCTGAAGCCTTTGGAAAGAGGCGCAGCATGGCACGAACGGGCTACTGCGAACCTGCGATGTTTCTTGACTTTCGTCCTCCCACCAGCCAGAATTAAAGTCATACTTGTCCGGGGCCGGAGGTTTCGAAACTGGCCCATTCTCCCCGCGAAACTGCCACCGCGATAAGCGTGTATTTTTCTAAGAGGTGCGATTGTTTTCTGCTAACCGTTTTGCCTTCGTCGCCGGAGTACTATGGATTGCCGCTCTATTGACCGTAGCGGCGGCGGCAGCCCCGGTTCGCCCTGCGCCGCGGGTGGTGCGCGCCGTCGGTCACGATACCTCGAAGCCAATTCGTGACTACGCACCCGTGGGGTTAGGTGCTTCCATAGAGGCTGATGTCGAGGATGCTGTCGAGCCCGACCGGTCCGAGGCGGAGGCCAAGCCCGAGACTTCTCGCTCGGCCCGACTAGCTTCGCAGCCTCCGCAGAACGATCCGGTTCTGCAAAACGGTTTTTCGCACGCCGCTTCGTTATCGAGCCTCCAACCCTCGCTCGGCCTTAGTTTTGATGGCCTCGCTAGCAAAGGGTGGGCGGTTTCCGATACCAATGTGGCAGTCGGCGCCACTCAGGTGGTGCAGTGGGTCAATACCCAATACGCGGTGTACAACAAGACCACTGGAGCTTTGCAATACGGGCCGGTCAATGGAAACACTTTGTGGAGCAATTTCGGCGGTTCCTGCCAGAGCCTGAACAACGGCGACCCCGTCGTGCAGTATGACAAAGCGGCAGGCCGTTGGGTCATGACACAGCATGCCGTCCCAGCCGGCGGCCCCTTTTTAATGTGCGTGGCCGTTTCCACTACCTCCGACGCCACGGGCAGCTACAACCGTTACGCTTTTGAGTTGACCTCCAATTTTCCCGACTACCCTAAGCTGGGAGTGTGGAGCGACGGTTACTATTTGTCGATCAACCAGCTGCAAGGAAGCACGGTCGTCGCCACCGCATGTGCCCTGGATCGCAATGCCATGTTGACAGGCGCTGCTGCCGCGGCGGTTTGCTTTCAGCCCAGCTCCTCCTATATCAACCTGCTGCCCGGTGATTTGGATGGGTCGGTCGCTCCTCCCGCTGGCTCCCCGAACTATTTCATGAACTATGGGAGCAACGCGCTGAATATCTGGCAGTTCCATGCGGATTTCCAAAACCCGGGCAACTCGACTTTTACCGGGCCAGTGAACATCCCGGTGCCGGCCTTTAGCGCGGCGTGCAGTGGCGGGGCTTGCGTTCCCCAACTGAATACGACGCAACAACTGGACTCCCTGGCCGACCGCTTGATGTACCGATTGGCCTATCGTCATTTCAGCGATGGCCATGAGGCTCTTGTAGTGACACACTCCGTCGGCTCGCCTTCCGGGGTTCGCTGGTATGAGATCCGCAACCCTGGAAGTGGGCCGGTAGTGTATCAGTCAGGAACTTTTTCCCCCGACTCCAATTGGCGATGGATGGGCTCGGCGGCCATGGATCAAGCGGGCGACATCGCCATCGGATACAGTCTTTCCAGCGCCGCTATGCGTCCCTCGATTGCATATACCGGACGGATGGCCTCGGATCCCTTGGGGACGATGCAACCTGAGGTCATCGCTTTGACCGGCGGCGGCAGCGAAACCACCGGCAATTTCCGGTGGGATGACTACACCAGCCTCAGCGTCGATGCCATTGACGATTGCACCTTCTGGTACAGCAACCAGTACTACAAGACCGATGGTGTGAAAACTTGGAGCACGCGCATCATTTCCTTCAAGTACCCGACCTGCACCGCTCCCTCGGTCACTCTCTCGACTGGAAGCGTCAGCTTCGGAACTCAGCAGGTGGGTACGACGAGTTCGCCCCAAGCCGTGGTCCTGACCAACGGCATGGCTACCAGTTTGATCGTGAGTGCGGTGAACGCCAGCGGGGACTTCAGCCAGACCAATAATTGCGGAACGGTACCGGCGGGTGGCACTTGCACCATCAATGTGAGTTTTGCTCCATCCGCCAGTGGGTCTCGCAACGGCACGCTCACCGTCACTGACAATGCCGGCAATAGCCCTCAAACCGCTAGCTTGAGCGGGACTGGAACCAATCTCTCACTGGTAGTTTCACCGGGCTCGCTGAGCTTTGGCAATCAGGTGGTGAACACCACCAGCGGCGCTCAAACCTTGACCGTGACCAACTCCGGCGCGGCCAACGTTACCGTGAACTCTGTGAGCGCCAGCGGGAATTTCGCCGAGACGGACTCCTGTGCAGGAGTGGTGCTTGCGCCCGGCGCCAGTTGTAGCATCGCCGTGACCTTTGCCCCAACGGTGGTCGCCTCCATCTCCGGCGCTATCACCATCAATGATACCGGAATCGGCTCTCCGCACGTCGCGGCTTTGTCCGGAAACGCTCTTGTGCCCGTGACCCTGACCACCGTCACCTTCGGATTCACCACGGTCGGCACCACTAGTCCCTCACAGAATATGGTGTTGACCAATAATCAAAGTGCTTCAATAAATCCGGCGATCTCGGT
>JBBQVN010000025.1:0-33609 GCA_038211475.1 Terriglobales bacterium | reverse complement strand
CAAGAAGGCTTTCTACGCCTGGGATGCGATGCACTTCGACAAGGGTCTGGCTCGCGCCGAGAAGACGTATCTTGATGAGCTGATGCAGACCGAAGATGCTCGCGAGGGCATCCGAGCGTTCATGGAAAAGCGGCCGCCGGTGTGGAAGGGAAGATAGCCATGTCTAAACTTCTCTCTATGCGCGAAGCGATTGCCGATCTGGTGCCCGATGGCGCCTCGATTGCGCTGGGCTTGCAGATGGAGCAGATGATCCCATTTGCTGCCGGTCACGAAATCATCCGGCAGGAAAAGCGCAGACTCACGCTGATTGGGCCAATTTCTGACATCTTGTTTGACCAGATTATTGGGGCCGGTTGCGTCGAAGGCGTAATTGCCGCGTGGGTGGGCAACGTAATGATGGGTTCGGCCTATAACTTCCGTCGCGCGGTGGAGAAAGACGGACTAAAGGTCACCAACCTGACGAATTTCTCAGTGGCGCTGGCCTTGCAAGCGGCGGCGATGGGCGTACCTTTCCTGCCGACCCGGACAGCGCTGGCTAGTGATATTGCACGCGATAACCCCTTCTTTGCCGAGTTTGCATCGCCCTTTAGCGGGGAGAAGCTGCACGCGGTGAAGGCATTGGTTCCCGATGTTGCGATTGCCCACGTGCAGCGCGCCGACCGGGACGGCAACGCGCATTGCTGGGGCAATTTTGGCGTGATGATTGAAGCGGTGCGAGCGGCGAAGCGAGTGATTGTTATTGCGGAGCAAGTCGTCGAGCCGGAAGTGATT
Source organism: Terriglobales bacterium (assembly GCA_038211475.1). Classification (GTDB taxonomy): domain Bacteria; phylum Acidobacteriota; class Terriglobia; order Terriglobales; family Acidobacteriaceae; genus JANYBT01. The sequence continues at coordinate 32,838 of JBBQVN010000025.1, read as the reverse complement.
GCCAGCGATCCTAACCGCACCGTGATTCCAGGATTTCTGGTCAGCGCGGTGGTGGAATGTCCGATGGGAGCGCATCCCTCGCCGGTTCAAGGCTACTACAAGCGCGATGACGCATTCTTCCGCCAATATCATGAGCAGACCAAATCTAAACCGGACAGCGATGCATGGCTGCAGCGATGGGTGCAGGGTGTGCATGATCGCGCGGAGTACGTGAACCAGTTGGGAGCCTGTCGGGTTGCAGATCTGGCCGTGAAGCAACATGCATACGCCGCGGCAACGGAGTTTGGTTATTAGGTGAGCTGGAAGCTGAGGGCTCTTGGGCGATGACGGACTTTGAAATCAATGTCGAAGAAGTGAAAGCGATGCTGGACAGCGGCCATCCGTTTACGCTGGTGGACGTGCGGGAGCCGTGGGAATGGCAGACGGCGCGTATCGACGGCAGTAAACATTTGCCCATGGGGGACGTGCCCACGCGAGCGCATCAGGAACTAGATCCTGAGAGTCACATCGTTGTGATGTGCCATCACGGCGTCCGCTCGTTGAGCGTGACCCATTGGTTGCGGCAACAGGGTTTTGAAAATGCACAGTCCATGCGCGGGGGCATTGATCACTGGTCGCGAGCGGTCGATGCCGCGGTACCAATTTATTGAGGCGCGAGCAACGTTTGAACCAACTGTAACTTGATGGCTCCCGATCCAAAGCTGACATTATGAAGAAAGAACTCGTTGAACTTCGCGTGAACGGACGAACGTACGAACTGGCGATCGAGTCCAGCAAACTATTGCTTGACGTATTGCGCCAGGATCTTGACCTGACTGGCTCCAAGCGTGGCTGCGATGAATCTTCCTGCGGCGCTTGCACGGTGCTGGTGGATGGCATTCCCATGTTATCGTGTGCGCTGCTTGCGGCGAGTTGCGAAGGCCAGGAGATCACCACGGTCGAAGGGGTGAGCGAACATGGCAGCCTGGCCGCCATCCAGAAAGCCTATGGCGATTGGGGCGGCTCGCAGTGCGGCTTTTGCACCCCCGGCTTCATGATGACGGTGAAGCACCTGATTGCTGGAAATGATGAACCCACGGACGCGGACATCCGCGCTGCGCTTAGTGGAAACCTATGCCGCTGCACCGGGTATGAGCAGATGTATCAAGCCATCAAGAGCGCCATCGACGCGGAGAGAAGAGAAATCGGGGTCGCCCAATAAATGTCTGACTTTTCAATCATCGGCAAGCCGATCGCAATGGTGGATGCAGCCGGCAAGACCACAGGCGCCGGCAAATACACGGACGATCTGAGCGTGCCGGGGATGCTCTACGGCAAGATCCTGCACTCCCCGCATCCTCACGCCCGCATCATTAGCGTGGACACTAGTCGCGCGGCAAAGCTGCCTGGCGTGGTCGCAGTAGTGACAGGAAAAGATGCTCCCAATCCGTACGGCATTCTGCCCGTTGGACATGATGAACGCGCCATGGCCCTGGACAAAGTCCGCTACGTCGGCGACAACGTCGCTTGCGTGGCTGCTGAAACAGAGTTCATTGCGGAACAAGCTCTGGAATTGATTGACGTGAAATATGAAGTGTTGCCGGCTTACTTTGATCCCGAAGAGTCGATGAAAGCACAAAGCGACTTCATCCACGACAACAAGCCGCAGAATATTGAGAAGGACTATCACCACGTTTTTGGTGACCCGGATAAAGCTTTTAACGAAGCGGACTACGTGGCCGAGGCCCGATTTATCGCCCAGGAAGTGACCCACGCCGCCATGGAGCCGCACTCCACACTGGCGTCGTTTGAGATCGATTCCCAAACCGGCAAGCCGGGCCGCCTGACGGTCTGGTCGTCCACGCAGGTGCCTTATTACCTGCAGCACAAGTTGTCGCTGGTGCTGGAAATGCCGATGTCGCAGATCCGGGTGATCAAGCCGCTAGTGGGCGGTGGTTTCGGCGGAAAGAGCGAAGTCATTCCGCTGGAAATTATAGCGGCGGTGGCAGCGAGAGCGGCCCAGAAGCCGGTGAAGATTACGTACACCCGTGAGGAAGTGTTTCTGGCGCATCGTGGACGACCACGGACCATCGTGGATCTGAAAACTGGGGTCAAGAATGACGGCAGCATCACCGCGGTGAAAGCGCGCGTCATTCAGGATGGCGGCGCGTATTGCTCGTACGGCGTGGTCACGATTCTCTACTCTGGCGCTCTGCTCGGCGCGCTCTACGATATCCCCAACATTCAGTATGACGGATACCGCGTACTGACCAACAAGCCGGTATGCGGCGCGATGCGCGGACATGGCACTGTCAACGTTCGCTTCGCGTTTGAGTCGCAGCTCGACGAGATCGCTCTTCAGTTGAAGATGGACTCGGCGGCGATTCGGCGCCGGAATTTGCTGAAGGCGCCGTGTATCACAGTGAACGGCTTGCGGGTGCAGAGCTACGGGCTGCCAGAGTGCATTGACCAAGTCGTGACCCGGTCCCAATGGAACGAGCGCAAGGGCAAGTTGGCCAAGAGCCGGGGATTGGGCATAGCATGCAGCCATTATGTCAGCGGCGCAGCGAACTCCATTATTCGTTCAGATATGCCGCACTCGACCGTCAACATCAAGATCGATCGGGATGGCGGCATTGTGGTTTATACCGGCGCCTCCGACATAGGGCAAGGCTCCGACACCATGGTGGCGCAGATCGCCGCGGAAGTGCTTGGCTGCTCCATGGCGCGTGTGAAGGTGATTGCCGCGGACACCGATCTCACGCCCATCGATATCGGTTCTTACTCAAGCCGTGTGACTTTCATGAATGGCAACGCCACGCTACGGGCCGCCCAGGATGTGAAGAAGCAGATTGCCACTGCAGCTGCCCGCAAAATGGATTGCACACTGGACGACCTGATCTTCCGCGACGACGTGGTGGTGAATAAAAGCGCTACCGTCGCGAAGACTCCAGCCAACGGAAATCAGCCAACCGTTGTTCACGCGGAAGCGTCGGTCAGCGGTCGTGTGGAAGGGCAAATCCTGCGTGGTTCGCTGCAGCAGAAACGAAAGGACGAAGGACCCAAGGCGAAGCTGAGCTTCGAGGAAGCAGTAGTCGCTGCCATTGATTTTCACGGAGCGCTGAGCGGAACCGGTTCTTATGCGCCACCGCCGGAGGCTCGGGGCGGCAAGCACAAAGGTGCGGGGGTAGGTCCCTCGCCTGCCTACTCTTACTCTGCGCAAGTGGCCGAAGTGAGCGTGGACGAGGAGACCGGCGAAGTGACAGTGCACAAGGTCTGGGCGTCACACGACTGTGGCCGCGCTCTGAACCCAACTTCGGTCGAAGGCCAGATCATCGGCTCGGTCTGGATGGGCATGGGCCAGGCCTTGACCGAAGAGATGGTATGGAAAGATGGCCTGCTGATGAATCCCGGATTGCTGGAGTATCGCAGCCCGTCGTCGGTGGAGTCGCCGGTAGTGGAGGCGATCATTGTCGAGAGTGTTGACCCGGAAGGGCCCTTCGGGGCGAAAGAAGCGAGCGAGGGTTCTCTGGCGGCCACCATTCCCGCGATTGCGAATGCGATTTACGATGCGCTCGGAATCCGGCTGCGCGAGTCTCCGTTTACCCCAGAGCGTGTGCTCTCGGCTTTGCGCGCCAAGAAGAAGCAGAAGCACATCAATTTGACTGAAGGGGTTGATCCCACCGCGCCCACCACCTTCCGTGAGCATGGGGGATCGTTATGCTTCAAAGGCAAAGGCCCTGAACGCCACGCACTCGATCCGGCGCGGAGAGAATTTCATGTTGCAAAAGGAGGTGCGGATTGAGCCTGCCGGAATTCAAATTGCTGCGCCCCCGCACGGTGCAGGAGGCGGTGGATCTGCTAGCGCAGCACTCCGGCAACGTTCGCATTCTCGCTGGCGGCACGGACTTGGTTCCTTCCATGCGACAGAAGCTGTTCGAGCCGCAGTATGTGGTGGACATTAGGCACATCAGCGCGCTCAACGGAATGACGCCTCTTCGAGATGGGGCTGTAGAAATTGGCGCGCTCACCTCGCTGACGGCTATCGAGCGTTCGCCATACCTGCGACAGCACTATTCCGTGCTGAGTGAGGCTGCAGGCACGGTGGCGTCGCCCGTCTTGCGCAACATGGGCACGATCGGTGGCAACATCTGCCTTGATACGCGCTGTTTGTGGTACAACCAGTCGCTGCAATGGCGCAAGTCGTGCGGCTTCTGCATCAAGAAAGATGGTGACCTCTGCCATGTGGCGCCGGGCGGGAGCAAGTGTTGGGCGGCGTTCTCGGGCGACACTCCTCCGGCACTGCTCTGCCTGAATGCTGACCTCGAGATCATCAGCGCCGCGGGTGTCCGCCGAATGCCGCTCACAGAGTTCTATACCGGCGATGGCGTAGCTTACCGCAAGCTGCAGCCGGGAGAACTGGTGACGCGAGTGTTCCTGCCCGCTGCATCTGCCGATTACCGGGGCATCTATCGGAAGCTGCGAGTGCGGGGCTCGATTGACTATCCGTTGGCCGGAGTGGCCGTGGTGCTCAAGCATGAGAACGGTCACATCGCCGATGCACGAGTCGCGCTGACAGCTGTCAATCCTGCGCCACTGCTGGTCAAGGGCGTAACCGCGGCACTCTTCGGCAATGTTTTGGATGAATCATTAGCAGAAGTTGTGGGAGATATGGCGGCTAAGACAGCGAAGCCACTCACGACGTCGGCTTTGACGCCTGAATATCGTCGCGAGATGATTCGCGTATTCACCAAACGGGCGCTGCTTGCTGCAGCAAACTAACCAACTAGGTGGAACGGGGAATTGTTTGATCACTGACTGCCACATCCACATCCAGCCGATTGAGATGTTCAAGCCGCATGCGCTTGAGTTGATGAAGAAGAATCGGCCGAACTTCGACCAGATTGTCGAATTCTGCCGATCGCCTGTGGCATTCCTTCGACACTTGGACCACTGCGGCATTGACCGCGCTGTGCTTATCAACTACGTGGCGCCTGAGGTCATCGGGTTCACTTCAGGGGTTAACCAGTTCGTTGCCGACTACACTAGACATGACCCGCAGCGCCTGATCTCCTGCGGGAGTTTGCACCCGCGCCATACCTCCAATATTTTGGCGGACGTCGAGCAAATTCTCCGACTCGGCATTCGGATGATCAAAATCCATCCTCCGCATCAGCTTTTGTTTCCCAATGACTACCTGAACGGGGTCAAAGAGTTGGAAATCATCTACCGCGCGGCGGAAGCCAATGCTATCCCGGTGATGTTCCACACCGGCACGTCGATCTTCCCCGGAGCGCGTAACAAGTATGGAGACCCTATCTACATTGACGATGTCGCGGTGGACTTTCCAAAGCTGAAGATATTGCTGGCCCACGGGGGGCGTCCGCTTTGGATGCAGACCGCATTTTTCCTGATCCGCCGCCATCCCAATGTGTTTCTTGATATCAGCGGTATTCCGCCCAAAACATTGCTCAAGTATTTCCCCCGCCTCGAAGAGATCGCCGCTAAGACGCTGTTTGGCACTGATTGGCCCGGTCCCGGCGTGCCCGACATCAAGAAGAATCTCGATGACTTCCTGGCGCTTCCCATAAGCGCAGAAATGAGCCAACAAATTCTGAGCAAGACTGCGCTCAGCATTTGGCCCGCATAGAGCGCAGGATCGGACCAGGACCAGAAAAAAGGCCCGCGTCAGCGGGCCTGGAATTCAGAACCGGAACTCAGTGGTCAGTGGGCCATTCCTGCCTTTTTACTTTTGGAATCTTTCTTGCCCTTTGTCGCAGTGCCCGCATTTGCTCCCGTCAGTTCGTCGGCCAGTGCATTAGCGCCATATATGTTGCGTAGGGCTTCAATGATCCCCCGTGAATCTACATGCACAGCACGACCGATTTTGTCTTCGTAAACAAAGTTCCAAGGTAGGGACTGAATATTACCATCGAAAATAATCCCCACTACTTCGCCTGCCTTGTTCACCGTGGGACTGCCCGAGTTCCCGCCGATGATGTCGGCTGTGGACACATAGTTCAGCGCGGTAGCCAGCTTCAGTTTCGCTTTCGAAGCCGTCCAGCTCGCTGGTAATTGGTAGGGAGGTTTGTTGTCGTGCTCCGCCGCGTGTTGAAACGCGCCGCCCATGGTGGTGAAGTAGGGAACTTCCTTGCCATTCTCCTTGAAGCCTCTGACCGCGCCATAACTGAGGCGCAAAGTGAAAGTGGCGTCTGGAGGTTGAGTGAAGCCGCTCACCGCAAATCGGGCACGGGCGATAGCCGCTCCGTTGCGCCGCTCGATTGAATCCACTTGGTCTTCATATTGTTTCCGTGCCGCGCGCGCGTCCGGGTCGATGCTGCGCATCAGCACAATGAGGGGATCAGAACTGGCTGCGATCGCCGCCGCTCCGCCCTCGTACAATTGCTTTCGTATTGCGACGTCATCCAATTTGGTTTTGGCGATGTAGTCTCTTGCCGCGTCTGCTGGTGACTTGCCGTTCAGCGATAGCTTTACATTCGGGTCGTCGTTACCCAGGGCCTGCTGCATCTGGCCCAGGGAGTCGGCCAGCAACAGGGTCTCGAGGTTCTTGTAGACCGGCGCGGTGGAAAACAATTGCTGCTCCAGCGAGGAGAGGCCTGATTCGCGGAATTCGCGCATTCGCTGCTCATTTGGCTTGGCTTTCTCCGCGGACGCTCGCACCAGTATTCGTGCAGTGTCAGCCAGGTCAGAATTGTAGCCGCGCATTCTTTCTAGGTAGCTGAGGTTGTTGTAGGTCGCACGATAAGTCTTCATGGCACCCGCAATCTCTTCCCACGGGTCGGCGGCTTGAGGGTTTTGGGTTTTGAAGTCCTTGCGCAGCGCGTCTTCGTCGGCCTTCTTTTTCTCGAATAGGGACTGATCGCGCAAACCGCCTTCGAAACCTGTAATCGCCTTGAACGAGTTTTCGTAGCCGAAGATGTCTTCTTTGGCGATGCGGGCATTTTCTTCGCCTTGCGAGCTGAAGTCCTTCAGCAATGCAATGCGGTGTTTGTAAGTTTCAAGCCGCGAGGGGTAGTCCACGTCACGCAGAAACTCCAACTGCGCTACCGTGCGCAAACGTCCCGTATTTCCCGGATGTCCGGAAACAAAGATCAGGTCGCCGTCCTTTACTCCGGTGCGTGACCACTTCAGGAAATGCTCCAGGTGGACCGGCTTGTCGTTCTCATAAATGCGGAAGAATGTGATATCCAAGTCATAGCGTGGATAGGTGAAGTTGTCCGGGTCGCCGCCAAAAAACGCAGCGTCGAATTCGGGCGCAAACACTAGGCGCACGTCAGTGTACTTCTTGTACTTATAGAGGTGAAACACCGAGCCGGAATAGAGCGAAACCACGTCGCAGCGCTGCCCGCTAGCCGTCGCGCATTCCTTTTCGATTCCGGACATGATCGCACGCTGGGCTTGGCCCTGTTCAGCCACCGACATTTCCGTTTTCACCGCGGCGTTAACTTTGGAGGTAACGTCCTCAATGCCCATTAAGACGTTGAGCTCCAGATCCGGACACTTCGCCTCCTCCGCTTCAGTCTTGGCGTAAAAGCCGGTCTTTATGTGGTCCTGACCGCCAGTGGAGACTTTCTGAATACAATTGGCGCCCACATGATGATTGGTGAAAGCCAGGCCATCCGCCGAGACAAAAGATCCGGATCCGCCGTTGTTGAAGCGCACTGACGACTGGCGAACATGATCCAGCCAAGCCTGCGTCGGCTCATACCCGTACTTTGCTTTGACTCGGTCCTTTGGGAAGGCGTTGTAGAGCCACATGCCCTCGTCGGCAAAGGCGAGCGAAGCGGTGAATGCCAGTAGAATGGCCAATGATCCTATTTGTTTTTTCATGATTCTCCGTATTGGAAAAAGCGGTGGTTGCTTCAGACGTTGCAAAGAAGGTTTGAACAACCCTTAATATACGCCCTCCACAGCGCCCAGCCAAACGGAACCTTTCCCTTCCGGTGGAAAGTTCCCGCAATTTGGCGTATAAAAAGAGGTTGCAGCTCCTGCAATTTCCCTCGGGGCGGCAGTCACTTCATAACCCAGTTTTTGTGAGGAAATATGTCCACCGCAACCACAGCGCCGGCTTCAAAAGGTCTCGAGGGGGTTGTCGCCACGACCTCTTCCATCTGTTACATCGACGGGGATCTAGGCATCCTGGCTTATCGCGGCATTGATATTCACGAACTGGCCGACCACTCCACTTTCGAGGAAACCTGCTATCTGCTGTGGTTTGGTCGTTTGCCGAATGCCCACGAATTGCGTGACCTGCGCAACCGTATGGCGGAAGAGCGGAAGCTGGATGCTTCCATCATCAACCTGCTTCATACGGTACCCCGGCATGCCCTGCCTATGGATGTGCTGCGGACTGCGGTTTCGGCTTTGTCATTTTACGATCCGGAATTCCAAAAGAATGACCACGACGCCAACGTGCACAAGGCCATCCGCTTGACCTCGCAAATCGCGATGATCGTCGCGGCGTACGACCGCATCCGCAAAGACAAACCAGTGGTCGAACCCGATCGAGCCTTGTCTCATGCGGCCAACTTCTTGCTCATGCTCAATGGCGAGGTGCCTTCCCATACCGCTGAGCGCGCACTGGATATCGCCCTCATTCTCCATGCCGACCACGAACTCAATGCCTCCACCTTCGCGGCCCGGGTAACCGCGGCCACTCTGTCTGACATGCACTCGGCTGTGACCTCGGCCATCGGAGCGCTCAAGGGCCCGCTGCATGGTGGCGCTAATGAGGCCGTCTTCAAGATTCTGGAGGCTATTGATGCTTCCGGGGCGGACCCGGTGGAGTATGCCAAGGGCATGTTGGCTCAGAAGAAGAAGATTCCAGGCTTCGGCCATCGCGTCTATCACACCGAAGATCCACGCGCCACCCATCTCCGCAAGATGTCGCGTGACTTGGGCAATTCCAGCGGCAATCCAAAGTGGTTCGATTTCTCTTTCAAGATCGAAGAGTTTGTGAAAGCTGACAAGAAACTCAACGCAAACGTTGACTTCTATTCGGCTTCCACTTACCACACCCTGGGCATTGACGTGGACCTGTTCACCCCGATCTTTGCGGTGTCGCGCATCAGCGGCTGGACGGCTCACATCATTGAGCAACTCGATGACAACCGCCTAATCCGCCCCCGCGCTGATTACCTGGGGCCGGTTTATCCCGCGCCGTACATTCCAATGGACCACCGCTAGAGCGGTTACTCCTAGTGACCTCTAGCCAAGGGCTCCCGCCTTTGGAATGGAGGTCACCGTTCGCAGTGCCGCCTCAAACTTGCAGCCCGTACCAAGTACCAGCCACGGTCGGCACGATTCTTCTCTCTACAAGAGCCGGGCCTCTTGGAGACCTATGCGGCTATAGTGAACGAGGTTTGTGCAGCCTAAACGGCTTGTTCCTGTGTCTTCTCGGCCGAGTGCAGTTGTACCTGCCATTGTTCGCCGACGTGGCTGGCAATGTAGAGCGCGAGTTCGAGGCGGCTCCAGACGCCCAGCTTGTCGAAGGTGGTTCGCAGGTAGTTCTTGATTACCTGTTCAGTAGTGCCAATGTGTTTGGCGATGTCGCGATTGGTGTGGCCTTGCCAGACCAGCGAGGCTACCTGAACTTCCCGGGGCGTGAGATGGTTACGCGGTTGCGTGTTCATTGTGCTCCTTTTCGAACATGGCGGTGGCCAGGCGGACGCGCTTACGGCCTTCTGTGATTCCCGCCCGCATGAACAGTGTGCGCAGATGCTGTTTCACGGTGCGGGGGCTAATGTTCAACTGCCCGGCAATGTCTTTGTTGGAGCAGCCTTGGGTCAAGAGACTGAGAACTTGTTGATCGCGAGGGGTGACTTTGATCTCGTCCAGATTAACCATGACTAGTATTCCTTCCTCAGATTCGAGAATCCTGGGTTCGTACTTGAGGACATGAACCACAGGGGTAGAAGCAATCTGTTTGCCAATTGTTCGCCCTCCTCCAACACCTTTGTTCGCAGCGGGATAGACCGGGAATCAGGTTACTTCGGTGCTAGCAATAAGAATGCGTCCCGGAATGGGAATTCAAAGTGGGACAGGAAAAGTTCGGCTTGCTCTGCGCAAGGGGACGGGGGAGTTAGTGACCAGGCAGGCTAGGGCGGAGCAGCATCCACTGTGGACTCACTGAGGCAGGGAGAACATTGGACTCGAGAGGTCCGTTTTCCGACTAGTTGCCGAGCGCCCACTTTTCCAGATCACCGGTGGCGCGTAGCAATGCCACCCGGGCGCGCTGCAATTCGAAGTCAGCATCTTGCAAAGCTAGGAAGCGCTCGTTAGCTTGGACGCGGGCGTCGTCGAGTTGGTGGAGGGTTCCGGTATTGGCGGCGATGCGGGTTTGCATGGCCTCGAAGCCCGATTGGGCGACCTGGTATTCCAGATCGGCGACTTCGCGCGCGGCCGACCACTGGCTTACGATGCGCTGGGCCCGCAAGGCGTCTTCGGAGACCTGATTGCGGGTGGCTTCGACCTGGGTGCGGGCCTTGAGGGCATCAGCGTCGGCGGCCTGGGCGTGCGAGCGCTGGGCGAAGTTGAAGATGGGAACACGAATATTCACGCCGATGGTGGCATTGTTTTGCTGGAAGGCTTTGTAATACAAGTCGTAGTTGTTGTAGCGCGCGAGCAAAGCGTATTGGGCGGCGAAGTCCACTTGGGGCAGGAGAGCGCGATGTTCGCCCTTGGCGCGGAATGCTTCCGCCACAGCGTGCTGCTCGGCAGACTGGATGGCGGGACTGGCTTTCTCGGCCTTCGCGGAAACGGCATCATCCTGGCCGGCGTCAGGCGGGGGAGTCAAGGCACCGGGCTCTACCTGAATGGTGGAGGCGAGTTGCCCGGTGAGCTTGGCGAGATGCTGGCGAAGGACTTCGGCTGAACCTTGGGCCTCGGCGATATGGAGGCGCACTCTGGCGGCGGAAAGTTTGGACTTGTTTAAGTCAAGCGGGCTGTCCACCCCTTCCTTAACGCGGGCGGCGACAGCCTGTACCATTTGCTCTGCTTGGGAAACGTCTTGTTGCAATCGTTGCAGACGCTGGTCCCACTTACTAAGTTCGGCGTAAGTGAGTACGGTGTCTTGAATGACGGCGTTGCGTTGATCTTTGGATTGTAACTGGCTAGCCTGCCACTCAGCCCGCGCCGCTTTCTGGAACTGCAGCTGAGCGGGATTGAACAAAGGACTCTGCGCCACCACATTGAAAAGCGAGGGGGCGGAGCCTTCTAGAGAAAGGGGAAAGCCATAGGAATATCCCAAACCGGCGCCTGTGGTGACCTGTGGGATGTACGCATGGCGGGCTTCCTGATAGGAGGCGAAGGCGCGCTGCTCATTGGCGGTAGCTACCCCGGAAGCAGAGGCGTGAGAGAGAGCTAATTGCACAGCGCGCTTCAGCGGCAGCGTTTCGGCTCGGGCGGCGACGGTGAGCAGACAAAGGATGGTCGCCAGCGGAATCAGGCGGGACGGAGAATGTGTGTTCATCATGGCACCTTCAAGAAAATGCAAAAGGATTCTAATTGATATGAGCCCAAGGGCTTTGCAGGGGAGGACATGGTGTGGCGCTTATCTGGACAGGCCTTGCAGCGCCTGCTGGGCTGGCTGAAATTCGCGGGCGAGAGCGAGGGCGGCGCGAAACTCCGCGGCGGCTTCGGTTTTCTTGCCTTGCTTCTCCAGGAGGGAACCAAGCAAGTAGTGAGCTTTGAATGCAGGTGCATCTTCGACGGTGGCGGAGGCGAGATAGCGGCGCAGTAGAGAGACAGCGAGATACTGGCTTTGTCCGGCGCGCGAGAGGTTCTCGGCCGCGTCGAATAGGACTCCGGGAGGGGTGGACGGCGACGAGGTGGCGTGGCGTACGGCCTCTTCCATCTCAGGCAGGCGATTGTGCTTGCGAAAAAAGATGGCGAGGTCGGACCAGGCTTCGGCGTTATCGGCAGTGGACGCGATGGCTTTGCGGTACTCAGCTTCGGCGGTGGCGAGGTCCTTATCTTTTTCGGCGATGCGAGCGTAGATCCAATGCTCGCGGGCAGGCCGGGCCTTGCCAATGAGGCGAGCCTGCTCGGTGGCTTTGTCCTTACCTCCGCCCATGATGCCGGGCGCTTCGAGATAGAACTCGGCGAGATCAGTACGGGCCTGCGTGTCGTTGGGATCAAGCTGCACGGCGCGCTCGAATTCGATGCGAAGCTTCTTGGCGAATCCGGCGGCGGAAAGGAAGCTGGCCTTATCGGCCTTCTCGCCATAGACGCGGCCGAGCCAGAGATGGTAACGAGCATTGGAAGGGTCGAGGGCGACAGCCTTCTCGCATGGGCCAAGCGCGTGGTCCAATTCGCCCAGTGCGTAGTAGGCGCGGCAGAGCTGGTTGTTGGAATCGGCGTCAGTGTGGCCGGAGAGGGTGGCGATAACTTCATCCACCCTGCCCTGATCGAGTAAGTGCTTGGCGGAGTCGCCCCCGGCCCCGAACAGGGCTATGGGCAGGAAAAAGAGAGCGACTGCAATTGCGACCATTGATTTCATGCCGGACTACTGCACCACTTTCACAGAAATGCCGTCGAGCAGGGGCTTGCCATTGAGCGAGTTCAGAGCGACCACGTCGTTAGTAGTCAGGCCGGTTCGAATTTCGACGTTGGTGAGGGTGGAAACTGCGATGTCGACATCGCGGCGATGCAGGGTGTCATTGGTGACCAGGAGAACATAGGGCCTACTGTCGTCCTGCCGAATGGCTCCGCGGGGAAGCACGAGAGCGTCGTGTTTTTCGGTGATGACGATGGTGACGTTGACATTAATGTTGGGCAATAAACGGAGGTCCGAGTTGTCGACCAAGATCGTGGACTCGCCGACATTACGGGTGCCGCGGAGTTTCACAGTGGCAGGCACACTGTTAACGGCTCCCGGCCAAGTGCGGTCAGAGACTGCGTCCCAGGTGACGTCTGCCTTCTGGGTGAGGGCCAGGCGGGCCACATCGGGCTCATCCACGAAAGCACGCACCAGAACCTTGGACAGGTCGCCTTCCTGAAGCAACAGGTCGCCTTCCTGAACAAATGCGCCAGGCTTGACGGGAAGCGAATAGACCACGCCATCGAACGGGGCGCGGACATTGGACTTGGCTAAGACACTCGCAGCACTCTCGAGACTTGCATGTGCCTCGTTGCCCTGCGCCTCGACGCGGGCCACTTCGGGCTTGGAGTAGCGGGCCTTGAGCTTCTGTTCGAGGAGTTGGGTTTCGCCGTCGGCGTGGGCCAAGGCGTTTTGCGCGTCCTGGACCTCACCGGCGGAAGCGGCCCCTTGGGCTTGCAGACGTTTCAAGGCGTCGAGATTGCGCTGGGCGGTGTCGCGGTCGGTGCGCGCTTTGCGGAGTGCGGTCTGGGTGGTGAGGACTTCTTCCTGGGTACCGCCGCGCTCGGTGGCGCTCAAATCGGACTGGGCGGCACGCATCTGGGTTTGGGCGCGCGCGGACTGGGCGCGCGCGGGAGCGTCGTCAAGCACCAGCAGCAACTGTCCTCGCTTGACGTGGTCGCCTTCTTTTACGTATAGGCGTGCGACGGTGGTGGCGACAGGAGCGTGAGCTTCGAAGTTCTGCACCGGCTCGACTTTGCCGTTGGTGGAAATGACGCTGCGGATGTCGCCGCGTTGGACCATGGTGGCGCGGATGGGCACGGACTGCGAGCGCCGAGAGAAAGCGATGGCGCTAATCACGAGCACGGTCAGAACGGCGAGAACAGTCTTCCAGCGTCGTCCACTCGGGGAGGCAGTTTGGTTGGATCTATTCATTGGCAATAGGATGACCGGAACAATGTATCACCAGCGGTCGCCGACGAGGGCGAGTTGCTAGCTTCCATGGTTTCTGTCATTTAGATGCAGGCAGGGGTAGGGGTGGAGCAGGGAATATAGGGAGGTGCGCCCCGCCGGGAATGGGGGAGAGGTTCCTCCAGTTCCACAAATGGTTAGCACAAATGATTAGAATGACACCATGCCCCGAGCCCGAAAGCAGAGAGCTGCTTTGAAAGCGCCTCGCTACACCTCCGAACATGCCAGCGCAGGATTGGATCACGCGTTTCCTGAGATCGAGATTTGGCCCAACCAATTTCCCGGATATGAGATTGTGGTGGACGATCCTGAGTTCACGTCGGTGTGTCCTAAGACTGGGCTGCCGGATTTCGGGCGCTTGACCATCCACTACATGCCGCGGCAGCACTGCCTGGAGTTGAAGTCACTGAAGGAGTACTTGCAGAGCTACCGCAGCCTGGGAATTTTTCAGGAGAACGTGGTGAACCAGGTGCTCGAGGATGTGGTGAAGTGGGCACGTCCGGTGTGGGCGGAGGTGAATGGTGAGTTCCGTCCTCGGGGAGGGATTTCGACGGTGGTGGTGGCAAGGTGGCCTCGGAAACGGTAGTTCGCCAAGGAACTTTCGCCAAGAAACTCCATTCAGTGTCTCAAGGCAGGGAATATACCTCCAACCTGATTACTATTCGAGTAGATGCTTAGCACCAATTGCCACCGATTCATTAGTGGACTTGCCCTGGCTGAAAATGAAGGAGACTCTATCAGCGGATAAGAGCGTCAAAAGGAACCCGGCAAGTTTGTGAGTCTGCTGCATCAGCCAGTGGGATCCTCATCGAGCGGTTCCATGCAGGAGAAATCCAGCAACCCCGGCCGCCAAAATCACGATAGGCTCTGGAATCTTCTTGGTAAGCATCAGGATAGCGAAGGTGATGATCCCAATGAGAACGGTCGGCAGATCGACCAGAGAACGGCGGGCAAGGATATAGGCAGCTCCGGCGATTGCACCGATTGCCGCCGCTGTCACGCCCTGCACGAAAGCCTTCACTTGCAGGTTCTGAGCGAAGCGCCGGTAGTACGGTGCTGCAAAAACGACGATGAAATATGGCGGCGCAAAGACAGCGCAGGCGGCCACTAGCGCACCAACGGTACCCGCAACCAAGTATCCGATGAAGGCTGCGGTAATGACTACAGGTCCCGGTGTGATCATCGCTACCGCCACCGCGTCGACAAACTGCTGCTCGGTCAGCCAGTGGAATTTCTCGACGACTCCACCATAGAGAAATGGCACGATAGCCAGACCACTGCCGAAGACGAAAGCTCCTGCCTTCAGAAAAAAGAGAAAGAGCGCTCCAACAGTCGCTAGGGGGGCGAGAGCGTACATACCAGTCAGCAGCTGGTCAAAACCAGCGATGGAGACCATGGCGGAGGATCGAGATGAAAGTCGAGGAGGCGCTTTCACCAATACCCCGATGACCCCGCAGAGCACAAATAACCAGACAATCTCAGACTTGGTCCACGCTGTTGTCAGGGCGACCAGCGCGAAGATCGCCCACAGAAGCTTGTCGGTTCCAACCGTGGTGCGCACCAGTTTAATGGCGCTTCGCACAATGATCGCAATGACTGCGGCCCCGATGCCGTAGAACACGCCCTGAATCCAGGGCAGGCCGCCATAGCGAACATAGAGAGCAGCTACTGCGAGCACCATCAGGAAGGACGGCAAGGTGAAGGCAATGCCGACCAGGGTCGCCCCCAAGGTGCCGGCACGCAGCCAGCCCAGATACATTGCGAGCTGTGCGGCCAGCGGACCCGGGGACAACTGCGAGAAGGCCAAACCTTCCAAGTAGTCTTCCTTGGAAATCCACCGGCGGCATTCCACCAAGTCGCGTTGCATGTAGCCTGCCAACGCAATGGGTCCACCAAAGCCGAAGGTTCCCAAATGGAGGAAGTAGAGAAGAAGATCGCGCACGGTAAACGGCACGAGAGGCGCTTGGGATTGCGGCTCTGGGGTTGCGGCCATATGGAGAAAGAATTGTACCTAAGTCGCGCTCCGGTTTATTTCGCGGAGTTGGTCTGGTCGAGGGCGCTGCGCAGGACTTTGGCGAGTCTCAGCGCGTCGTCGTTCGCCCAGAAGTGCATGTAGAACAGTCTGGGCACGTCCTCCAGTGCGTGGCTATGCAGAGCGACGGCTTGAACACCGTTGTCGTGCAGAACTTTCATGACGGGTCCAACTTCTTTGCTGGTCATGGCGAAATCGCCGGCAATCGCCGCACGCCCATTTCCGGTAGGCTGAAAATTAACAACAGTACCTGCTCCCATCGAAGATGGAGTATCCATTCCTTCTTCCGTGAGATTCTCCGCGCGTGGCGCGCTGAAATGCAGCACTCCGCCGCTTACGTTGCCTTGGCGACCCATGATTTTCTCGACGATCGCGGTGTCGAACCCAAAGTCCGCTCCGGTTTCCTTCGTAGAGCTTACTTGGGGTAGTGGCGTCTTGGTTAGCCCCACGGCTTGCTTAATGGTATGGGCAATCTTCACCGGATCACCATGTCCGCCGATGTGGATGTAGATAATCTTTGGCGATTCGCCGATCAGATGGTTGTGGATCGCAGTGATTTCGACGCCCCCGTTCTGCAACGCCTTCATCACGGGGGCCACTTCGTCCTCGGTGAGAACGAGATCGCCCATGATCATTGCGTCCTTGTCGCCGACATGGTGGAAAGCCGCCCAAGCACCGAGTGCCAACCCAGGCTTGATTTCAGTACCAGCGAGAGTGACGTGAAGATCCTTGCGCGGCATGTTAAAGCGAACCACTCCTCCCGGGAGTTGGGCTGCTGGAAATCCGAAGATGTCTTCGACCGTTTTCCACTCTGCCGTCAACTCGGGGCCAGCGGTCTGGGCCGGAGCCGCGCCGATTGAGAAAAGAACGACGATTACGGCTGCCAGAGTGCATGTTTTGATCGATCGAAACTTCATGTTCTCCTACCTGTTCCTTTCAAAGATGCTTGTGTTTTGTACCTACGCCGCCAGCTTCCTATCGTGTATTCACGGTCCAAGACTCTTTCTAATCGCTACGGACCGGGCTCGTCCGGGGGCGGTAGGAGTGGGACGGGTTCTACGTCGAGTTCCAACTGCTGCTGTCCGCCGAGCACGGTCACTTTGCCGCGATAGGTCTTCAAGTGCTTGGACGCAGTGTCGAATGCGGTCTGCGCCTTCTCCAGGTTCTTGCCGACATTCTCAAACTGGTCCTGAAAGAAGTCAAACGACTTCTTGGCTTTGGCGATCTCCAGCCGGCTGCTTTCAAAGCCTCGCGCGACTTCGTACCACTTGTGCACCAGAGAGATGGTCTGCAGGGTCATGAGCAGGGTGTTGGGCGAGACAGGATAGACGTGCTGAAGGTTGAGCCAGTCGCAAAGCTCGCGGTTGCGCACGGTCTCCATGTAGAGCGTTTCACTGGGCAAGTACATCAGGGCGATGTCAGTGGTGCCGCGCTCGGGCTGGATGTAAGCCTTGATGCGCTTGGCCTCGGTCTTCATCACACGCTCTAGGACTTTGCGCGCGTCCGCAATTTCTGCGGCGTCGTTGCTCTCAAACAGGGCGAGGACCTGCTCGCGGGGAAACTTGGCGTCAATGGGAAGGCGGCGATCGGGGAATTGAATCATGGCGTCGGCGCGTCCGTGGTCTCCGGCGGAGGCCTGCAGTTCAAACATGTGAGCGGGAAGGAAATCGGAGAGCAAGCGCTCCAGGCTGGCCTCGCCAAATTGGCCGCGCAGGTGAGGTAGCTTCAGCATGTTGTTGAGGTCGTTGATGGAGTGGCCCAGCGCGCTGACCTCGCGCAATTGTGCTTCGGCGGCCATTAAATGCTGCTGCACTTTTTCAAATTGGGAGAAGCCTTCCTTGATGTTCTGGTCCAGTTTCTCCTGCACTTTGTCGGTGATGGCCAGCAGTTTTTCGTCCACCCGCTGGCGAATGGCTTCCAGGCTTTGAGCGGTGGTCTTGTTGAGGCTTTCGAATTCCTGCTTGAGCTGAAGGCTGTTCAGGGCCAGGGCGTTGGCCAATTCGGTGCGCGAGTCCGCGAGATTCTTGGATTGTTCGGTGCGTCCACCGGCGAGTTGGTCCTCCACCGAGTGGCGGATGGCGGTGAATCCGGTGTCGAGGCGATCAGCCACATGTTGACGAAGGTCACCTTTGGTTTGCTCCAGGCGGGCGGCAATGTCGGTGGTGGCGGAGGCAAATTTCTGGCCTAGGGTGTCGGCACTCCGCCTAAGCTCTTCACTCCATTCACTTTGGAAGTAGGCGGAGGACGGACGGCGAAACATGGCCACAAGCAGGACGAGCAAGACGGCGTCCAATACCAGCGAAAACCCTAGGAGTGACAAAACCATCGTAAGTGTTCTGGCTGCATTCTACGGGCGATGAAGCAAGAAGCAAAGGAGAAGTTTCGCGCGGTTGGGCGCGCGGCGGAGAGGCGGCAAGGAAATGCTTCGAGTGCTGATCGCGGCGCTGGCCATGTCCCTGGTCAGTCCGGTGGCGGGACGGGCGGCGTTTCCACCCGAGTCTGCGGCGGTGGAACATGTTGCGGTGAGGGCTGTGGTTCCGGTGTATGACCGCGAGGCGGAGCGCGAACTACTGACGCTCGTGAATCAGGACCGGCAACGAGCGGGGGCGCCACCGCTGGTGCCTGATGAGGCGCTGACGTCCGCGGCGCGGGCCCATGCGCTGGCGATGGCAGGGCAGCAGAAGCTCAGCCATCAGTTGGACGGCGAACCGGAAGTGATGCAGCGTCTCAGGAATGCGGGCACCAAGAGGGTGATTCGAGCGAGTGAGAATGTGGCCTACGATGGGTGCGTGGGCGAGGCCGAAGAACACCTGATGGGATCGGCGCCGCATCGTCGGAACCTGCTGGATGAACGGTTTAATATTGTCGGGCTTGCCGCGATCTGGACGGGAGACCGGTTGTGGGTGGTCCAGGACTTTGGCGAGCGGGCGCGGGAGTATTCGTCAACTGAAATGGAACGGCTGGTAGAGAATGGGATCCGATCGCAACGGGGGTTGGCAGGCTTGCGCGATCTGGCCCCGGAGGACGATCCCGCAATGGAGGAGGTGGCTTGCGAAATGGCGCAGCAGGGGACTCTTCAAACCGAACGGATCGTCCGTATGGGAAAAAACCGTGCTGTGCTGGCCTACGCGGGGGCACAACCGGAAGAGTTTCCGGAAAACCGCGTGGTGGCTGATCCGAGGCTGCAAAAGTTCTCAGTTGGCTCCTGCGGAGACAATGCGGGCCGAGTCTGGGTGGCGATTCTGCTGCACTGAAAGTGGTACGGGCTTCAATGGTGCGAGGGCGTCGGGGCGGGAAGATAAGGAGGGAGGGCGACTGCCTATAGAGGCGCGGAGGTAATTTTCGCCGGCGCGCATCATCTCCTTCCACATGTCATAGGCATGGCCTTGCTGGTTCAGAAAAGCGAGGGCGTCCGCTTCGCTCAGGTGTTGCCCCATATCGAGAGCGAGCTTGCGCAGGTGATTGACGGAAATTTCGGCTACTACTCGCTCGCGTTGCTTCTTTTCTGGCATTTGTTTCCCCCACAGGATGTGTCCGGAATCTTGACTGTTCCAGAAATACCTTTGATGGCGGGTCGGCCGCTGTACTTCGAGTCACATGTCGGTGTGACGCAGATCACCACCGGCGGTCAAAGAAATTGCGCATCCTGTTCAGTGCGGTAAGCCGGGGCGAAAGGAAGCATGGCAGACAGCGGAAAGCGGCGGCGCATCTTGGTGATTGGATACGGCAATCCGTTGCGCTGCGACGACGGGCTGGGATGGCAGGTGGTGAAGCAACTGGAGGCGCGGGGACTCGCTGAGGGGGTGGCGGTAAGGCGGGTACTCCAGCTTGCGCCGGAGCTGGCAGCGGAGATGAGGGATCGGGATCTGGTGTTATTTGTGGACGCGAGCCAGGAGGGCGAGCCCGGCGAAGTACTTACGTGGCGAGTGGAACTGGAGCCTAGGAATCAGAACTTCACCCATCACGCTTCGCCAGAGGGATTGTTGTGGCTGGCGCAGAAACTGCATGGGGTAGCCCCTGTAGCGTGGATGGTGACGGTGGCGGGGGAGAAGTTCGAGTGGGGCGAATCACTATCGCCGGCAGTCCGGGCTAGTCTGCCCACAGTATTGGAGAGGGTGGGCCGGCTGATTTCCGGCGAAGAGAGTGCGGGATAGCACCATTGGGGAGCAGCTTGGCACCGTCGGGCCATTCTCAAAAGAGCAGCTGGAAAGTATCTTCGCAAGTGAGCAGTTCCGGGGGGGGCTGCCTGGGCGTCCAAGCTTGAAAGAGCTGGGACGCCCTTTTGCTCAACTCGAATATCACTTGCAGAAATGTAACGAGCAGCTCGACCTCACAAACACCAGAAGATTTCCTCTAGGCATTTTTTTTGCTGGCTACGGCAATGCCGCCCTGGACAGACTGCTCACTGCTGCGGACATGCGGCAGGATCCGCGGGAAGTAGTCTCCCGTCGTCAGGCGTTCCGCATCCTCGCGTCCGCGCTAGCACAGCCCGATTGCAGATCAGCGCGATCTATGCAGGCGAGAAGCTGCGTGAACTCATCGAGGAGCAGGAAGTCACCGTCGGACTGTTGCACCAGAGCCTCTCCAACGTAATTGAAAGTCGATCTCACGAGAAGCGCGGATATCAGTACGTGGTCAAGGCGTGCGAGGTTGGCTACAAAGTTCCCGGGCTGATTAAGGCTCCCGCAGACAGCAACAGCGAGCGCAGCGCGCTCGCGGCGCCGGGAGACTCCCCAGCCTTAAAGTCTACGAGGCGGGATGGATGCGGGATGGATGCGATGATGTAGCAATAGTTGAGGGCAGAGTTCAGTCGTGCAGTTGCTACAACGCCACTTTGTCCGCGAATGGCGGCCCCGGCGAAGCAGTAAGACCAGTGGATTTCGGGCGACTTCGATAGTTTTCTGGGCCAGCGCCAACATCCCAATTTTGACTACACTTTACGCTCCGCCCCTATGAGCGAGAACGCGATCACGGCTATCTGCGACGATCGATTATGCCAGGCGTGGCGGGTCCCATTCTGGATGACGCAATCACCAGCTTTGAGCAGCACCTCGGCACCGTCGTCCAGTTCCATGACCACCTCGCCGAATACGACGACGTCGAAGTCCACTGTGTCGGTGGTATGCATTCCGGGATGGTCCGGCTCGAGAACTGCCCCCATTCCCGGCAGTTTGTGATCGAATTCCGCGACATTCGCCGGGGTGCTCGCCGGCGCCGTCGCCGCGGTTGTGGTCGGCGGCAGGGTGAACATCCCGAAGCGAAAGCCGTTCTTCGGCGGAAAATACCGCGGCTGCGCGGGCGGAGTCCCGTCTGACGGGAGTGCCGGTACAGAGTCGCTCCCCCACAAACGGTAAAACTCGTATCCTGGAGCCAAAGCAGCGCTCACAGCATTAACGTTGTCTTTGCTTACGATCACGGACTTGCCCGCTTTATTCCTTCCGGTCACGATGCAATGTAGTTCGGGCACTGTGCAGGGCACTTTATCGCTGCGCTTCTCGACTGACGCTCTCGCCACGTCCAAACCGCTCAACGCTGCAACGGCTCCGACCGCACCCGCGCTCTTGATGAAGTTCCTGCGTGTCTTGCTCATGGTTCTCCGTAAGTTTTTAGTCCATATAAAGAGGTGCCTACAATTTCGCCATCCTGCAAATGGAGTATAGCCGACATTTTCCTATGGCACCCGCGGCGCGGCGTGCCGATGCGCTGGTCGGTAACTGGTGATACTCACCATATCGCAAGTAACCGCCTAAACCGCTGCGAGGCGGGGACATCAATTGATTCGCCTTGGTCACATAATGAAAAGGAATCAAATGCCGTGAGAATGTCGCCCGATGACTGAACCTCAAAGCCGAACCTAAGATGACTCCGGCACGCGGGCTGTCCATTGGTCGGCATATCCCAATCCGCAAGCCCTTCGAGCGGTTTTTGGCTGCTTTCGACGCCGCAGCCCGTCGGCTCTGCATTCCTGCTCGCCCAACCCGTCGGTTTGCCTTGTGAGGTGCGTCACAAATGGGTGTGCCCCCTGTCACATCCTCTGGGTCTGGGCGGGTAGACACTAGAAACGTGATGTCCGTCACACAGGGTTGCGACATACGAACCAACACCCCGCAACTGAAGTCACGGGCTTCCGTCGAGGTGCCGCCATGCTCTCACCATACGGTCTAGATATCGTTGAAAGCTGTTTAACCTGCAAGATGCGAGTGGAAAGGCTTTTCTGCGACCTGCCCAACGCCGCGCTGCAGGCCTTTGAGAATATCAAGTATGCCACCGCCTATCCCAAAGGAGCGGTGTTGTTTGTGGAGGGTCAGGCGCCGCGGGGAATTTTTGTGTTGTGCAAAGGGAAGGTGAAGCTTTCCATTTGCGCCAGCGACGGGAAGACGCTGATTTTGAAAATCGCCGAGCCCGGGGAAGTGCTGGGCCTGAGCGCGAGCGTTTCCGGCAAAGCGTATGAGTTGACGGCGGAGACCATCGATCCCTGCCAAGTAAATTTCGTGAAGCGCGAAGACTTTCTGCGTTTTTTGAGGGACCACAGCGAGGCTTGCTTCAAAGTGGCGGAGCAGCTGAGCGAGAAATACAACGCGGCATGCCACGAAGTGCGTTCGCTAGGGTTGTCGCATTCGGCAGCGGAGAAGTTGGCAAAACTGTTGTTGGAGTGGTGTTCCAAGAATGGCGAGGCGGCCAAACAGGAACCGCGGCTGAAGATCGCCCTCACCCACGAGGAGATCGCACAGATGATCGGGACGTCGCGGGAAACGGTGACCCGCTTGTTTGCCGACCTGAAGAAGAGGCAGATTGTCCAGTCCAAAGGCTCGACGCTGATCATCCGCAACAAGTCGGCCCTGCGCCATTTGACGGTTTCTTAGGAGAAGGGCAACGTTGGTCCGCTCCTTCGGTCCCGTTGAAGGACAATTCCTTCGGAACAGCCTGTGCGAAAGGTCACTTATGACAGTGACTGCAATCACTGTACTCTCGCGACGCAAAGCATAGGAATGAGACATGGTGACCACAACGATGCAGAGTTGTTTCGATTGCATCCAACGGCCAGAGCGAATGTTTTGCGACCTGCCCGAGGATGCACTCAGCGCATTCGACCAAATCAAGTCGGTGAGGCTCCAGCCCAAAGGAACGGTGCTGTTCCAGGAAGGCTCTCCGCCGAAGGATGTATTTGTGCTGTGCGAAGGCCGAGCCCGGCTCAGCATATGCGCAGAGGACCACGGGCGGCTCACCCTGCGAGTGGCTGGACCCGGAGAAGTACTTGGATTGAGCGCCTCTTTGTCAGATACGCCCTATGAGGTGACGGCCGAACTGATCGACAACGCCCGGGTGGCGCGAGTGCGCCGGAAAGACCTGCTCCTGTTCCTGCGCCAGCACCCAGATGCCTGTGTGCGAGTGGTCAACATGCTGAGTCAGGACCTGCACGTCGCTTATGACCGGGTTCGATCCGTGGGATTGGGCAAGGCTCGGCGAGTGCATCATACGCGGACGTTGTAAGGCTCCTGCTCTCACCGGAGCCAACCGGCCAGCCAAGCCATGACCCTGTCTAGATCCGGTCTGGGTTTCCCGCTCGTTCCGCCGCGTCATCGGCGTAGAACCAGAATTCCCGCCGCAAATCTTCGTCCCTTTCGTTGCACGACCGCTGTCCCAACTTCTTGATCTTCAAGAGGTTCGCGGCCTCTTTATGTGACCCAAGTCACTCCTCTAGGTGAGGTGACTCACTGCCGCTGTAGCGAAATACAACAACAATGAAATGTTGTACAAGGCAGAGAGGTGGAGGCAATGGGAACCTGGTCAAGGCCAAGCGGGGCGAAGAGGATTCGGGCCCTGGGAGTGATTGTGCTGCTAGCAGTGGTGGTAACCCTAGGCAGCGCAAAGTCCCAAGCTTTGGCGAAGCCCACCAATGAGCAATGCCTGGCTTGCCATGGAGACAACAGCCTAAGCACCGAACGCAATGGCAAGACGGTAAGCCGGCACGTTAACGGAGAAGCATTTAAGAATTCCATCCACAGCACGTTCACTTGCGTGGCCTGCCACACGGATGTGCACACTTCGCCGCACGAGAATGCCCCGGCGAAGGTTTCTTGCGCCACCTGCCACGCCGATGAGCAGGCGGCCTACGACCGCAGCTTTCACGCCAAAGCGGTGAAAGCCGGAGATGGAAAGGCCGCCACCTGTCTAGACTGCCACGGAAGCCCGCACGAAGTAGTAACCTCGACTGACCCGACCTCGCGCGTTAACCATGCCAACATCCCGAAGACTTGCGGCTCCTGTCACGGGCAGAAATTCGTGATGGATGGGACCGGGCAGGGCACCCAGCAATTTGCTTCTTATCAGCAGAGCGTGCACGGACACGCAATTGCCGCGGGATCAGAGAAGGCCGCAGTCTGCACGGATTGTCATGGAAGCCATGAAATATTGCCGGCCAGCGACCCCAAGTCTTCCATCTATAAGTTCAATGTGCCTGCCACTTGCGGCCACTGTCACGGTGCGGTGGAGAAGGAATACGTCCAGAGCATCCATGGGCAATCGGTGGCGCGCGGCAATTCGCAAGCGCCAGTGTGTACCGATTGCCACGGCATTCATGCAATCCAGTCGCATCTGGACCCGCGGTCGTCGGTTTCAGCGAACAACCTGGCCATGGTGACCTGCGCGAGATGTCATGAGGGCGTAAGACTTTCACAAGAGTTCGGCATCGAGGGACGGCGGACGACCACGTACCTGGCGAGCTATCACGGGCTGGCGTCCAAGTTGGGCTCGCCGATCGTGGCCAACTGCGCGAGTTGTCATGGTGTGCACAACATTCTGCCGTCGACCGATCCTCGCTCTACCATCAATTCGGCGAATTTAATGAAAACGTGCGGCCAGTGCCATCCCGGAGTGAACGCGAAGTTTGCGTTAGCCAAGGTGCACGTGGATGCACCCCTGTCAGCGGATGTAGGCAGCAAAGCGGTGCGATGGATCAAGCGGCTTTATTTGTGGATGATTTTCACAGTGATCGGCGCCATGCTGGTGCACAACCTGATCATCTGGCGGCGCAAGGCAATTCTGCGGCACGCGCAAACCAGCCTTTGGGTGGTGCGCATGACCAAGAAGCAGCGTTGGCAACATTGGGTGCTATTTAGCAGTTTCTTCATGCTGGTGGTCACTGGTTTTGCGTTGAAGTATCCCGATTCGTGGTTGGCTTGGTTGCCGTTGATGGGCGAGAAGCTGCGGGGAATCGTGCACCGGGTCGCTGGCGTGACACTAATCGGAGTGGGAGTGTATCACCTGGTGTACCTTGTGATGACTCGCGAAGGACGCAAGCTGGTACGCGACTTCCTGCCCGTACCGAAGGACGCAACTGACGCGGTGGGCACGATGAGTCATTATCTGGGATGGACCAAAGACAAGCCGGCGTTCCTGCGCTTCAACTACGCGGAGAAAGCGGAATACTGGGCGCTGGTGTGGGGAGTGATGGTAATGGCTGCCACGGGCCTGATGCTGTGGGCCAAGGTGCTGGTGGGGAATCTGCTGCCGCGCTGGTGGTTGGATGTGGCCACGGCAATTCACTTCTATGAAGCCATTCTGGCCACGCTGGCGATTGTGGTGTGGCACTTCTACCAGGTCTTCCTGGATCCCGACGTGTATCCCATGAATTGGGCATGGTGGGACGGGAAAATGCCCTTTAAACACTACGTAGAGGAGCACGGCATGGACAGCGAAGCTCTGTTGCAGGCAGCCGAGGCGCAGCACACCGAGCAGGAGTTGGTTGAGGTTGCGGAGAAGGCGGAAGAGTCAGAAGTGGGCGCACACCGCGAAGACTAGGGCGAATAGGAATCGGCCTGCGGTGGAGCGGATTGTGCGTGGTTTTCAATTCGATAACGGGAGCAAGGAATGCAAGGGGATAGACCGGCGGTTCGAGGATTGACGGCAGGTTTTGCGGAGCTAAGGCGGCTATTTCAGAACCCGATTTCGATTGTGGGGCTGGCGGTGGCCGTAGTGGCGCTGGGCAACATTTTCTTTTTGTTTTTCATTGACCTGACGTCGCAGCATCCCAGCCCCTACGTGGGAATTCTGGCGTACATGGTTGCGCCCGCTTTCCTGGTGGTGGGGTTGGCGCTGGTTGCATTTGGAGTCTGGTACGATCGCCGGCGTCGCCGGGTAACCACCGGGTCACCGCTGCGTCTGGATTTCAGCGACCCTCGTCAACGTGGCGCGTTCGCATTTTTTCTGAGCTTCATAGTGGCATTTATTGGCCTCAGTGTGGTGGGAAGCTACCGCGCCTATACCTTCACCGACTCGGTGCAGTTCTGCGGGCAGCTTTGCCATGGAGTCATGGCGCCAGAGTACACCGCTTATCAACTCTCGCCGCATGCGCGGGTGGCGTGCACCGAGTGCCACGTGGGATCCGGGGCTACCTGGTATGTAAAGTCAAAATTGTCTGGGGCGCGGCAAGTGTTCGCAACGGCGTTCAATACCTATCCGCGGCCCATCCCTACTCCCGTGCACAACCTGCGCCCGGCTCAGGACACCTGCGAGGCGTGTCACTGGCCGCAAAAATTCTACGGAGCGCAACTGAAAGTGTTTACGCATTACGGAAGCGACGAAAAGAATACGCCCCGGCAAATTCAGCTCCTGATCAAGACCGGCGGGGGTGACCCCGCCACGGGAGCGCCGGGAGGCATTCACTGGCACATGAACATCGGCAATCAAATCGATTACATTGCGACGGATGAGCAACGCCAGAACATTTCCTACATTCACGTCAAGGACACGCAAGGGAAGGTCACAGAGTATTTTCTGAAGGATTCCAATCTGAGCCACGCGCAGGTTGCGAAGGCCACGACGCACCACATGGATTGCGTGGATTGCCATAACCGGCCGTCCCACATATATGTTCCGCCTGATCTGTCGGTGGACCGTTCGCTGTTGGCACACAAACTGGATGTTTCTTTGCCTTTCATCAAGCGGCAGGCTGTATCCGCGCTTACCGGCAAATACGATACGACGGAGGCTGCCGGGCAAGGCATCGCCAAGGAAATCCTGGAGTTTTACCAGCAGAAGTACCCCGAACTTGCCAAGACCAAGCAGATCGAAATTCACGCTGCGGTGGACGAAGTGCAACGCATCTTCAAGACCACGACCTTTCCGGAAATGAAACTGGATTGGAAGACCCATCCCAACAACATTGGACACTTCTACTTCAATGGCTGCTTCCGTTGTCACGACGGCAAGCACGTAAGTCCCGAAGGCAAGGTGGTTTCCAAAGACTGCAACCTGTGCCACACCGTGCTCGGGCAGGACGAGGGCGCCACCAAACTGGCGTCGTCACCGAGCTTGAGTTTTCAGCATCCAGTCGATATCGGGGACCTGAACGGAGTGACCTGCAATGACTGCCACAGCGGTGGCGTGAGTCCCTAGTGCGAGATTCGTCATGGTTTTGGCCGCGTGACGCACATCACAATCGCTAGTGATCCCAGTCACGGCCTGTCGGGTCACGGCTCTTCTATCTTGACTGTAGTGGGGAACGGCCACAGGGCTTTATTTGAGGAGGCATCATGACTTCGGGAAACGGCAGCCAGGCGAAAGCAGCGTTTGAGTCGAAACCGCGACTGATTTTCTGGGAAGTAACCAAGGGCTGCAATCTGCGCTGCATTCATTGCCGTGCGACGGCCACCGAACTGAGTTCACCCAACGATCTTTCGACAACGCGGGCTCTGGGCATCATTGATCAGATCGCGGCGTATGGCAATCCCATTCTGGTGTTGAGCGGGGGCGAACCGCTGTACCGGTCAGATATTTTCCAACTGGCGAGGTATGGGACCGACAAAGGTCTGCGAGTGGCGCTGGCGACCAACGGAACGCTGGTGACCAAAGATGTGGCGCGCATGATTGTGGATGCGGGAGTGAAGCGAGTCTCCATCAGCCTGGATGGCGCCGATTCCGCCACCCACGATACCTTCCGGGGCATTCCCGGCGCGTTTGATGCGGCGGTGTATGGATTGCGCAACCTCAAGGCGCTGGGTATGTCGGTGCAAATTAACATGACCATCGCGCGGCATAATGCGAAGCAACTGCCGCAAGTGCTGGAGATGGCGCGAAATTTGGGAGCCGATGCGCTGCATACGTTCCTGCTGGTGCCGGTAGGCTGCGGAGTGAACATTGCGGCGGAGCAGATGGTCGCTCCGGAAGAGTATGAGGAGATGTTGAACTGGTTCTACGAGCGTTCGCTGGAAGGTGGGATCGAACTGAAAGCCACCTGCGCTCCCCACTACTTCCGTGTGGCAAAGCAACGCAAAGTAGCCGAGAAGCGAGCATTCGAGCAGGCGCTGCGAGCCATGCCGCCGGTGGCTATTGATGACACCGCTATCCCGATCGGCCCGAATGACGCATTGATGCCGGGCGCTACTGGCATTTCCCTGCGACCCACAGGTCATCCCGGAGCACAATCTTCTGGACATCCCGATGGCATGAACGCAGCCACCAAGGGGTGCTTGGCGGGCACGGGAGTCTGCTTCATCTCACACGAGGGTGAAGTCTATCCTTGCGGGTACCTTCCCGCCGTCGCGGGCGATTTGCGGACCCAGCCATTCGCCGACATCTGGGAGAATTCTGTTGTCTTCAACGAGCTGCGCGATACCGGCAACCTGAAAGGGAAGTGCGGCTGTTGCGAGTTCCGCAACATCTGCATGGGATGCCGCGCCCGCGCCTTCGCCAGTAGCGGAGATTATCTGGCTGAGGAGCCATTCTGCGTATATCAACCCAAGACCCACAAGGCGGAAGACAACACTGTGCGTCTGGAAAAGATTGGCGTGGTCTGAGCTCCGAAACATAGAAGGCTGCCTCAGCTAGCCCATCCCGCTGACGTAAGACGCGGGATAAGAGCCGCGAGGGCGAGGGTCTGGCCGGCGCTTCTTGACTCCAAGCATTCTCTCTTTTTACCTGCGTCCGCTAGAATGTTCCGATGTCGTTGAGCAAGATGTCGTTGAACAAGCCCAGCCCCGCAGAAACTCTGGCGCGCGTGCCAATTTTTTCCGGCCTGACTGAGACGGAAATCGCCTTTTTGGCGCAGCATGCGGTAACCCGTCACTTCGACGCCGGAGAAATTGTGTTCACCGAGGGCGAGCCGTGCATGGGCATGTACGTGGTGGAATCCGGAAATGTGCGAATCTACAAGAGTTCGGCCAGTGGCCGAGAGCAAGTGCTGGGCATCGAAGGACCGGGAAGTTCGGTGGCGGAACTGCCGGTTTTCGATGGAGGCGGTTACCCGGCCTCGGTGGCCACTGTTGACCACAGCACACTGTTGTTCGTGAGCAAGCAGGACTTCCAGACGCTTTGTCTCACCCATCCTCAGGTGGCGCTGAAAGTGTTGCGCGTCGTCGGCGCGAGGCTACGGCGGTTGGTGGGGATCATCGAGGAATTGTCCTTTACCACGGTGCGCCATCGCCTGGCGTCATTCCTGGTAAGGCTGGCCCGCAAAGAGGGAACGCCAGGAGCTGCGGGAATCGAGGTAACTCTGCCCGCGAGCAACCAGGAATTGGCGGCGCAAATCGGGACGGTGCGGGAATTGGTCTCGCGCAACCTGAGCCGGCTGCAGGCGGAGAAAATGATTCAGATTGACGGACGAAAAATTACCGTTATCAATATGAAATCGTTGGAGGCCGAACTGGACGGCCCGGAGTAGGAGCCGGAACCTCGGTCGCGGGCGGCGCATCCGCGATGCGACCCCGGCCGTTGTGTTTCCTCCCGCTGTGACCAAAGTCATCGTAGCGGACGGCACCATCCCCTACATTGGTCCTAGAGCGAACGAAATCTTGGTAGATGGGGGAAAGACATGACTGTGACGACGAGCAAGACAGTACGAGAGTTAGCACTCGAAGTTCCCAACGCGACCCGGGTATTTGAAAGACTCGGCCTGGACTATTGCTGCGGTGGAGCAAAGTCCCTTCAAGACGCCTGTACGAGCGCGGGCCTGAGCGTGGTTGACGTAATCGCCAATCTGGAGAAGGCTGCCGCAGAACCGAAGCCCGCGGATGATCGGGTTCTGCAGTCAGGCTCTCTGGCGGAACTGATCGCTCACATCGTGAATACGCACCACGTCTATGTGCGGCAGGAAATCCCGCGCCTGAACGCGCTGCTTGATAAAGTGTGCGGTGTACACGGTGAGCGCCATCCCGAACTGAAACACATCCGCGGTCTCTTTCGCGGCGTGGGCCAGGAACTGACCATGCATATGATGAAGGAAGAAGCGGTGCTGTTTCCCTACATCGAGCGCATGGAAGAACAGGTGATCCAGAAGGAACCAGTGCTGCCAGCGCCGTTCGGGACGGTTGCAAATCCGGTCCGCTCCATGATGGAAGAGCATGATTTGGCGGGCACGGCGTTGAAAGCGATGCGGGAAGCCAGCGGCGGATATCACGCTCCAGAAGATGCCTGCATCAGCTTTCGAACGCTATACTCGGCGCTGGAGGCGTTTGAGAAAGACCTCCACCAGCACATTCATCTGGAAAACAATGCCTTGTTTCCGCGGGCGCTGCGAATGGAAACGGGCGTCTAGCAGGCAATCTGTTCGCGTGAAATCTTGAGCCCGTTCAGATTGCCCAGCACGGTCACCGCGATGGACTCGCTGTGGAAGAATTCTTCGGCCATGTTTTTCAGGTCTTCGGCGGTGACCGCTTCGATCTTCTCGATCATCTCGTCCAACCCATAGAAGGGGTCGAAATACATTTCCTGCCGGGCGAGGCTCGACATTCGCGCGGCAGACGATTCCAGCGACAACATGAGGCCGCCCTTCAGTTGGTCCTTGGCCCGGCGCAGTTCCTCGGCGGGGACGCTTTCCAATTTCAGGGTGCGGAACTCAGCCACGATGGACTGCACCACTTTGGCGGCCGACTCGCGCGAGGTTCCGGCATATACGCAGAGGCAGCCGGTGTCGCGGTAGAGGTTCAAATCGCTGTAGATGGAATACGCCAGTCCCTGGCGCTCGCGAATGTTCTGGAATAGCCGCGAACTCATGCCGCCGCCCAGCAGGGTGTTCAGAATGTAGGAGGCATAACGTTGCTCGTGCGCGATCGGGTGCGACGGCACCCCCAGGCAAATTTGCACCTGCTCCAGCGATTTTTTGTTGCGCAAATTAATGCGCGAAGCGATCTTGGGTGGCAGCGATTGGATGCCCTTGGCGGCCGGCTTCATGTGCTCGAAATGCTTTTTGGCCAACTCGACGAAGCGCTCGTGGTCCAGATTGCCGGCAGCGGCAACCACCAGGTTGCCCGGAGCGAAGCATTGCGTGTAAAAGTCCGAAACGATGGGGCGTTCGAATTTGCGCACGGTGTCGCGCGTGCCCAGGATGGGGCGCCCGAGGGCGTGGTCCTTGTAGAAACTCTGGGTAAAGATCTCATGCACCAGGTAGTCCGGGCTGTCCTCATCCATCTTGATCTCTTCGAGGATGACGCCGCGCTCACGCTGGATGTCCTCTTCATTGAACAAGGGGTTCATGACCAGGTCGCCGAGCACGTCCATGGCAACGGGCAGATGCTCGTCGAGGACTTTAATGTTGAAACAGATACATTCCTTGCCGGTGAAGGCGTCCATGTGTCCGCCGATGGAATCCACCTGGCGGGCGATATCCTGCGCGGTGCGGGTGGTGGTGCCTTTGAAGAGCATGTGCTCGACGAAATGGGAGACCCCGTTGACCGCCGCCTCTTCATTACGCGACCCCGTCTTGATCCAGATACCGATTGCAACCGACCGGATGTGCTGCATCTCTTCGGTGAGAATGGTGAGGCCGTTGGGAAGCACATTGCGCCGGATATTGCGAACATCATCTGTCATCGTCATTTTTCCTGTTTTCCGCCTGAAAACATTGTTTCACAGATGGCGACCGCCTTTTGGAGTTATCGAGAGTAAAATGTTTTTCGGCTAAGTGGCTGTAAATTAAGGGTTTGGAAGAAAAGCAATGGCTGGGGAGGGCGCTAACCTAGGAAGTTGCCCGGCGGAGTCCCGAATACCGGTCTCAACCCGGCTATCCCTTGCCGTTGCGTCGAGAGTTTCCTCAACCTTGCCGCTGGTTGGGACTTCAAAACCCCATCAACGGTGTCATCCTGACGACCCCCGGCTTTATCGGGGTGAGGAAGGACCCCTACAGTTTCACAAATATTACCCCCGGGTTCTTTTTCGGCCCACGGTAAGGTCAGGTGCCGCGTTCGAACGTTATCGTACGGTGGTCAATATTAAGAGGACATGACCGATCGGGTTTGCCGAGACTTTGCAGAGGGTAGGGATTCTTCCTCACCCCGATAAAGCCGGGGGTCGTCAGAATGACATCCCGATATCAGGACTACCCTTCGAGCCGCGTGACGTTAGCCGCCTGCAAGCCTTTAGGTCCGTCCTGCACTTCAAATTCGACCGCGTCCCCTTCGTTCAATGACCGGTATCCCTCAGATTGAATTGCGGAAAAATGTACGAAAACGTCTCCGCCCTGTTCTCGTTGAATGAATCCATAACCCTTACCTGCGTTGAACCATTTCACCGTTCCTTTTTCTTTCATAACTCTCAGCCGGCCCCCATGATCGAAGATTGAAATGAGCGCCGCGTCAAGAGCCGCGGAAACTCGCGGGCATTATAGGGCGAATCGCCGCGCATTGCACCAACAAACGTGGAATCATGGCAGGGCTTGTGGGGCGGCCTTGGTCAGCCCTTCTCCCGGCCGGATTCCAGCGATTTGACCAGCACCACGGCGTCGATCCGATTGAGGTAATAGCGCGGTATGACGCCCGTACGGAGGTAGCCGAGCTTCTCATAGAAAACCAGGGCGGCGGCGTTATCGACGGCGGATTCCAATTCAATATTGCCGCATCCCGAGGCCGCAAAACTTTTCTCAGCCAGCGCCATCAGGCGAGAGCCAGTGCCTTGACTGCGGCCTTCGGCCAGCACATCGATGGTGATGATGCGGCCGACCGGGGCAGCCCCCTTGCCGTCGCGGTGGCCGATCAGGAATGCGACGATGCCTCTGTCATTTTCAGCTACCAGGGTGAATGACTCG
>JBBQVN010000024.1:0-34118 GCA_038211475.1 Terriglobales bacterium | reverse complement strand
GACCGAGCCCACCGCCGCACCCGTGGATACGCTCCCAACACCAGCGCGCCTCCGATTGCTGCTAGCGACCCCATGAAGTAGGTGTTCATCCAATAGCTGAGCAGAGCGATCCGCAGCACAGCCAGCAGTCCGCCCAGTAGCGCCCACTGCGGCGGCAGCCATGCTTGCAAGGCCCAGCACAGCGCGCCGCACAACACGGCAGTCGCTACCAGCTGGCCAATCCAGGGATGACCCAGCACTTGCCCGGCCGCCAGCACCAGTCCTTGACCCGGCGCGTACATCGACATGTAAGTGGGGTGATGGAAAATATGGAAGCTCTCGAAATGCACCCACATGGGGTGGGTGGGATTGGTTAGCCGCCCGTGCGCGAAGGTGTCGCTGGCCAGCAGAAAACTGAATTCGTCGTGCCAGGTAGGGAAGGGAATACCGAGCAATGGAATCAGCGCGACTCGCACCACCAACGGCAGCAGGACGCATACCGCTACACTCAGTCGTTTTTTCCGCGCCAGCGCGCCGAATGCTCGTTCGACGGCGGCGAACTGTGCCTGAGTATCACCGCCAGAACTTTGCGCGCCTCGAGCCATCAAGCCCGCCGCCCCCAGAACCAGCACCAGTTCGATGAGGGTCAGCAGCCAGTTCGCCAGGCGCGCGTAGAGTTCAATTCCCAAGCTGTTTGCAGTAAGCCGCGCCGCTATTTTACTGCGTCTTTACGATATTGCCAGCTTGTCGTCGGTCAGTTTGTCGAGGATGCCAACCGATACTTCAATCAAGTCCGCATCCACTTTGCGGTTGGTGGCGATTGCTTCCGCCAATGGAACGGACACAATCTTGTTCCCCTTGAGCGCTGCCATGCAGCCAGATTCTCCCCTATGCACCATGTCAATTGCGCCAATGCCATAGCGGGTTGCGAGCACCCGGTCGAACGCAGTGGGAGAGCCGCCGCGCTGGATGTGTCCCAGGACGACGGTGCGGGTTTCAAAGCTGGTGCGCTTCTCAATCTCGTGCGCCAGGATAGTGCCAATGCCTCCCAATCGGACGTGGCCGAAATCGTCGAGCCCGAGGTCTTGCACAATGGCGCCTCCCTGGGGGTCCAGGTTGCTGGAGAACTTAGCTCCCTCGGCTACTACCACGATGCTGAAGTAGCGCCCGCGTGCGTGCCGCAACCGAATCGTCTCCGCCACCTTCTCAATGTCAAAGGGCAGCTCTGGAATTAAAATCACGTCGGCGCCGCCTGCGATGCCGCTGTACATGGCAATCCAGCCCGAATCGCGGCCCATCACCTCGACCACCATCACGCGGTTGTGCGCTTCGGCGGTAGTATGTACGCGGTCAATCGCTTCGGTCGCCACGTTTACCGCAGTGTCGAACCCAAAGCAAAAATCCGTGCCGCCTAGGTCATTGTCAATCGTCTTGGGAATACCGACTACCTTTACTCCCTTTTCATGCAACCGCTGTGCCACCGACAGCGTGTCATCTCCGCCAATCGCGATCAGCACTTCGACCATGTGCTTTTCCAGGGTCGCAATGCACCTGTCCAATCCGTCCGCCTTCTTCGCGGGATTGGTCCGCGAGGTGCGCAGAATGGTTCCTCCGCGCGGGAGGATGCCGCCCACGCTCGAGAGGTCGAGCGCCATACTCTTGTCTTCCATCAAACCGCGCCAACCCTCAAGAAATCCCACAAACTCATCCTTATAGTGAAAACATCCCTTACGCACGATAGCGCGGATCACCGCGTTCAGACCGGGGCAATCGCCGCCACCTGTCAGCATTCCGATTCTCATTACCTGGCTCCTTGCCTGATTCCTAAAATGATTGCTGTGGCCCGCGCGGGGTAACTGACGAGCACTGATGCCCCTCGGCACGTCACATTCTTCAAGAACTTTCAAGGTTACCACCAATCAGTTTTGCTCCGGTGTGCGCGGCATCACAGCTTTTCAGTTGCACCTAAGGGCGTATTTCGCCACAATAGCGCCACCGGTTACGAACTCTCATGAGCAAACTCTCTCGCGTTTTTCTTTGGACGTTCATCAGTCTGGCTGGTGCCTTCGCCCTGGGCACCATCGCGGTTCATCGCGGCGAGGAAATCAACGCGCTCTGGTTGGTAGTCGCCGCCGTCTGTTGTTACGCGCTCGGTTACCGCTTCTACAGCAAGTTCATCGCGGCCAAGGTGCTCGGGTTGGAACCCCTTCGCGCCACGCCTGCCGAACGCCTAGACAACGGCCGCGATTTCGTCCCCAGCAATAAGTGGGTCGTCTTCGGACATCACTTCGCTGCTATCGCCGGTCCGGGGCCGCTGGTCGGGCCGGTGCTCGCCGCTCAGTTCGGCTATCTTCCGGGCACGCTCTGGATTCTCGCCGGCGCCATCTTTGGCGGATGCGTCCAGGACTTCGTAATTTTGTTGTTCTCGGTTCGCCGCGATGGCAAATCGCTCACCGAAATGGTGAAGTCGGAAATTGGCCGCGTCGGCGGGTTTGTCGCTTACGCCGCCGTCATTGCGATTATCGTCATCCTGCTGGGCGTCGCCGCTCTCATCGTCGTCAATGCGCTGAAGGCCAGCCCCTGGGGCACTTTCACTATTGCCATGACCATCCCGATTGCGCTTCTCATGGGCCTGTATCTGCGCGCCTTGCGACCGGGAAAGGTGCTGGAGAGCAGCGTTCTTGGATTCATTCTGGTGATGCTTGCGGTGGTCGGCGGACAGTGGGTCTCGGTGACGCCGTCATGGGCGCGCCTGTTCACCTTCTCCGCGCCCGCCCTCGCCGCCATGATCATTGTGTATGGTTTCGCAGCCTCGGCGTTGCCAGTCTGGCTACTGCTGGCGCCGCGCGATTATCTCAGCACCTTCGTCAAGCTCGGAACTATCGCGGTGCTCGCTCTCGGCATCGTAGCCCTGCGGCCCACGCTTCACATGCCTCCGCTAACCCGGTTCATTGACGGAACCGGCCCCGTCTTCGCCGGTTCTATCTTTCCTTTTGCGTTCATCACCATTGCGTGCGGCGCGATCAGCGGCTTCCACGCGTTGATTGCCAGTGGTACGACACCCAAGCTGATTTCGCGCGAACCTGAGATCCGCATGGTGGGCTACGGGGCCATGCTTGCGGAATCGATGGTCGCGATCATGGCGACCATCGCCGCGTGCGTGCTCCAACCTGGGGTTTACTTTGCCATTAACAGCCCCGCCGGCATTGTGGGCCAACTCCCGGCAGCCGCTACCGCAACGATTAGCGCATGGGGATTCCCAGTGACCGCCGCCGAAATGCAATCTCTGGCGCAGGCGGTCGGCGAACAAACCCTGTTCAACCGCACCGGCGGCGCGCCTGCCTTTGCCCTGGGGATGGCCCACATTTTCGCGCGCACTCTTGGCGGCCAAACCCTGATGGCCCTCTGGTACCACTTCGCCATCATGTTTGAAGCGTTGTTCATTCTCACCGTTCTGGACGCCGGCACGCGGGTTGGCCGCTTCATGGTGCAGGATGCGCTCGGCCACATCTGGAAGCCTCTCGGCCGCACCAGTTGGTATCCGTCGATTCTTGCCACCAGCGCCGTGATTGTCGGCGCTTGGGGATATTTTCTGTGGCAGGGTGTGAAGGACCCGCTTGGTGGCATCAACTCGCTGTGGCCGCTGTTCGGCATCTCCAACCAGTTGCTGGCCACCGTGGCTCTGTGCGTCGCCACCACCAT
The DNA here is from genome assembly GCA_038211475.1 of Terriglobales bacterium. GTDB lineage: Bacteria > Acidobacteriota > Terriglobia > Terriglobales > Acidobacteriaceae > JANYBT01. The sequence goes on along the minus strand of JBBQVN010000024.1, from coordinate 30,437 downwards.
CATCATCAAGATGGGACGCGGTTGCTATGCGGTGGTCACACTCGCGCCATTGTGCTGGCTGGTGGCTGCGACCTTTACCGCCTCGTACCAGAAAGTTCTGAGCTTGAACCCGCGCATTGGGTTTTTAGCGCATGCCCGGCAACTCGCGTCCAGCCCATCCTCCGGCGCGACTGCCCGGCTGATTTTCAACGACCGACTGGACGCCGCAGTGACTGCCATCCTCGTGGTCATGGTCGCATCGATTCTGATCGAATCGGGACTGGAATGGTCCCGTATCCTCAGTGGACGCAAACCCGCAGGCGTGAAAGAAGCGCCGTTCGTCCCAACCCGTCTGTTGAGCCAATCCGGAGTCTCTCAATGAACAAGAATCCACACGTTTGTCATTCTGAACCAAGCGAAAAACCGCCGCGCACCGCCCCGCGGCAAAGTCCCGCGCGCGGTCCCCTCTCCCGTCTCCTTCAAACCCTGGCTGATATCTTGCGCGAAATCTTCGACGAGGCCGCCTACACTCGGTTTCTCGCTCGCCACCATCGCCCTTCCTCGCGCACCGCCTACGCCGCTTTCCTGCGCGAGACCGAAATCGCCCGGGCACGCCATCCGCGCTGCTGTTGACTTCGCAGGAAACCGGTCGAGATTTGCTGGTTCAAATCTTCCCCAGCGGTGGTATGCTTCTGGCGCTGATGCTTCCCAATCGCATCAATCCTAGAAGGGAGTTGTCTATGAAACGCTGGATCATCTACCTTGCTTGGGCCTGGGAAATTCTGATCGGGGTTCTGCTCATCACCCCGGGAGGCGTATTCTGCATTGCGTGTGGGGTGGCCGTGGAACAGCCCGGATACATCGGACGGCCCGGCACTATGCTGCTCGGAGTTTTGGCGATCGTGCTAGGCATCTTCGGAATCGCGAACGAAGCCGGAGTGGCCGCCAGAACCGGCGTTCGATAGCTGGAACAGCCGTTCCCGAAATAGCTAAGTTCAAATCCAACCAGGAGGGCTGGTGCGCATGCGCCAGCCTTTCCGTAGGCAGAGTGTCTTCTATCCTTCCCATCTGTTAAACCCACTGAAAAACCAAAGTGCCCCTACGAGCCTGCGCTCTGGAACTCGAGAGCTTCCAATGTCGCCTGGCATTCCGCTGTTCTGAACAACCTTGCGTGAATCTGAAGCCTCTAAAATGCCGGAGGGTTTATGGCGGCAAAGAAAAAGAGCACCGGAAAAAAAGGAGCTGCGAACTCGGGGCGTGCCCGGAAGAAACCGAGCGAACGCAAATACGGCGAGGCGGCTAGCAAGAGTGTCGGGAGCGCGGTGCACCGTGAGAAAAGGGGAAAGCTGAAGTCGGGCCCCGGAGGCAAAGGTGGCACAGTCAAGTCACGCAAACAGGCCATCGCTATTGGACTATCCGAAGCCCGGAAAAAAGGCGCAAAAGTTCCGCCTCCGAAGAAAGCGAAATGAATTGGGCGGGGTCGCCTGACCTTCTGTCCAGGTCGAGCACGGGGATTCGCGAAGCCGCGCCGGTGTCGAGATTGCTAACCCATTGCGTACCCGGCGCGCTACACTCACGTCATGCGCGTGCTCGGCATTGATTGCGGCACCGAGTTCACCGGATATGGCATCGTCGACCTGCTTCCCGACAACAGTCTGGTCTGTCTCGATTGCGGCGACATCAAACTCTCCAAGCGCCAATCCATGGCCGTGCGCCTGTCTCACATCTATCTTCGCCTTCACCAACTCATCACCCAGCACCAGCCTGACGAAGTAGCCATCGAAGATGTTTTCTATGCCCTCAACGTGAAATCGGCGCTTAAGCTCGGCCAGGTTCGCGGCGTTGCAATGCTAGCCGCGGCCATCGCCGGTCTGAACGTTGCGGAATATTCTCCGCTCACTATCAAGTCGGCGGTCGTGGGATATGGCCGCGCGCAAAAGGAGCAGGTGCAACATATGGTCACGCTCCTGCTCAAGCTCGACGCCGCGCCAGAGTCTCCCGACGCAGCCGACGCCTTGGCCATTGCAATATGTCATTTGCATACCGCAGCCACCTTGCGGGCACAGTCTCGTTAGCCCATCCTGGACCACTGCCTTGACGAACTTCTCTTACTTCGCCATGATGACCTTTCCGCATGAAAGTCATTTTGCAATCCATGCTCTGCTTGTGGAGTGTCGTCGGCTTCGCCCAACCAGTCCCCACCGTCACCTTTACTCTGGACTTTCCTCGGTCCGAACCCGAACACTATGTGATTCAGGTCCAGTCCGACGGCAAAGCCAGCTACGATTCCCGTAGCGTAATCGCGTCCGCCGCCACTCCTTCTGCCAACAATGCAGCGGACGCTCGAGCAAAAGCCCCAGCCGCAAGCTATGCGGATGCCCAGGCCCCAGACCTGTTCCATCTCGACTTCGTGCTCTCGGCACACACCGCCACCCGGGTGTTTGAGCTCGCCGCCAAGGCCAAATATTTTCAGTCGCCGCTTGAAACCCGCCACCAGGGTTTGGCCGCCATGGGACAGAAGACGTTGGCTTACCAGGATGCGCAACGCACCGGACAGGCGACCTACAATTACTCTGAACTGCCCGCGGTGCAGGAGTTAACCCAAATCTTCCAGAATCTGGCCGCCACCCTCGATTTTGCCCGCCGTCTCGACTATGACCACCGCTATCAGAAACTGGCGCTCGACGAGGACTTGAAACGCATGGAACAGATGGCCAAGTCCCATAGCCTGCTGGAGCTTCAAGCCGCCGCTCTGATATTGCAACAAATCGTCGCCGATCCCACCGTCATCAATGTGGTCCGTTCGCGCGCCCAGGCATTGCTCAAACCAGAGCAGCACAAGTAATATCGCTGCCCCTCAAATCGCGATGCTCGCGTCCCTCGCAGTCACACTTCCTGCGCGGCGCGCCTTTTGCTCCCGGTATTCAAAGCTCGCACCACATACCCCCTTGCGAAGTCTCAACCCACTCTGGTTTCCGCTATACTAATCAGGCCATGTCAGTGATCAAGAATATCGGCGCCATCGCCAAAGGGATGAGCATCACCTTCGGCGAAATGTTGCAGCCGACCACCGTGGAAAACTATCCAGACGGCCCTGGCCCGCTCAAGGGAGCGCGGTTCCAAGAGCGTTTTCGCGGCATGCATGTGCTGCAGCGCGACGAGAATGGCCTGGAAAAATGCGTGGCCTGCTTCCTGTGCGCCGCTGCCTGCCCCGCCAATTGCATCTACATTGAGGCCGCGGAAAACACCGCCCAGCAGCGCATTTCCGGCGCCGAGCGCTACGCCAAGGTTTACAACATCGACTACAACCGATGTATTTTCTGCGGCTACTGCGTGGAAGCATGTCCCACCGATGCCATCACCCATGGGCACGGATTTGAATTGGCGACGTTCAACGCCAGCACCCTGGTGTATCGCAAGGAACAGATGCTATCGCCGACCCCAGCGCATATGGGATCGAACTCTGTATTCAACCAAGCGGAAGTCGAGGCCGGAGCGCCCGCGCATCCCGAGGCAGGGAGTTAGAGAGCTTTCAGAAACTATTCGCAAATTCTGACGCCGGCCTGCATGTGGGCCGGCGTTTGTGTATGGCGGCACGTGAGTCACGCGTTGCCAGTTGGCCAAGCCCGCGACTTACGATTGCAAGATTGAAAACGAATGACCGATTTTCTACAGGCCGTGAAAGAACGCGTCGTCGTCTATGACGGCGCCATGGGGACCAACATCCAGTTTCGCAACCCCACTGTAGACGATTTCTGGGGCAAAGAGGGATGCAACGAACTCCTGGTCCTGAGCCGTCCTGACATCGTTCGCGATATCCACGCCTCGTTCTTCGCCGTGGGATGCGATGTGGTCGAGACCAACACCTTTGGTTCTACCCGTATCGTTCTGGCCGAATACGACCTGCAAGATCAGACCACTGAACTCAACCTCGCGGCGGCCAGGCTTGCCAAGCAAGTCGCGCTCCAGTTCTCAACCCCGGAGCGGCCGCGTTTCGTTGCCGGCTCCATGGGTCCCACCACCAAGCTGCCCTCTCTCGGACACATTCTGTTTGACGCCATGGCGGCGGCTTACCAGGAGCAAGCCCTCGCGCTCATTGAAGGCGGCGTGGATGTTCTTCTGATTGAGACTTCCCAGGACCTGCTGCAAGCCAAAGCAGCGCTCGCTGGCACCTTCGACGCTATGCAGCGTGCGGGCAAACGGCTGCCGGTCAGTGTTCAAGTGACCCTCGAAGCTACCGGCACGATGCTGCTGGGCACCGAAATCGGTGCCGCCCTGACTGCACTCGAGCCTTTCGACATTGACACCATCGGTCTCAACTGCGCCACTGGCCCGGTTGAGATGAACGACGCCGTTCGCTACCTCGGGCTGAATTGCACTAAGCATATCTCAGTGCTGCCCAACGCCGGGCTGCCGCAGAACGATCGAGGCCGCGCGGTTTACAAGCTCACTCCGCAGGAACTTGCGATCAACCTGAAGCACTTCGTCGTGGACTATGGCGTGCGCATCGTGGGCGGCTGTTGCGGCACAACTCCTGACCACTTGAAAGCAGTAGTGGATGCCGTCTCCGGTGTCATGACCGCGCCGCGCCATGTTAAGCCCGCCGGTGCTGCCTCCAGCGCTTACACTTCCGTGCCCCTCGATCTCGATCCCAAGCCACTGATTGTGGCTGAAGAAATGAACACCACGACCCGGGTCGAGCATTTCCGCAATCTTGTGCAGAGTCGCAACTATGACGAAATCCTGGCGCTGGCCAAGCGCCTGTCCAACGAAGGCTCCCACATGCTCGACTTGTGTTGTGCCATCGTGGGAGAAGACGAAAAGGGATATATCAGTTCGATATTGGAAAAAGTGGCCACCCGCGTTCCAGCGCCGATCCTCGTCGATTCCACCGAGGCCGACGTCGTCGAAGAGGCCCTGAAGCGCATTCCTGGCAAGGCCATAATCAACTCCATCAACCTCGAAGATGGCGAGAAACGCACCTCCAAAGTTCTGCCTATGGCCAAGCGGTATGGCGCGGCGGTGATCGCTCTGACCATTGACGAAGACGGCATGGCCCTGACGGCCGACAAGAAAGTTGCGATCGCTCATCGCATCTTCGATTTGGCGACTCAGAAGTACGGCATCCGTCCAGTGGACCTCATCTTTGACGCCTTAACCTTGCCCATTTCCACCGGGCAGCAGGAGTATCGGACGGCCGGAGTGGAGACACTCAAGGCGGTAGCCCGCATCAAGAAAGAGCTGCCCGAGGTCACCACCATACTGGGCGTCAGCAATATTTCTTTCGGACTCGATGCCTACTCGCGGCGAGTCTTGAACAGCGTTTTTATGCACGAAGCGGTGGACAATGGCCTCGACATGGCGATTGCCAACTACAGCAAAATCTACCCGTTATACAAAATTCCTCAAGTAGAAGTTGAACTCGCGCGAAAGTTGATCCATCGCGGCGAAGAAGCCGGCGATCCCCTTGCCGCCTACATGAACTACTTCTCCGCTTTGAAGGGCAAACCGCAGACCACCACCACCGCCCATGTGGAAACTCTCTCCATCGAAGACAAGCTCAAGTTTGCAATCATCAATGGCGAGAAGGCGGTTGGAGACGGGACGCACCGGAAGACTTTGGAAGAACTCCTCGAGGTCGCGCTGCTTCAATACTCACCCCTGGAGTTGATCAATACTGTGCTGCTCGATGGCATGCGCACTGTGGGCGAGTTGTTCGGCGCGCGCAAGATGCAACTGCCGTCGGTCCTGGATTCGGCGGCTGTGATGAAGCAAGCCGTCGCCTACCTGGAACCGAAAATGGAAAAGAAGGCGGGCTCGCAAAAGGGCACCATTGTGCTCGCTACCGTCAAGGGAGATGTTCACGACATTGGTAAGAACCTGGTGGATATTATCCTTTCTAATAACGGCTACCGGGTTATTAACCTCGGCATTAAGCAGCCGGCGGACATTATCATCAAATCCGCCTTGGAACATAATGCCGACGCCATCGGGCTCAGCGGGTTGCTGGTCAAATCCACCCTTGAGATGAAGTACGTGATTCAAGATCTGCAGCGGCAGAACTTGACCTTCCCCGTGATCTGCGGCGGCGCGGCCCTGACTCGCAAGTATGTCGAGGACGATCTCCGCCGCGAGTACTCGAGCGCGGTCTTCTATGCCGACGATGCTTTCGCCGGTCTGCACGTGATGGAAGACTTGGCATCCTCCAATGGCGCCAAGGAGTCGCGCTTAGCCGAAGGCCGGACGGTGAGAGAGTATTCCAAAGCCGCCGCGGTAGACGCCGAAACCGGCCCCGTCTTCAGCGAGCGCAGCGCCGTGGTGACTGATGCTCCCACCATCCCCGTGCCGCCGTTCTGGGGCGTGCAGGTGAAGAAGGATTACGACCTGCGCGAAATCTTTGCCTACATCAACGACACCGCCCTGTTCAAGAACCAGTGGCAGTTGAAGACCGCGTCCCAGGAAGACTACGCCCGTCTGGTCGACCAGAAGTACCGGCCTATCAAGATGGAGCTGCAGGAAGAAGTTGCGGCCAGCGGATTATTTGAGCCGAAAGTTGTATGGGGATATTTTCCCGCCCAAAGCGAAGGCAATGATGTCGTCGTCTATCACCCAGGCGGCGCTGCCGAGCAGGTCCGGTTCACATTCCCGCGGCAAAGGGAAGGGCGCAAGCTGTGCATCTCGGATTTCTTTGCGCCAAAGGCTTCCGGCAAGATGGACGTGATCGGCCTGTCGCTGGTCACCATCGGCGCCAAGGCTTCGGTCGAGACCCAGCGCCTGTTTGAGGGCGGAGAATATACCAAGTATCTGTATCTCCACGGCCTGAGCGTGGAGACCGCCGAAGCGCTCGCCGAATATCACCACAAGAAAATGCGCGAGGAGCTAGGCATCGCGGCTCAGGATTCGCCCCATGTCCGCGATTTATTCCATCAGAAGTATCAGGGCTCGCGCTATTCCGTCGGTTATCCGGCGTGCCCCAATCTCGAAGATCAAACGAAATTGTTTCTCCTGCTCAAGCCGGAAGAGAACGTAGGAGTGCGGCTTACCAGCGGGTTTCTGCTGGAGCCCGAGCAAAGTACCTCAGCGATCGTCGTGCATCATCCCGGCGCAAAATATTTCGTGGTCTAGCCGTCGCATCCTCACCCCTTCCAGCCAGATTGATCCCAAGCCGTGCTTCACAACCAGCACTAAACGCCGCAATGCCAAAAATAACCATGCTCCAGATGCGACCGTCTGCTACTCCAATGCTTGCCTGAGTTCGCGTCGCAAGATCTTGCCCGATGGTGTCCGCGGAACCGCCTCCACAAAGCGAATTTCCCCCGGCTGTTTGTACGACGTCAGCCGCTCCGCCACGAATCCGCAGATGTCTTTTTCCAGCGCTGGTGACGCCACCTGCCCGGCGCGCAGCACGATGAACGCGCACGGAATTTCACCCGCCTCCGCATCCGGCCGCGCCACCACGCCGCAATCCCGCACTGCCGGATGCTCCAGCAAAACTCCCTCCACTTCTGCCGGCGCAATCGGAAAGCCTTTGTACTTGATCATCTCTTTGCGCCGGTCCCGCACCATGTAGAAGTCCTGCGCGTCGCGGCTCACCACATCGCCTGACCAGTACCATCCATCGCGCAAAACCGCGGCCGTCGCTTGCGGTTCCTTCCAATATCCCAGCATGAACTGCGGCCCACGCATCACCAGTTCGCCCGGCTCCCCAATCGCAACTTCGCTGTCGTTGAGGTCGAGCACGCGGCAATCGGTTTCGGCCACCGGCCGGCCAATGGATTCAGGCCGATAAAGCTGGGGCGTGATGTATCCGACGTGGGTGACCGGTGACGCCTCGGTCATGCCATAACCCTGCATCACCAACGCTCCGGTCAGCGTAGTGAAGCGGCGCGCCAATTCCGCCGCCAGCGGCGCGGCACCCGACTTCACCCAGCGCAAGCTATGTTGTTTTGGGAATAGTCCCTGCTCGGCCGCTTGGCAGAGCCCGTTGATGGCGGGCGGAACCAACGGCATCATGCTGACTGCATCCGATACCAGTAGCTTCAGGATTTCCGGAACGTTGAAGCGCGGCATCAGAATCAACGTCGCGCCCAGCACCAGCACCGGATTCAATACCACATTCAGTCCGTAGATGTGGTACAGCGGCAGAATCGAGAGCACGGTGTCATCGTGATTCAGTTCCGTCGTATTGGGGGCAAGGAATTGAAACACATTCGCCACCAGGTTCGCGTGCGACAGCATCACCCCTTTGGGCAATCCGGTCGTGCCGCTGGAATATGGCAGAGCGCCCAAGGTTTGGTCGGCCGCTGCGCCAGGCTCGGGAAACGGGCGTGCCGTGGCATTCAGCAAATCACGAAAGTTTTCTGCCCCGGAGGGCTGCTGGCGCGTCGCGTAAACCCTCCGCAGGTTTGGCAGATCGGTAAGGTGTACATCCTCAAGTTGCGGGCCGTCGCTAATCAGCATGGCCGCGCCTGCGTTTGCGAGCTGGTGATGCACTTCTCGGTCGCGGTAAGACGGATTGAGCAACGTCGGAATCCCGCCGGCCAGCGTGACAGCGTGATAGGCGATGCAGAATTCCCAGGAGTTCGGCAGAAAAATGGCGACCACTTCGCCCGGTTGCAGCCCAGCTTCGAGCAACCCGTGGCCCAGACTTTCAACCAGCGCGCCATACTCCGCGTAAGCAAGGCGGCGTCCGCACGATGTATCCACCACCGCGGTCTTTTGCCCGAAGCGGCGGCAACTCTCCAGCACCAGATTGTGGACAAATACCCCAGCGGGATCTGCGTAAAGTCGAGTACGAAGCATGACGAGCGATTTTAGCGGAAGAAACCGCCGACAGGAAGTTATCCCCGCGCCTCTCCCCGCGCCAGCCTGCGCAGAAACTCCTCTTCGTCCATGAAGTACTTAAATGCTTTGCGGCCGTGCAGAAAGACCACGGGCACTTCCTCGTTGTACAAACCCAATAGTTCCGCGTCCGTATCGATGTCGATCTCTCGCCAAGTGAAACGCGCACGCCTCTCCAGGCGCTTGAGGCTGGCCTTGACCACCTCGCACAAGTGGCACCCCATGCGGGAGTACAAGATTACCTCGGGCGTGGCTGGCATGTGCTGAAGTTTAGCCGTTCTCGAGCGCTTTTCCAATCGCCCCCGCCGAGTCAGCGCGGTACAATCCCACCCATGGCGAACGTAACCACGAACGCAGCGACGAATGCAATGACGACAGCAGTCCAGACCGCAACGACGACCGCTACCGGAAAGCTAGCAGGCAAGTCAGTTCTGATTACCGGAGCGGCCAAGCGCTCGGGCCGCGCGATGGCGCTGGCTGCGGCGCGAGAGGGCGCCGATGTGGCCATCACTTTCCTCCACTCGGCGAAGGAAGCTCAGCATACCGTAGTCGATATCGCCGGCTGTGGCGTGCGGGCCGTCGCGCTGAAGTGCGACGTCACCGATGAGAATAGCGTGAAGGCGATGGTCAAAGACGTGGTCCGCGAGTTGGGCGGCATTGATGTGCTGGTGAACAACGCCGCCAATTATGAAACCGTCGAGTTCGAAGACATCACCGTCAAGCAATGGGACGCCATCTTCGCCTCCAATACCCGCGGCCCTTTCTTGGTATCCCGCGCCGCTCTAAAGCAACTTCGTTTGCGCAGCGGCAAAATTATCAATCTCGGCTCCCTGGGCGGGCTTCGCCCGTGGGCCACCCATGCGCACTATTGCTCGTCCAAAGCGGCGCTCCACATGCTCACCCGCGTCATGGCCAAGGCCCTCGCGCCCCAGATTGCCGTAAATGCGGTCGCACCCGGCATGATCGATCTCGGCGAACCCTCCGCTGCCGCTTTCATGCGCCAGATGGCCAAACAGACTCCGATGCGTCGCAACGGCACTGGCGAAGAAATCGCCGCCGCAATGATGTTCTTCGCTACCGCCCCACATTTCATAACCGGACAGGTGCTGGCCGTGGACGGAGGATTGGGATTGTAGCGCCTGATTTGTCTCGCCGCGAATTTCCAACCCTACAGCTTTCCTAGCTCTCCGCCCTGCCGACCTGCTACTCTGCTGAATTGTCTTCTCTCGCCATGAAAAAGGAAATCATAACTCTCGCCGCATTTCTCTTACTATTGGCTACGCTTTCGGCTGCTCAGCAAGTACCGGACCATCCCGGCCCCGAAAAAGGTGACCACGAAATCCAACTGTGGACGGGCGGCGGATATTCAGTCCCCGGCGGCACCAAGAGCACCGGCGCGTTCAACCTCGGCCTGCGCTATGGATGGGTGCTCACCGGCGCGCACTTGCCCAGCATCTTGAAGGGACGCTTTGAGTACGCGGTGGACGCGGTCCCGGTGTTCGTGGTCTTTCAGCCCTCGAGCACTGCCTATGGCGTCGGCCTCAATCCCCTCGGACTGAAGTGGAATTTCGTACCCCGCGGAAATGTGGCGCCCTACGTGGAGCTTGGCGGCGGCACGCTGTTCACCACTCAGAACGTGCCCTTCGGAACCTCGAAAGTGAATTTCACCAGTGGCGTTGCATTCGGCATGCACTTCCTGCAAAGGCGCACTTGGGGCGTCGAGGTCCGCTACCAGCACATTTCCAACGCAGGTCTAACCGTGCCCAACCCCGGCATTAATACGGTGCAAGTGCGACTAGGCATCGGCCGTTTCGCCCATCACTGAGAAAGCCAACCGCGTCGTCGTGGGGGTTACCCTGTGGTTAACGCCTTTGACTTTGCCGTTCGTGTTACCCTGTGCTCCCCTGTATCCTCTGTGGTTAACGCCGTTGACTTTGCCGAGAGAGCGTCCGTCCCAGACCTTCCGGTTGCTCTCGACCAACCGCGCCTTATATTCTTTTCCCTTATGTCCACGCTGGTTGAATGTGTTCCCAATTTTTCAGAAGGCCGCGACCAATCCAAAGTGGACGCCATCGTCGCCGCCATGAACCTCCCCGGCGTATTCCTGCTGGACCGCGAAATGGACGCTGACCACAACCGCTGCGTCATCACCCTGGTCGGGAGCCGCGAAGCCATTCAGGAAGCCGCCATTCTCGGAGTGGGCAAGGCGGCCGAGTTGATTGATCTGAACACGCACCAGGGAGCGCATCCCCGCATGGGCGCTGCCGACGTCATTCCTTTCATTCCCATCGACGGCCTAACCCTTGAAGACTGCGTGGCCATGGCCCGGCACGTGGGCGCGGAAATTTACCGGCGTTTTGGCGTCCCGGTGTATTTCTACGAGGCGGCGGCGAACTCGCCGGAACGCCAGAATTTGGAGAACATCCGGCGCGGGCAGTTTGAAGGAATTCGCGCCGACATCGCCACCAACCCGGCCCGCAAGCCCGACTTCGGCGAAGCCAAATTGCATCCCACCGCAGGCGCTACAGTGGTCGGCGCCCGCAAGGCCCTTGTCGCTTACAACGTATTTCTCAACACTCCCGACGCGGACATCGCCAAGAAGATCGCCAAGGCGGTGCGCTTTTCTTCAGGCGGCCTCCGCTATGTGAAGGCTGCGGGATTTCTGGTGCGCGGCACGGCGCAAGTCTCCATGAACCTCACCGACTTTGAACAGACTCCCATCCATCGCGTGTTCGAATATGTGAAGCGGGAAGCGGCACGCTACGGCGTCGTACCGGTTTCAAGCGAGATCGTCGGCCTCATCCCCAAGAAGGCGCTGGAGCAGGCGGCCGAATGGTTTCTGCAAGTCGAGAACTTCGATTCGTCGCTAATTCTGGAGAATCGTCTGGCGGCGGTGATGGGAGGCAAAGTGGCCGTGGGCGGATTGCGCGCCGGGGTCGAGCCATTCGTTGAACAGCTGGCCGCGCCGACTGCCACACCCGGCGGCGGCAGCGCAGCCGCGGCGAGCGCAGCCATGGCGGCTGGTCTGGCCGCGATGGTCGCCGGCATGTCGCGCGGCAAGAAAGCTTATGTGCAGCATGAAGTCCAGTTGAGCGCAGCCCTTGCCCGGCTCAGCCCGCTGCGCGAGGAACTGAAGGCCGCTATTGATGCCGATGCCGAGTCTTACAATTCCGTGATGAAGGCCTATAAGCGGGCCAAAGCAGCTAACAACCCAGCCAACGGCACAGCCGGCGACATAGCCAACGACGCAGCTGATGGCGACAGCCTGATCGAGACGGCGCTGCACCAGGCCACCATGGTTCCGCTAAGCGTGGCCGAGAAAGCCAACGAGGTGGCGCAACTCGTCGAGACCCTGCAGCCGATCACTAATCCCAACATGAACTCCGATTTGACCACCGCCCTGGCACTGGCCGCCGCGGCGATCACTGGCGCGCTGGCCAATGTTGAGATCAACCTGGAGTCCGCGAAGGACGCAAAATTTCAGGCGGAAATACGAAAGCGAGTTGCTGCTCTCCACTACCGAGAGGCTGCGACGCCAGGAAAGGCATAAACTTGAGTTGACGCGGGTGGGAGACGGCAGAATGTCTCCGCGCATCTAACTTCCCAAGTGAACCACCACACCAATTCTGAGGTATTTATGAAACGCGCAATTTTGGCATTTTTTCTAATGATGGCGTCTGCGGCATGGTCCATGCCGCTGGGAACTGCGGCGCGCACCTTGATTCCCAAGCAGGTGCAGCAGATTGTTTCGGTGGACTATCGAGCGCTGAAGGATTCCACCACAGCGATCGCGCTCAAAGAGCAGGTGCTGCCCGACAACATGAAGCAATTCGAGACTGCGTTGAAGGGCGTGGGAATCAATCCCGACAAAGATCTTGACCAGTTGACCTTCGCTTCCTACCGCTTGTCCAAAAATGGCGTGCAGACTTTTGGCGTGGCTCAGGGTCCATTTCCCACCAAGGCCGTAATGAAGAAACTCAAGCTGAAGAAGATCAAGCCGACGAAATATTTTACGACAGATCTTTTTCCCATGGGCAACGGCATGTTGATGACTTTTCTGGACGACAACACTCTGGCGTTCGGCAATACGACGGCGTTGCATGGCGCGTTGGACGCCCGCGATGGACGCGTCGAAAGCTTCGATTCAAATACCGAAATGACAGACCTGGTGGGCCCCGTCGAGGGCGGCCCAGTGTGGAGCATTCTAGACCAGAAGGGCACGCAAAACATGATGCGCTCCGCTTTGGGCCAGGCTGCCGGCATTGCCGACTTTGAGACAGTGAAGAAGCGCCTGCTGGGCTCGCGCTACACCATGAGTTTCACCAGCGGAGTGAATTTCGACCTGGACGTCGTGACTGCAGATTCGGTGACTGCGTCGACACTCTCTGCCTTGGTGAAGGGTGGGATGCTCTATCGCAAATTGAATGCGTCCCCATCCGAGAAGGTGGCGCTGGATAGCATGACCGTGGAGTCTTCCAGTTCCAACCTGCAACTGCATTTCAAGACGGACGACCAGAAGTTTCAGGCGCTCATGCATTCTGATTTGTTTGCGACTGTGTCGCACTAGAACGGCGGAGAGGGGTTGCGGGTCACGAGGCTACTTTGATGAAATCCACTTAGCCTGCCGCCCTCTTCCGCTGAGATGCCCGAACGCCTGGCCTTCCAATTTGACAGACTGCGGAAACGCTACTCGATCACTCTCCGGTTAGCCAGGCAAACTGCTTCGCATTGAGCGGGACCACGCTGAGGCGGCCTTGGCGAACCAGTGGCGAGTCGGCGAACAGGGCATGGGCCTTAATATCTGAAAGCGTTCGCGGCTTCGCGATGGCTTTTCCGGCTTTGATTTTTACTTTCGGGTTCTTCGGATCCGCCGGGTCCACGCTGTCGACCGTGGCCGTTCCCACTGCGCTCTTCTCGTCGCCGGTGTGATAGATCACAAGACCCTCGCCGGGTTGCATCTCGCGTAAGTGCTTGACCGCTGCTGGATTGGTGACGCCATCCCAGATAGTGGTGCCTTCGCGCGAAAGGTCGGCGAAAGAATAAACCGTTGGTTCAGTCTTGAGCAGGTAGTCCATCGAATCTCTCCTGGGCATTTGTCTATATGAATCTACAGTGACGGAACGGGCGCGAGTGCCAAAGTCTGGCGGCGAGCGATTGGCGCCCGGCAGAACCGACAAGAATGCGACCGTCCACGATCATTGCACCCGAGCAGGTACTATCTCACGGTAAGAAACAGCGTGACAAATCGAGGGAAGCTCTCAGTGACGCCGCGGACAGTTTTGATTTAGCAAAATCCAGCGCCGCAAAATATTTTCAAGTTCCTTCACTTTTTGCTTGCATGCACGCCGAACCTATGGCATCTTAGCAACTGCTTTCACCCCTTCTTTAGAAAGGACGCCCCACAATGTTGTCAATATTCCAACTTAATAAGCGGGATAACAGCATTCGGCCTTTGGCCGCTACCGGCTGGGCGTTCCTAGAACTCTCAGTTAGTTCGCGACGCTCAATCCCACAACATCAGCACTAAAGAATTGACTTAGCCATCCGTCGGGGTGTCCCTCGGCTGTGAAGCCGATTCGTGCACACTTTGGCGAGGGGCGGGCGGCCCTGGCCTGCGAAGGCGGTGCCTCCCCGCGCCTTAAAACTGCTCATCCGGGAAAGGAGGGCAAGATGATTATCAATATGATTGTATTGCGCATTCTCGGCGTAGCTACGTGGCTGATGGATCGCCGGCAGAACGCCAAAAAACTGAAACCCGTATCTGTTTGCGAGAGCTGCTCGTACTCGCACATTCAGTACTCCACCAAGGGCCGTCGGACAACCTCCTGCACTTATGGTGGTCGCGTGCGTCCCATCAAGGTCGATGTACTGTACTGCACTGACTACAACAGCAAGACTGCCGAGGTACGTGAGTCGCGCATCGGATACGTCTTGGCCAAGTCGCTGGCGGACCCCAAGGCGGCGGCCGTCGCAGTCCAGAGTGAAAAATAGAATTGGGGGCGTGGATTGTAACCGCGCCTCCGTTCTTACTTGGGGCCGTCTGTTCGGCGCGAGAAGTTGGCGCGTCCAGCCCCCTCTCGCCAGCATCAGTACAATAGATGCACATTATGCTCCGAGTCTATTTCGACAATAACGCGACGTCTCCGGTGCTGCCTGAGGTCTTTGAGGCAATGCGTCCCTACTTCTCTGAGCACTTCGGGAACGCATCGTCCATCCATCACCATGGGCAGGAGACGCGGGCGGCGGTCGAGCGGGCGCGCGAGTCGGTAGCTGAGTTGCTCGGATGTCGAGCCGCGGAAATCGTGTTCACCAGCGGCGGCACCGAAGCCGACAACCTGGCCGTATTCGGAGTCGCTCCTTCCGGCAGCCATGTAATTACCTCATCCATTGAACACCATGCTGTCCTCAATGCCTCTAAGGCCCTGCAAGCCCGCGGCTGCTCGGTAACGGTGGTTCCGGTGGATGGCCAGGGCGTGGTGGCGCCCGACGACATCAAGCGCGCGCTCCGCCCCAACACTGCGCTCATCAGCGTGATGATGGCCAATAATGAAACCGGCGTGCTCCAACCCATCGAGGCCGTCGGGAGGGTTGCGGCTGAGGCCGACGTTTACTTTCATACCGACGCCGTGCAGGCAGCAGGGAAGGTGCCGATCGACGTCACTCGCTTGGGCGTGGACCTGCTCTCCATTTCCGGCCACAAAATGCATGCTCCCCAGGGTGTAGGCGCGCTCTACGTCCGTCGCAGTACCAAGTTGGAGGCGATGTTCTATGGGGGCAGCCACGAGCGTTCGCGGCGCGCTGGAACCGAGAACGTTCCTGGCATTGTGGCTCTGGGCAAGGCCGCTGAACTGGCGCGGATCGGCTTGGAGCGCGGTGACGACCGCAGGCTCGCCGCCATGCGCGACCGCCTGGAGCAGGCTTTCCTGGCGATTGACGAAACCGGTGTCAACAGCGCCGGCGCTCCGCGCACACCCAACACCACCAACATTCACTTTGACCATATCGAGGGCGAGGCGTTAGTGATCGCGCTCGATCTGAAGGGACTTGCAGTCTCGACCGGCGCGGCCTGTTCGTCGGGCGCCATTGAGCCCTCGCATGTGCTCACTGCCATGGGCCTGCGTCCGGACCGGGCGCGGGCCAGCCTTCGCTTCAGCCTGGGCAAGCAAAATACCATGGACGAGGTCGACTTCGCGCTGTCGCTCGTGCCCCAAACCGTAGCCCGGTTGCGGGAGTTGAGTCCGGTGTATCGAAAACTCGATGCAGCTCGCCACTAGCCTCCAACAGCAGAAAAGGGGTTAATATCGAAGAAGTGCCTGCGGCGTACCCGCACGTTGCAAGCATCTAATTCGCAACAACTGATGCCTGAGCCCAAGACCATTGCCGTCGCTATGTCGGGAGGAGTCGATTCCTCCGCGGTCGCGGCCATGCTGCGCGCCGAGGGCCACAACGTTATTGGCCTGACCATGCAACTGTGGAACCAGCGTCGGCTCTCCGGCCACGAGGGCATGCCCGAGCAGGTCACTGGACGCTGTTGCTCGCTCGACGACGTGTATGACGCCCGCCGCGTCGCGGAGACCATTGGCATTCCCTATTACGTGGTCAATCACGAGGAGCGGTTTGAGCGCGACGTGGTCCGCCCCTTCGTGCAGGAGTACCTCTCCGGACGTACGCCCATCCCTTGCAGTCTCTGCAACAATCACTTGAAGTTTGACCAGCTTCTTATTGTGGCACAGCAAGTTGGAGCCGATCAGCTTGCGACCGGTCACTATGCCCGAGTCTCCTATGACGACCTCCGCGGCCGCTGGCTTCTCAAGCGCCCGGCTGACACTTCCAAGGACCAGACCTACTTCCTATTCGGCCTGAGCCAGGAACAACTCAGCCGGACTCTGTTTCCCTTGGGCGACATGCTTAAGCCCGAGGTCCGCGAACTTGCCCGCCAGCATGGCCTGGCGCTGGCCGAGAAGCCCGATTCGCAGGAAATTTGTTTCGTTCCGGGCGGCGACTACAAGCGCTTCCTCGACGCTTATCTCGCCGAGCAGGGCGAGAAGTTTCCTGAGACACCGGGCGAGTTGGTAACCACCAGCGGCGAAGTGATTGGCGAGCACACGGGAGTCCATAATTTTACGGTCGGGCAGCGTAAGGGATTGGGCGTGGCCACGGGCTCGCCGCTTTACGTTATTCAGATCAAGGGCGCAACCGGCGAGGTGGTGGTGGGCAAGGACGAGGAACTTTTCTCGACTACTCTTCGTGCCCATCGCGTGAATCTCATTTCCGTTGGCGAGAACGATTTGCGCGAGCCGATGCGGGTGTCGGCGAAAATTCGCCATCGCCATCCGCCCGCAGCTGCCACGCTTCAGATGGTCGGTCCCGATGAAGTGCTGGTGACCTTCGACGAGCCGCAGCGCGCCATCACTCCTGGCCAGGCCGCGGTGTTCTATGACGGGGACGTGGTGGTCGGCGGGGGTTGGATTCTGTAAAGGGTTGTTGTCTCTCAGCGTTTTGGGATTTAGTTTCGCCCCGCTCCGGGGAATTAGGGAGTTCGCGGGGAAGCAGCCCGGCTAGTGTTTATAGGCACTTGTCGCGGGATGATAGTTCTTCCAATCAAACCAGTAGTCTTTTAGATAGGGCACCTGCGCCAGGCACTGCCCCATTGCAGGCCCTGAGGTAGCGCATCCGCGGAAGTTCCATTGGCTGCCGGTAGTGGAATCCATCAGCGACCAATCCGCCCCATCGCTCTTCTTGAAGAACTCTGCCGCCGCGCCATTGACCTCAGCCCGAAACACCCGCACCGATTTCCCGTCCGGGCCCGTGATCAGCACAATCGGCACGCCGCCCACGCGGTCTTGCACCGGCCACGCCGCCCACACCGCCGCCTGCGGATAGGCCCGCGCCGTGCCGTCAAGTTCCACGCCGAGGATAATCTCGCGATTGGGCAGGCCCTCGCGCGAGAAGTCCAGCGGCACCGGCATTTTGGCGACGCTCTTTTCCCAATCGCTTTCGTATTCCTTGGAGTACTTGCTTAGAGGCTGCATCACTTGGCCGGCGGGCGCCTCCTGCTTCCACAGTGCAAAGGTTAATTCATCCATCGCAACCGGTTCCAGCCGCAGCCCCTTCAAAGGCCCAAAGATAGCCTCGCCTGTGACCTGCTGCCACCACGAACCAGTCTCGCGGTCGCGCATCAGAAAGTTCTGGTTGTTGATCCCCGCCAGATAGAAATGGAATTCGCGTCCGCCGGCGGTCCGCTTCCACACCAGACCGGTGTGGCACAGCGTTCAATAAGTGACGACGATTGGCACCCCGCCGACGGTGTCGTTGAATGCATGATGGTAGGCCATCTGCACGATGGGATACGCCCGAGCATCGGCGCTAAAGTGCACCGCCATCACCATCTCGGAGCCAGCCAGTTTCGATGTCCCCGCCGACTCAAACCCACCTCCGGTGACAGGATGGAACATCCACTCAAAATAGTTGAGCCGCGTCATGGTGGCCGACGCCACGCTCACCAGCAGGCCGCACGCCAGCAACACCCGCACCCGGAGCCGGGCACCGCTCCACAGGAAGAGCAACATCAGCAGCGCCAGCCCCGCGGCAGTCAGCGAAACCGTAGGCGCGTATTGTTTGACCTGCATGGCGAGCAACAGCCGGTCTGGCGCCTGATGCTTGAAGGGCTGGATGATCACCGCAGGAATGAAGAACGCCGCCAGCGCGACGAGGCTGCAAAGAACAAAAGCCGAAATAGCGAGTCTGCGAGGCATTGGAGGTTGAAAGGCTAGACCAATGATATTAAATCCTCAACCTGCGCTGCGCCACTCTCGGCTAGGCGGATATAGCGTTGGATACTGATCCCAAATAGCTTAGACTGCCTACTTTCTCAATACGCTGTGAAATCCTGCCGGAAGCTCAAATTATTTACGTCCAGCAGGGTGGGCGTGCCCGGTGGCAAATTGCTCGGAGCCAGAAACGATTGGTCGAAACTGTAGGCGCGTGTTGGCGGCCCATAGACCGTGGTGCAGCACTTGAAAACTCCCGTCGCGTATTGCGAGTAGTACAGGCTCACCAGGGAACCCTGATAGTTCAGCGTTCCTCCCCAACTTTCGATGTAGCGTAGAAAGTTGTGCAGCCCGCCATCGGTGCCATAGTCTTGCGCTGCGGCAAAGCTGGTGGGCTGAGGAAACGACAGGTTCTTGCCCGCTGCCACCGCCATGCGGTACCACGTCGTATTCGCCGCTCGCGCCCCCGGATTCAGAGGGTTAAGAAAGCCGTTCAAGTCGTTCCACTGGTTGGAAAGGAGCGTGACCGCGTCGGCAATCACTCCGGCGTCGGCATTGCCATTTCCGAAGCCGGAATTGTTGGCGTTGTAGTTGCCCTGCACGTACACCGGATTTTCTGACGCGACGGTGAATCCGCCACTACCATCGGGGCGAGCGGGAAGGTTGCCCAGCACGCCATCCACCAGCTTCAACACATGCCGAGCTCCGGTGACCGCGTTCTTGCGCGCAATGCTGGTGCATCCCACGCGTTGCGTATAGGGGTCTGCCACCGCGGCATGGGTTGCCGCCGTCGTGGTTGCCCCAAATCCTTCCCCCACATTATAGGCGCCCCAATTGTCGGGCCTCCCGTTCATGTCCACATCTTCGGGCGACTGCGTGGTGCCGGGATTGTTGGGGTCGAGCGCCCCATTGGGAGTGCCGTTCGCGCTGGCCATGTTGATGGTGTCTTCAAAACCATACTCGCCGGTCAACACGTTGGGCGTGGGTTGCGCATTGGGATTCGCCCGCATTCCGCGCCGGTCGGAGAAGTAAAGCACATAGCCGTTCTGCTTGGTGGAGTCCGCGTTCACTCCGCTGGTTCCGACGGTGCCGCGCAGCCATCGCCGCAAATTGCCCACATCCAGTTCCACCGCGTTCATAATGCCATTGACCGCGCACGTCCCAGTTGCTTTGCCCGCTGCCGTGTCCCGCACTTCGCCCTCGCGCGGGTCGTACAAGTTGATCGGGTACCAGATGTACTGCGTATTGGCCCCGGCGATGGTGTTTCCCGCTTCCAGTTCGATGCCGTTATAAGGGGCAGCGAGCGCGCGACTCGAATTCGTGATGTCCCCCGAGCCGTCGCGGTCCGCTTGTTGCTGCAGAATCAAGATCGCGTTAGGGTGTACCGCGTTGCCGCCTGCCGTGACCGGAGACTGCGGCCCGCGGCTAAAGCCCAGTTGCAACCATTCCCGCGTCGCCCCGTGCCACGCCCCGGACGTGTCCATGTACTCCACTCGCAGCCAGCCTCCCAGTAACGGCCATTGCTTTTGGGCGACCGCTACTCCGAAGGGCTGCACCTGGTTCGCAGGATCGCACCACTTGGGCCCGATCGCACAGTCCTGGTTGGCGTAGGCGAAGTACGATGTGCCGCCCACGCCGGTCACCGCAATTCCCGCCGGATACGTCGCCCCTGCGGCATGCACCAGCCACACGTCGTCCGCGTCGGTGAAGGCGCGTTCCGCATGCAGTTGCGGCTGGGTATCGGCCAGCAAGATTCGAATGGACGCTTCGTTGTACAACCGCGATTGCCCAATGGTTGAACTACTGGTCTCTCCCGCCGGGGGCCGCCGCACAATCTCGATGGCGCTCACCCCGGCACCCGTGAAAGGAAGGTTGAGCGCCCGCGCTCCCGTCTGCCCATTGACGATGTAACTGAGGAAGGTTGTCGTGGAAATGGTCGGCCAGCTTTTGTTGGCCCTGGTGGTGCCCGAGCCCGGCACTCCGCCGGTCACGCTCGCCTGTGTCATTTGCAGGTTCAAGCAGGTGCTGCTGGGCCGCTGTGCCGGATCGCATCCGTTGGGTGCGTTCGGAATGTATACCGGCCCGGTGTAGCCAAAACCGGTTGCGCCCGCGCCGTTCGACAGGGTGTCGCGAACCACCTCTTTCACCGCCGCCACTTTGCTATGAAATATCAACCCATCGCTGCTCTGGGTATCGAGAAAGAGATTGCCATTGGTGTGCACCCGCCCCTGAAAATCGAAACTCGGGCCAGGAAAATAACTGAGGTCGCTGTCGCTGAATACTCCGAATTGGAACACCGGAATCAGCGCCACCTCCACCGTGCGCGTCATGCTCACACTGGCGCCCGCCGGACGTTGCGCCGTGACGCTCAGCGTGATCGGCACAATCTCCGCGATCAGTCCCTGATTTGGCCCTTGATGGATGGAATCGACGCGGGCAATCGGGTTTCCGCTGGCATCGGTCGCCACCGTCAGCGCATACCCCGGATAGCTGACGTTGGCCAACGCTGGAGGAAGCTGTCCCAAGGCCGCGATGTTGACTGCGGTCGGCGCCTGATTCGATGTGTAAAGGTTCGCCAAGTCCACCGTCATCTTCTCCATACCGGCCTCCGCGGCATAGTACGCAACATTATTTTCCAGGTCGGCCCCTCCAATGTGGCTTTCGGTGGTCACCATCATCACCAGCCCTAGCGCCAAACCCGAAAGCATCATCAGCAAAAGCAGGGAAGCGATCAAACTGAAACCGCGCGTTTCGCCCAAGTGCACCGTCATGATGGACTCCTCACACTTCGAACTTCTACTGGTAGCGATCCCGAAAACTCAAATTGCGCGCACTGACCGAGGTACGCAGTTGCAAGCCTTGATAGCCGCCGCGGTTCTGCAGCGGGCTGCGTGCCGCTACAAACAGATTCACCTTGCGAATTTGGTTCGGCGAGAGTGGGGGCACCTGGCCCAGTCCGGCATCGCGGAGCCCCGATTGTGCCGTGCCTGTGTTCTCGTCGAATACGTCGTAAGTGAATTGCAAATCCGTAATATTCTCCGCGATGGGCATGGGACTTTGTCCGCTTATCTGGCGCATAAGGCGCGGGGGCCCATCGTCGGCCGTATAGAGTACGTTGTCGGGACCCCTCGGTACATCGATGTAGTAAGTGATGACCAGTAGCCGCGTCGCCAGAGTCACTGCTCCCGGAGGCAAGTTCTGGATGAACGTCTTGATATTGCCCGCCGTGGCATTGCTCTGGTTGATTCGCAGCCAGTCATTGTCGCCGAAACTGATCACCGTGGCCGTGGCATTGGATACTTCGCCGATGGCACTCCCATTGCTGTTGCTGAGCAGCACCAAGTCGCCGGCCTTCAAACCATAGACGGCGTCGTTCAGTGCGGGCACCGGCGGAGTCGGCTGGGGGTAGGGCGCGGTCAGCGTCATTGACGTCCCGTTGTTACCAAACCCCGTCACGGTATACAAATCCAGCCGGAAAGTGCTGTCCACGTAGGCCATGGTCAGAAGGTCAGTGGCGATTCCACGGTTCACAATCGCCATTCCCAAGTTCGATCCCGGGATGATCCCGTACAGGTGGTTCACCACCGCGGGATTGGATTGGTATGCGGCGACCGTAGGGTAGGCCACCCCTGTCGGTGGCTGCCCTCCGACGTAACAAGTAGTACCGTCGCAGCCATAAATCGAATTGCCCGTCCCGCCGGTTGGCAGTTGCACCCCTCCGGTGGCGACACCATATCCCGCCAGGCTCACGTCCCGGGCAATCTGGTCGAGCGCGGCCCGTGCATTCTGCTGCAACTCGGCGCTTTGGCTGACCGCGTAGGTGGCGTCCAGCGCTTTCGCAAACAACATCACCGCCGCGCTCAATACCACTAATCCCAGCGCCATCCCGACCAGCATTTCAACTAGCGTGAAGCCCCTGCTGTCCCGCTCCGCTGATTTCATCTGTACCTCGAAATGTAGGCGGTTACCACGTAGCTGCGCGGAATATTGCCGGATGACGCCGCGGTGTATTGCACCGTCACGGAGATCTGCCGCAAGGATTGGCTCACCGTGCCATCCGGGTTGAGCAGTTGCGTAATTGCAATGCGCCTTTGAAAGTTGTTGAGCGGCACACGCTGATCGTCAGCCGTTCCCATCAGCCCATCCGGCCCCGGCTGGGTCAAGCATGTGCTGGGCCCGGGGCATAGCGGATCTGTCACGTTGCCCTGTACGTCGTCCACGGTGGCCACCAGGCCGTCGGGCCCGGGATCCAAAATGTTTTGGAAACCAGTCTGAAAAATTCCTGGAACCGTTGCGGTGTTCTGAATCTGGTCCCACGTGATCTGCGCCGTATTCCGCGCGGTAAAGATACTCTCCAGCGCTTCTACCGACAGCTGCTTCGCGATCAGGTCTTCTTTGGCGCTGTGGGTGGAAGCGATTGCGATGGAAAATAATCCCAGCACGCTGACCAGCCCCACCGCGAGCACCACCATGGAAATCATGGCCTCGATTACGCTAATACCGCTCTGTTGCTTCCGCTTAGTCCCTCTCATTGCTGCACCCATCGGTTCAGCCCGGTACGGTCATCTTTGTACAGCCGCCATCCCCGCAAACGGCCGCTGCCGCCCACCAGGCTGATGGCTCGCGAACTGTACAGGTCATTGGCTCTCGCCAGATACACCACACCGTTGTTCAAGTTCATGTTGATGTCGCGCGCCGATCCGTCGGGTTGGAAATAAATCTGGGTGGGCACTCCGCCATTCACCCCATAGTCGAATTGCACCGCGAGCCCGCCCACCCCAAATCCGTCGGGCGAAGTTAAAGTTGTATTGGGAATTCCAGACAACGCCAAGAACTGCATATCGTAGGGAAGGATCGCGGTGGTCGCGCCAGTGCCGTCCACCACGCCGCGATTGCCGCCGAGCAACCGCTGCATGACCACCTGATTGTTTCCCAGGAAGGTTGCCAAATAGACCCGCCGCTCATCCACCGCCGCTTGACGGCCCTGGCGTAGCCGCATCAGCACTTGGTCATAGGCGGCATCCACGCGGGTGGCACGCAGTACGGGCTGCACGCTCATGAAGGTCATGCTGCTAATGACCATTAAAACCATCAGCACCGCTGCGGTTTCCAACAGGGTGAATCCGCGCTGTGAATCTTGAATTCTTTGCAACCGTCCGAAATGCTTCATGTTGTCGCACCTGCGAACGAAGCCTGCGCAAGGGACAGGCTCCTAAGGCACAATCGTAGGAAGGAAAACACGAACCGTCAAAGTCACGAAGGTAACGTGGCGAGAGTGGGCAGCACCGAAGAAACGTTACTAAGGGCACCGGCGCGCGCGGGCATCAATGAGGTTTTTTCTTCTTATTGCGCTCCGCTTCTTCCAGGTCGGCAAGCAGTTTGCGGTGATCGTCCACGCTGGTGTCTACCAACTGGGTTGCATCGCTCAGCACAAATTCATACTGCTGCGCTTCGGCGGGAGTCGCGTCGGCCGCCTGTTTCAACGCCCTCAGTTTGGCTTGAAACTCGTGGTCGGCTTCGATGATCGCCTTGAGCGGTTTGCGAATGTCGTTCTTGCGTCCTACAAACGTGTCGATATTGTCGTTGAGTTCGTCATACACAATCACAAACTCATCCAGCAGGTCGTGAGTTCGCTTGGCCCGGTCAGTGGTCTTGCGGTCGCTGCGCATGGTGTCCATTGCCGCCAGCCGCGCCCGCGCAAACTCTACATACAGCTTCAATCGCTGCTCGGGAAAGACCGCGGTGTCTCGAAGTTGGTTGATCTCTTCATAGGTCAAAGGATCATTTCGCCGCTGTGCTCCTGCGGTCACGGCCAGGGTCAACATCGATGCAAGCATCCAGTGGAGTGTTCGCTTCATCTTGTCCCCGCCGGGAAACATCTTCTTGAGCAGAGAAATCCGAACCTGCTCCAGCCGGGCGATGGCTTTCTCCGCCGGCGGTTGATCTTCGAAACTTAACGTGCGCTTGATGTCCACCAGCCGCATTTGAAATCTGCGGGTGGTGATCTCTGTTTCCTTGAGATGTTTTCCGGTTAACACCGCGGCATCGCGTGCCTGCTCTGAGTAGGTGGCGACGTCCTCTAACGCCGCGGCGGCCGGTTCGGTTTTGCCTTCCACGTACAATTTGTCGGCTATTTCCATCTGCCTCTCGGCGATCTCGAGACAAATCGGCGGACGATCCTGGTCGCGCTTCTTTGCCAGATGCTTCTTCAGAGTCTCCAGACTGTCGTTGTTGCGCGCCGCTGCGAAAACGGAAACCAATATCGCCAAGGCCGCCATTGTCCTGCTCATTCGCATAACTATTTCTTCGGCTCCAGAGCCACCAGGCGATGTCGCGCCTGCCACTCCTGATCAGGATACTGCCCTTTGCCCGCTTCCAGAAACAAGTGATAATTCTCAATTGCCGGTTTGATGGCGCGCAAGTGATCATAGGCCGTCGCGCGCAAAAAATATCCAATCGGAATTGGCCCCATCAGTTTGTCCCGCATATCCAGGGCCTTGATCGCCAGTGCATAGTTCTTGTTCTCATTGGCAACCGTTGCCAAGTCCCCGTAGGCCGGTCCCAAACCTGGTTTCGCCTGGACCGCTGCGACCAACTCTTGCTGCGCCTCGGGAAATTTCTTCTGCTTCATCAGGACGCGGCCCAGCGCATACCGCAAGTCGCCATCGTTAGCATTCGCAGCAGCCATACCGCGATACTGGACTTCGGCTTGCTCGTACTTTCCGGCGGATACATAAACCTCGGCCACGGCCTGCTGCGCAGTCGCGTCCTGCGGAGCAATCTTCAGCGCGGCCTCAAACTCCGCAATCGCCAACTCGTTCTTGCCCTCGGCCGCAAACACACGGCCCAACTGCAAATGCAGCGCTGCATCTCCGGGATTGCTGGCCGCCAGTTTCCCCAGCATTTCCTCCGCTTCGCCCAACCGCTTGCTTTGGAGGTAAATGTTTGCCAGCCCCATCACCGACTCTTGCGACTGCGGGGCCAGCGCCAGCACTTGTTTGTATTCCCGCTCTGCCCCGGCGAAATCTTTCTGTCGCTCCGATAACAGCCCTGCCGAAAGGTGAGGGTCGGCATCTTTCGGCTGTGCTTCGGACGCTTTCTGAAAGGCTTCCGCCGCCGCTTTGGGATCCTTTTCCTCGAGCATGTGGCCGAGCGACAGCCACGCCCGCTCCCGTCCTTCGTTGGCCTGTGCCGTCGGTTGCAGCGTGGTCGCGGCTCGCAGAAACTTCTCCGCCTCTGGACTTCTGCTGCGCGCCAGCATCAGCCCCAGGTTCAGGTTCGACTCAAACACTTCGGGATTCGCTTCCACCGATTTGCGATATGCGGCGATCGATTCCTGATTCTTGCCGAGCGCGTTGTATACCAAGCCCAGTTCGAACCATACCTGGAAGTTCGACGGCTCTTTCACCGCCGCTTGTTTGAGCCACGGCTCGGCGGCAGCATAGTCCTTCCGCTCGATGGCTGTTTCCGCTTGCGTCAGCTCTGGAAGCTGATCTTCCACTGCGACCTTGCGATGACGCACCGTGGGCCGCGATTCCTGCGCCTGTACGCCGCCGAACATCAGAGTAACTGCGAACGTGACCGCCAACGAAACTGAGATCCGACTCCTAGCCGACATGCGGTTGGCCCGCCTCTGCCAGAATCGCCGCCAGATACTCGCCAGTGTGAGAGCCGGGTGTTGCCGCGATGGTCTCCGGCGTTCCTGTCGCTACCAGTCGCCCGCCGCGCTGCCCGCCTTCCGGCCCCAACTCAATTACCCAGTCCGCAGTCTTGATCACTTCCAGGTTATGCTCGATCACTACGATCGACCCTCCTGCATCAATCAGACGCCGCAGTGCAGAAAGAAGTTTGCTCACGTCGTCGAAATGCAAGCCGGTCGTCGGCTCATCGAAAATATAGAGCACTCGCCGCTTATACGCCGCACTGCCATTGCCGCGGCGCGTCTCCTTGGCGGCGGCAGGCTGCAGGTGCGCGGCCAGCTTCATCCGTTGCGCCTCGCCGCCTGACAGCGTGGTCGCTGACTGCCCCAGGTGCAGGTAGCCCAGCCCCACTTCCTCCAGCACCCGCAATTTTTGTGTAATCTTTGGAATCTCGGCGAAGAACTTCAGCGCCTCCTTCACCGTCATCTCCAGCACTTCGTGAATGTTCTTGCCGCGGTAGCGCACCTCCAATACCGCCGGCTTGTAACGCGTCCCTTTACACTCTTCGCACGTCAGTTCCACGTCCGCCAGGAATTGCATCTCCACCGTCACCGTGCCATCGCCCTGGCAGTTCTCGCAACGGCCTCCTGGAATATTGAACGAAAAATGACCCGCACTGAATCCCCTGCGCCTGGCCTCGGGCTGCGAGGCAAACAGGTCGCGGATGGAATCAAACGCCTTGATGTAGGTGATGGGGTTTGACCGCGGAGTGCGTCCGATGGGCGATTGATCCACCAGAATCACGTCATCCACATAGTCTTCGCCTTCCACCTCATCCCAGTCCATGGAAACAGGAACCGCAGCGCCTTCGCTGGCTCTCTTGGCTGACTGCAGCGCCTTGAAAATTACATCGTGCAGCAACGTGGACTTGCCGGAGCCGGACACGCCGGTGATCGCGACGAGCATTCCCAGCGGGATCTCGACATCAAGGTTCTTCAGGTTGTGCGCCCGCGCTCCGAAAATCTTGATGCGCTGACGGCTCGCAGTGCGGCGCACCGCCGGTATCTGAATATGAAGTTCCCCCTGCAGATAGCGCCCCGTCAGCGATGTCGGCGCGTGGCAAATCTCGTCGTAGGTTCCCGCCGCAATCACTCTGCCGCCGTTTTCGCCGGCGCCCGGACCCAGATCCAGAATGTAGTCTGCGGCTCGCATGATGTCCGGATCGTGCTCTACCACCAGGATCGTGTTTCCCAGGTCGCGCAAGTCTTGCAAGATCTTGATCAGCCGGTGGGTGTCGAAGCTGTGCAGCCCGATTGACGGCTCATCCAGAACATAAAGCGTTCCCACCAGTTGCGATCCAAGCGAAGTCGCCAGTTGGATCCGCTGGGCTTCGCCGCCGGAGAGCGTTGATGCCAGCCGGTCCAGCGTCAGGTAGCCCAGTCCCACATCATTCAGAAACCGCAGCCGCTCGCGAATTTCGTGCAGCAATTTGTCTGCGATGGCGGCCTCCTGCAGCGACAGTTGCAGGTGGGCAAAGAATTCCGCCGCCGCCTCCACCGTCATTGCCGCCGCTGCGCAGATGTCTCTGCCATTGATTTTCACCTGTCGCGCTTCCGGCCTCAGACGCGTTCCGCCACACAAGCCGCACACCGAATATCCGCGGTACCGGCTCAGGAACACTCGCACATGCAGTTTGTATTTCTTGCGGTCCAGGTAATTGAAGAATCCGCGCACCCCGGGAAACTTGCCTTCCCCTTCCAGCACCAGCCGCCGCTGTTCCTCGGTCAACTGCTTCCACGGAACATCCAGTGGCAGGCCTGCCGCTTTGGCAATCTTCTTGAGGTCGGCGAAAAGCGATTTGTATTTGGGTTTAGTCCACGGCTCGATTGCGCCTTCGTTCAGCGTCTTCAAGCGGTCCGGAACCACTAGATCGAGGTCGTAGTCAATGGTGTTGCCGAAGCCCTGGCAGCGCGGACATGCTCCATACGGATTGTTGAACGAGAACAGCCGCGGCTCCGGTACTTCATAACGGATGTGGTCGCGCTTGCACTCAAAGCTCAGCGAGAACCGCAACCGCTGCACCGCACTGCCATCCTGCGGCGCAGTCTCAAAGATGACCTCATTCGACTCGCGATATCCCATCTCCACCGCGTCCACAACCCGTGCGCGCCCATCCGGCGAAATGTTCAGCCGGTCCACCAGCACAAATACCGGCTCTGAGAAATTTACATCCAGCAGCGATTCGGGCGTGGAAAATTCGAATATCTGCCCGTTCTGGTAGAGCCGGGTGAATCCACGCTTGCGCAGGTCAAACAAGCGGGCTTTCGCTACTTCAGTCGGAAGGGAACTGGCCTCCGGGGCGGCAGCTTTCTTGGTCCGGCTTTTTGCTGCGGGAGACTTCTTCGCCGGTTCGGTGCCCACGGGGACAGGAGGCGCCGCCGTGTGCAGCGGGAACAGAACCAGAGCCCGCGTCTCGCCCAAAGCGAGCAGCGCGTCCGCTACTTCATCCACCGTATCTTTCTTTACCTCGTCGCCGCAGATCGCGCAATAGGTCCGCCCCACTCGCGCATAGAGCAGGCGCAAATAGTCGTAGATTTCCGTTGCTGTGGCCACGGTGGACCGCGGATTGCGCGTGGCATTCTTCTGTTTGATGGCGACCGCGGGTGCGATGCCGTCAATGAAATCCACATCCGGTTTTTCTATCCGCTCCAGAAACTGCCGCGCATACGCGGACAGCGATTCCACATACCGACGCTGCCCCTCAGCATAAATTGTGTCAAACGCAAGCGACGATTTGCCCGACCCCGACACTCCCGTCACCACCGTCAAGGCGTTGTGTGGTATCTCAAAATCGATGTTTTTGAGATTGTGGACCCGAGCCCCGCGGACGACAATGCTTTCTGTGGACATGATTTACAATCGCCGTGGTTTCATTGCTGTGACGTCATCGCTGTGACGACATGGGCGTGACTTCGGGAGCGTGCACAAGGCGCCTCTTCGTCACCACGCAATCTTATGATTATAAGGGAGAAGGGAAGGGCGCCTGAAGCCTGTGATTTTCATCGAAACCGCCGTCACCAGACCGTAGCGAAGCTCTGCAAGCTGAAATGAAAATCCTGAAATCAGGCGTGGTCTATTTTGCGTTGGTATTCGGCTCGGGCTTTGTGCTCGGCGTCATCCGCACCCTCTTGATCGTTCCCCGCCTGGGAGCAAGAACCGCCGAACTGATGGAAATGCCTTTGATGTTGGTGGTCATCGTGTTCGCGGCGCGGTGGACGGTGAAGCGTCTGGAAGTCTCTCCGGCTCCGTCTGCCCGGCTGGGGATGGGGGCGGTCGCCTTGGCACTCTCATTGATAGCGGAAGTCACCTTGACCGTCTGGCTGCGCGGTCTCTCTATCCACGAGTATTTGGCGACCCGAGACCCCATCGCGGGGACGGTTTACTACCTGATGCTAGGTTTTTTTGCCATTCTCCCGCTGCTGATGGCACTAAGATCATGAGATGCCGAGAAGGCCTAGTCTCCTTGCTCCTCGTCACGCTTCTTGCCATACCGGAACGCTAATCCCACTCCCAAGCTCATGAATCCCAACGGTGGCGCCAACAGCACGATGACGGCGCGATTGATGGCCACCTGTCCATCTTTGCCGGCTGCCATCGCATTGGAGTAGCACATGGCGCAGCCTTGGCCCATTGCAGGCGAGGCCCACAACGCCAGTCCCAACCCAACTAGCAGCAAGCGTTTCTTCATTTCACACCCAGTGACAAAATTCGCATCGCATCCGGAAAGAAAACCGACATCATACACAGGCAACCCACCAGGGAAGCCATGGTCAGCCACTTCATCCGCGACACTTCAAACTTCATGTGCATGAAGTATCCGATGATCAGCGCCGCTTTCACAATCGACAGCGCCATCAAAATGCTCAGCATCCGCACCGGATTCATGTTCTGGTAGCCTAGGTACACTTCCACCGCGGTAATTACCAGCAACACGCCCCACACCCAGAAAAATTGCGACTTGGCTTGGTGCCGATGATGCTCCGCCACCTCGAGCACCAACTCTTCCTGCATTGCATCCATCGCGAATCTCTCCTCACCCAGGATTTCTTCCAGTTCTTATCTCCGAAGCAGCAGCCCCACTCGTGTCTCTCTGTGCCTCTGGCCGAAAGCATTTTCCGCGTCCGAACCAATATCAGCTTTCTCCCGC